>NZ_JBVVPO010000005.1:0-17348 GCF_055811795.1 Bradyrhizobium sp. MI1.7
ACCCACTGGCTGGCCTGCCAGCGATAACCGAGCTGGCCGCCGATGACGCCACCGGACCGATCGCGGCAGCCGGAAGCTACGGCTACGCCGGCCGCGTCAAGGAAATCCACGCAGTTGTGGTTCTGCGCCCAGCCACCATTGCCGCCGATGTAGAAGCCGGTCCAGTCGTAGATCGGTGCCACGATCGGAGGCGGTGCCTTGGTGTACGGACGCGCCGCCAAGTCAGCCGCCGACGCCGGAGCGGACAATCCAACGGCCATCATCCCGACCGCAGCAACCAGAAATTTTTTCATACAAGTAATCTCCTCAGAAAGCAGTTCGATAGGGCGATAAGCCCCGCCCGACGAATCAACAGTAGTTCGTTCGCCCCGTGGTTGCTGTAGCCGAGCTGCAACACTCGCTTCGGATCACATCTTCAAATTGTTTATATCCATTAATGACTTAGCGGAACCAAAAGCCCTCTGGCGTGCATAACCCTGATTGCCCGAGACGCGCAAAATCACTCAGTGCACTGGTGGGAGCGACCGCCGCCAGCCTTCACCGCCATCCACAGGGGTTCATAGGCATTCATATATATTTTCGCGGCCGAACCGTCACCGGATCGCGACACAAATGTAAACACAACAACCACATGGAATTGATTTAGCTACATTTTTTGCTCATTAATTCTTCCCTGCGCAGGGAAGGCCGAGTGATTGGCACCACCTGTATGCTGCTGTGCGGTTTCCTTGCGTTACCTTTCGCGCAGCGGACCGCGGGTGCGAGGTCAGCACCCGGCCTTCCCTGCGCCCTCTTGGCTTCGAGGGTGGAGTGACCAGGCAAAACTCGGGCGAAACATGCCGCGAGGATGCGAAGGCGTGTCTGCGACCAGGCACTCGCTGTCGTCGCCCGGCTTGACCGGGCGATCCAGTATTCCAGAGACGGCTGTGATTGAGCCGAGAGGCCGCGGCGTACAGGATTCCCCCGCTTGCCGCCTACGCTAAAGCTTCGGCGGCCCTGGACCTCAGCCCCGGCGAAGCCTTGGCGTAGCCGGGTCGCGGGGAACGACAGGGGTACTTGGAGGACGACGCCGATGTCTCATACTCCGTCATTGCTTTGCTGCGCTCGCAACGACGTGGAGGGAGCGTGCGCCACTATGCTCCCGTGCTTGGTCAGCGCGTCCGGGAGACCGGAGGAAACGAGTGTTTCAAAGAACGATACCGCTGAGAAACTTTACGCAAGCGCCGGCGATCGCATTCGCCCGAAACTTGCGCGTTCCATCACGTCGCGAACTCCCGCCTCATCCCTGGCTCGCCATGCGCGCGCGGTCGAGATGCCCCTCGATCTTCGGGCGGTCGCGGGTGCGCTCGAAGCTGGTGCAGAGGAGCTCGGTCTCCTCGAGAGAAACCGGGGCGCGGTACAGCCGGCACATGAATTCGGCGCTCGCGCGTCCCTTGCCCGCGCCGGGACTGCGTTCGGCGAGAAACATGCAGTCGCGGCAGATGCTGGCATCGAGCCGCTGATGGGCCGCGTCGAGATGATTGAGGATCTCGCGCAGCGAGTCGCGCAGCCTGACGCATTCGTCGGTGCCGAGAGACGTGACCGCGTTCACCACGTGATTGATCGGGTCGTGCTGGCTCAGGCATTTCTCGCCTTGCGCGGTGACGTGCAGCACGACGGACCGCTTGTCCTCGTGCGACGGCTTTCGCACCAGGAAGGACTTGGCTTCCAGCGTCTTCACGATCTGCGATGCCGTGGCCCGGGTCGCGCCGATGAAGCCGGCCAGCGCGGACGGCGTGCGCGAGAACCTGTTGGCGCGGTGAAGAAAGCGCAGCGCCATCCATTCCCGGTCGCGCAACCCGTGCTGATTGCCTTCGAAATACCAGGCTCTGGCCGCCTGAACCAGCAGCTCGACGGCCTCGCGTGCCAACGGCATAAATTCCTACCTTGCCCCGGATATCACGTCTGCGGCGCCCCGGAGCCGCCTTCCGTCGTTGCGCACCAGTCCTTCGCGAGAAGCCGTACCAACCACAACATCCGACACATGCGCAGAGCCAGGCTCTCGCGCGAAAGCACGGACTGTTCTGCCGCCGAACTCGACAGATGGACCCTGCGAGATACGGCGCGAGAAGCTGTGTCGATGATGGTGTGCCAATCGTGGCGTCGTCGAACGAAAGCCCGAGTTGCCGTCACAGCCGGACGATGGATCGGTATTGTTCAACCGTAGCCCCTGAAGTTCAAGTCACACGCAGACGTTTCTTGTATTCCATCGAAACGATGAATGAGCTTCTCAACAAAATCAAGTAGAGACGCTCCCGAAGACTGGCTGTCGCTCGAAGCGATTGTAACGTTCAAGACAATCTCGTTCGTCAGGACACATGATGGTGATCGTAATACGCAGTGTAACAAGCTACTTGCACGCAAATGTGCGACGGTTTGATTGCACGCCTGTTGCTGTCCGCCGTTGATGCAAATTGATGGAAGCTTGTGCATGACGGTGACGCGCAGCGGCGCGTCATCCACAACTTGCGCGATCCGTCACAGAATCGGCAATGGAACTCGTAGAGATTGCACGCAGCGGTTGTTGTGATAATGACAGCGAGACGGGTTCGCCGGATCGCTTTCGCCTCGGCGGCGCGATCTCCACTGAACGGCCGATGCTAGCGCGCGACGGAAAGCAGCAGTTGGCGACGGGTGCGCATGCGCCGGAGGCGCAGCGGTATGCGTGATCGACTGTCGCGATAATGAGCAGGTCGACGACGACGGGCGCGCCGGCCGCGCCCGGCTAGTCGCCCTTGAGCATGTCTCGCAGCTCGCGGAATGGATCGGCGCTCGGCCCTGCCGAGGCGTCCTGCCGCATGGCGCTGTAGATCTTCGGGACCATGTCGACGGCCTGGTCGAGACCCGAATCACGCCCCGTCTGATATCCGCCCATCAGGCGAAGATCGCGCGTGTCCTCGTATTTGGCGATCATGGTGCGCAGCTTGCTCACCAATTCGCGCTCCTCGGGGTCCCAGACGTTGTGGGCGAGGCGGGAGACCGAGGCCAGAACATCGACGGCGGGATAGCGCGCCTGGTCGGCGATGTGCCTGGAGAGCACGATGTGGCCGTCGAGGGTGCTGCGGATGGTGTCGGCGATCGGCTCGTTGTGATCGTCACCGTCGACCAGCACGGAGAAAATGCCGGTAATCGTCCCGGATCCCTCCTCGCCGGGGCCGGCGCGCTCCAGCAGGCGGGGCAGGTCGGTGAAGACCGTCGGTGCGTAACCGCGGGCGACCGCAGGCTCGCCGGCGGCGAGGGCGACCTCGCGGGCGGCATGGGCGA
Organism: Bradyrhizobium sp. MI1.7; assembly: GCF_055811795.1. NCBI lineage: Bacteria > Pseudomonadati > Pseudomonadota > Alphaproteobacteria > Hyphomicrobiales > Nitrobacteraceae > Bradyrhizobium > Bradyrhizobium sp. MI1.7. The sequence continues at coordinate 3,304 of NZ_JBVVPO010000005.1, forward strand.
AACGGGTGATCGAATCGACCACCAGCAGGACCGATTCGCCCCGGTCGCGGAAATATTCGGCGACCGCCATGGCGGTCTTCGGTGCCAGCCGCCGCATCATCGGGCTTTCATCTCCCGTCGATACGATGGTGATGGCGCGGCTGCGGTTGGCGCCGAGCACGTCCTCGATGAATTCGCGCACCTCGCGGCCGCGTTCGCCGACGAGCGCCAGCACGACGGTGTCAAAGCCTTGGCTGCGGGCCAGCATCGCCAGCAGCGTCGATTTGCCGACACCGGAGCCGGCAAAGATGCCGACGCGCTGGCCGGCGCAGATCGGGGCGAACAGGTCGATGACGCGCACGCCGGTGTGCAGCGGCTTGTGGACGCGCGCCCGCTTCATGGCCGCCGGCGCCTCGGCTTCCGCCGAGACGGTGCGCGATCCCGGGGTGAGGGGACCTTGTCCGTCGAGCGGCGCGCCGAGCGCGTTGATGACGCGGCCCTTCCAGCTCGGATCGGGCGCGAAGGACAGTGGCGGCATCCGGTAGGCAACCGAGCCGAGGCCGCCGGCGAACTGCCGGTCGAACGGCTTGGCGATGATGCCCTCGCTGTCGATCCGCACCACCTCGCCGATCTGGGGCTTGCCGCCGGAGTTGACGCCGATCAGTTCACCAAGCCTGACGAAGCGCGACAGGCCGGAGACGCGGAAATGCGTCGGAGCGATCTCGGAGATCGCGCCGCTGACGCTGGCCAGGGGAGTGCTCTGCTGAAGCTCCAGCAGCGCCCACTCGAGTTGCCGAAGAGCGTTCAAGGAAACCGTCCACCCTCAATGCGCATGCAGCGCAGTCTATTTGCCCGGCTCGCCCAGCGTCCGGATTGCGTTCTGGAGCGAGCTCTCGGTGCCCTCGATCATCGAATTGGTGCCGTCGAAGGCGCGCGAAGCCGCGATCAGCTTCGTCAATTCCATCATCGGATTGGCGCTGGAGCCCTCGACATAGCCCTGCTTGAAGCCGTCGCGGGAGAAATCGGCGATGGCGGTCGCGGGCCGGTCCGGCGTGACGCCGGAATTGCCGTAGCGCTCGAGATTGGCATCGGCGGGAATGTTGAACAGGCCGATGGAGCCGATCTCGTTGTTGTCCTGGGTGATCGCGCCGCTGCGGGCGATCGCGATCGGTCCGCCGTTCGGGTCGAGCGTGATCTGCGCGCCGCCGGCATCGATCACGGGGAAGCCGGACACGGTCTGAAGGTCGCCGTTGGGGGCGATCTGGAGGCGGCCGTCGCGCGTATAGACCGTGCCGTTCGGGCCGGCGAAGGCGATCCAGCCCTGTCCAACCACGGCGACGTCGAGCGGGTTGCCGCTCTCGGTGATGCTGCCCATCTCGCGCGAGATGATGTTGTCGCCGGGCGAGGAGAAGGCGACCGGGTTCGCGCCGGCCTTCGACAGCACGGTCTCGAACTTCACGACGTCGGTGCGGAATGCCGCCGTGTTGACGTTGGCGACGTTGTTGGCGATCGTCTGGAGGCGCTTTTCGAGGGCGACCTGCGCCGACAATCCCACATAGAGAGCCGATTGCATGACTTACTTTCCGAACCGGATGGACTGAAGCTTCGTAAGCATGTCGGTATCCAGGCCGGCCATCGACGACGCGCCGCCGATCAGGACCAGCGCGGAGTTGGTCGAGTTGCCATTGTTGATGTCGTTCTGGGCCTGGGTCGCATCCCACATCGCGGCGAAGCGCTGCACGAACTTGGTGACCTTGGCCGGGTCCTGGAAATCGGTGAGGTCGATCTTGCTCGTGATCAACTTGGCCTGGGCGTCGATGTCTGCCGCGCTTATGGTCGACGGCAGGCCGAGCGCGGTCTGGACCACCTGCGTCATCGCCTTGTCGGCGAGGATCTGGTAGGAGGTGCTGATGGTGGAGGCCTTGCGGGTGAAATAGAGCGCCAGCCGCAGACCCTCGTTCTGGTCGCCGGCCTTCTCCTCCATCGTCTGCGTGACGTATTGGGTCGCCGTACCGGTGGTGGCCGCGGCGGCCTGGGTCGCTTTGTCGCCGAGGGCGGCGAAATTGAAGGCGGCGGCGAATTGCCGGTAGCGGGTGTCGGTCAGCTTGTTGGCGAAGCTCTTGGAGTCGGAGACACCCTCGGTCAGCACCTTGCGCATGAACGCCTTGGCATAGGTCATGTCGCTGAGACCAAAGGCCTTCATCGCGTAGGAGTAGAGGCGATAGTCCTTCAGGAAGTCGTCGATCGTCTTCACATTGCCGATATGGCTGAGAAAATAATCGGTGTCGCGGCTGACGTCCGGCTGGGCCGCGACCTGCGTCAGCGATTTGCCCATGTCCTTGGTCAGTCTGGTGTAGTCCGCGATCGTGGATAGCATGGCACGCGCCCCTCTGGCCGCCGTTGCGACTTCGTCTCAAGCTGCCGCCAATTGCTTGCGCGGGGCTGGCGACCACGAAGCCAGCCTCGCGCAAGCGTCGCCGACTAGATATTCCCGATGGGATCGGCGATGGAGTGGCGCGTTGCTCAGTTTCGTGGGGATTTTCATCACGGTAGCGGCACTGCTCGGCGGATTTGCCGCCATGGGCGGGCATCTGGCCGTGCTCATGCAGCCGTGGGAATTCGTGATCATCCTGGGCACCGCGATCGGCACCTTCATCGTCGCCAATCCGTGGAAAACGGTCGTTGATACCGGCGTGGCCTGCATGCAGGCCATCACCGGCGCAGTGCCGAGTGAGCGCTATTACCTCGATCTGCTCGGAGCGCTCCATGCCCTGATGCGGGAGCTCCGGGGCAAAGGCCGCAACGAGGTCGAGGCGCATATCGACGATCCCGCGTCCTCGGAGATCTTCAAGGCGTTCCCGAGCGTCCTCGGGGACCCGCCGTTGCTGCAGTTCATCTGCGACTATGTCCGCCTCATCATCATGGGCAATGCGCGCACGCACGAGATCGAAGCGCTGATGGACGAAGAGATCCACACCATCGTGAAGGCCAAGCTGGCGCCCTACAATTCGATGGTGGTCGTGTCCGAGGCGCTGCCGGCGCTCGGCATCGTCGCCGCCGTGCTCGGCGTCATCAAGGCCATGGGCGCGCTCGACCAGTCGCCGAAGCTCCTTGGCGGCTTCATCGGCGCGGCGCTCGTCGGCACCTTCGCCGGCATCTTCCTGTCCTACGGTGTCCTCTCGCCCTTCGCGATCAAGATCAAGATGACGCGAGAGAAGCGCTGCCGGCCCTACATCATCGTCAAGCAGACGCTGCTGGCGTTCATGAACGGCGCCATGCCGCAGATCGCCGTCGAGCACGGTCGCAAGATGATCGCGAGCGGCGAACGGCCGTCGATCGACGTGGTCGAGAACGAGACGATTGCGGGTCCGAAGGCCGTCGCGACCGAGGCTGAACCGAAGGCTGCCCGCGCATGATGACGGAAGACCTCGACGTCGATCAGCGGAAGCAGCTGCCGAACTACCTGCTGGACGCCGCCGGCATATCGATCGAACGCATGCCGATGCTCAATGTGATCTTCGATCGCATGGCGGCATCGTGCACCGACAGCCTGCAGCCGATGGCCGGAACGCCGTGCTACTTCTCCGTCAACGGCATCACCAACGACCCGCTCGGCGACATCATCAAGGATTACGAGGGCAACGCGGTTGCCGCCGTGCTCTATGCCGAGCAGTGGGACTCGCGCGTCATCATTATGCTGGATCGCGACTTCGTCTTCACCATGGTCGAGGCGATGTTCGGCTCCGACGGCGCCGAACCGCCGCTCGACGTCGAACGCACCTTCTCGAACATCGAGATCCGGCTGGTCCAGGCACTGTTTGAGCGGTTCGCCAAGGCGCTGCAGGGCGCCTTCGCCGGCACCTCCAATGTCACCTTCCGTGTCGAGCGAGTCGAGACGGCGATGGCGTCGCTCGCGATTGGCCGCGCCAGCAATATGTCGATCTGCGCGAACATGATGGTGCAGGCGCTCTATCGCGGCGGCCAGATGTTCCTGATCATTCCGCACTCCGCGCTCAATCCGCTCAGGCAGAAGCTCGCCCACGTCGTCGTCAGCGACGGCCGCGCGGCCGATCCGCGCTGGCGCGAGCAGATGGAGAGCGAGGTTCACCGTACCGAAGTGACGCTGAGCGCGGTGCTCGACGAGAAGATGATTTCCCTCGAGGACGTCGTGCAATTCAAGGTGGGGCAGGTTCTGGAGCTCGAGGCCACGCCGCGCACGCTGGCCCGGCTCGAGAGCAACAACCAGGTGCTGTTCTGGTGTCAGATCGGCCAGCTCGATGGCTATTACGCCATGCAGGTGGCCGATCCCGTCGATCAGAAGCGGGAGTTCGTCGATGATATCCTATCTCGTTGATGCCGTGCTGCTGATCGCGCTGGCGTTCACCAGCATGAGGGTGACCCGGATGCACCGCGAATTGGCGCGGCTGCGCAGTTACCAGGGCGAGTTCTCGACCATCGTCCACGAGACGGCGGGCGCCTTCGACACCGTCATCACCGCCGCGCATGATTCCACCGCAAATCTCGGCCGGCTCGCCAACGTGCTGAGCACGAAGATAGATCAGGCCCACGAGGCGATCGCGGCGCTCGACGCGCGGAGCGGGCTCCAACCGGCCTCAACCGTGAGCGGCGCCGAGGCGAACAAGCATTGAATTCGGGACTTGAAGGACACGTGCGATCGGACCGTCGCGACGCTCCGGGAGCGGAAATACCAAGAGGCGATACCAAATGGCGCAATCTTTCGACTATGAGTCTGCATCGGCATCGGGAGAGACCGATGCGTCTCCGCTGGAGCGGCTGGCGGAGATCGCCGCGCGCACGGCGGAGGAAACCGGCAAATTCGCCAATGTCGATGCCATCCTGCGCATTCCCGTCACGATGCAGGTCGTGCTCGGTTCGGCGACCATTCCGGTCGCGAACCTGATGAAGCTCGGCCGCGGCGCGGTGGTTCCACTCGATCACCGCGTCGGCGAGCCCGTCGACGTCGTGGTCAATGGCCGCGTCGTTGCCCGCGGCGAAGTGGTCGTCGTCGAAGAGGACAATTCCCGCTTCGGCGTCTCGCTCACAGAGATCGTCGGACCGCTGGGGCAGGGTGATACCTGATCATGGCGGCACAGGTCGGCGTCGCTCCTATCAAGCAGCGAGGCGTTGCCACGCTGGGCGGAACGGAAAAGGTCGCGGCACTCCTGCTGGCCATGGGCCGGCAGGCGGCCGCGAGCGTGCTCTCGCAGTTCGAGCCGCAGGATATCCGCATCGTCACCAAGGCCGCGGCCGAGCTGCGGCCGATCACCGCGCAGGAGCTCGAGTCGATCGTCGAGGAGTTCGCTCAGCAGTTCTCGATGGGCGCCAACATTCTCGGCACCATCGGCGGTCTTGAAGCTGTACTCGGCGACGTGCTGCCTGCCGACCAGGTCTCGGCAATCATGTCGGACCTGCTCGGCAATTCGAGCCGGTCGGTGTGGGACCGCGTCTCGTCGGTGTCGGAAAACTCGCTGGCGACGTACCTCTCCAAGGAGCATCCGCAAACCGCGGCGCTGATCCTGTCCAAGGTCAAGCCGTCCTGCGCCGCCAAGGTGATGAGCCAGCTGCCGTCGAGCCTGCGCAATGAGCTGATGCGGCGCGTCCTCAGCCTCAAGCCGATCGTCGACGACGCCATGAAAGTCCTCGAGAAGACGCTGCACGAGGACCTGACGCTCAATTTCGCCCGCAACCTCGGCGCCGACACCTACGCGCGCGTCGCGGACATCATCAACAAGATGGAGCGCGGCCATATCGAGGACATGCTGAAGAGCTTGTCGGAGAAGCGTCCGAAGTCGGCCGAAGTTCTGAAGGAACTGCTGTTCACCTTCGACGACGTGGTCAATTTGACCCCGAAGGCGCGCACCATGATCTTCGACCAGGTGCCGACCGATCGCATCGTTATCGCGCTGAAAGGCACGGACAAGCATTTCCGCGAACTCATCCTGTCCTCCGTTGCCTCGCGCGTCCGCCGCGTCGTCGAGCACGAACTCGCCATCGGCGAGCCGTCGAACCAGCGCGACGTGCTGGAGGCGCGCCGCGTCATCACCGACCTTGCACTCGACCTGGCGGAAAAGGGCGAAATCGAGCTCAACCCCGAGCAGGAGGACGAGCTGGTCTTCCGCTGACCGCTGAACGGGCATGGCAGAAACATCCGATCAGGAGAGCAAGACAGAAGAGCCGACCGAGAAGAAAGTCCGCGATTCGCTCGAACAGGGCAAAATCCCGGTCTCTCGGGAGGCTTCTATCTTCGCCTCGATGGCCGCGCTGATGGTGATCCAGGCGTTCCTGATCGGCCAGGGCGTACAGCAATTGACGCCGACGCTGAAGAGCCTGCTCGACGATCCCGAAGGCTTCCCTCTCAGCAACGGCGCGGACGCGCGCAACCTGCTCACGGTGGTGGGCCTCGAGGCGTTGCGATTCCTGGTGCCGCTGGTCGTCACCCTGGCGGTGTTCGGCCTCGCCGCATCGTTGCTGCAGAATGCGCCGCGCCTGGTGCTGGAGCGCATCAAGCCGCAGCTGTCGCGAATCTCGCCGATCAGCGGCTGGAGCCGGCTGTTCGGAACGCAGGGCCTCGTCGAATTCGCCAAGTCGCTGTTCAAGCTCGTCTCGGTGACGGTCGTCGTCGTGTTCGTGCTGCGCTCGTCCGAAGCCAGGGCGTTCGAGGCGATGTACACGGATCCGGTCGCGCTGCCGGAGATGATTCTCAACATCGCGATGCGGATCGTCTCGGCGATCTGCATCGCCACCATCGTCCTGGTCGCGATCGATCTCGCCTGGGCGCGCTTCCACTGGCGGCGCGAGCTGCGCATGACCAAGCAGGAGATCAAGGACGAGCACAAGCAGGCGGAAGGCGATCCCCTGATCAAGGCGCGCCTGCGCTCGCTGGCGCGCGACCGTTCGCGCCAACGCATGATCGCATCCGCCTCGCGCGCGACGCTGGTGATCGCCAACCCGACACACTTCGCGATCGCGCTGCGCTACAAGCGCGAGGAAAACGCAGCGCCCATGGTCGTCGCCAAGGGCATGGACGTGATCGCGCTGAAGATCCGCGAAGTCGCGGAGCAGAACCGGATCCCGGTGATCGAGAACAAGGCGCTGGCGCGCGCGCTCTATGAGGCGGTTCAGGTCGACCAGGTGATTCCGGCGGAATTCTTCCGGCCGGTCGCCGAGATCATCTACTTCCTGCAGTCCAAGCAGGCGCCGCGGACCGAGAAGGTTCAGTAGATTTCCGAGCATAGCGTCGGCTGCATCAGCCTGACGAAAGCTTGCGGCCCTAAACTTAATCTTAAGAAATCAGCATGGGGCCGTCGTGGGACCGCTTTATCTCTTCGAACTCGCATCGTCGCAGGCGCGGTACCTCGAGCTCCGCCAGTCGACCATCGCGACCAACGTCGCCAACGCCAATACGCCGGGCTTCAAGGCGCGCGACGTCGAGCCCTTCAACAAGGTGCTCGACGCCACGCCGGTCAGACTCGCGACGACGTCACCCTCGCACATGCAATTGTCCGCGGCCGAGACCGATACGCGGAAGACCGCGAAGAAGGACAGCTGGGAAGTGGTTCACTCCGGCAACTCCGTCAGCCTCGAGCAGGAAATGATCAAGGGCAGCGACGTCAGTCGCGACTACTCGATGAACTCGGCGGTCGTGCGGTCGTTCCACCGCATGCTGCTGTCGAGCGCGAAGAGCTGAGGTGAATTGACATGCTGGACTCACTGCAAGCGTCATTGACGGTCGCGAGCTCCGGGCTCGAAGCGCAGTCGACGCGCATGCGCATCGTTTCGGAAAACCTTGCCAATGCGACCTCGACGGGGCGCACGGCCGGCGCCGATCCGTATCAGCGCAAGACCATCACTTTCGATGCCGCCATGGACCGCGCCTCGGGCGCGCAGCTTGCGAAGGTCAAGGAGATCGGGGTCGACACCACGCCGTATCGCGTGGAGTACGAGCCGGGACATCCCGCCGCCGACAAGGCCGGTTACGTCAAGCTGCCGAACGTCAACATGATGATCGAGATGGCCGACATGCGGGAAGTCAACCGGTCCTATGAAGCCAATCTCCAGGTCGTGAAACAGGTGCGGTCGATGCTGGGCATGACCATCGACCTGCTGAGGAGCTGACAATGCTTGAGGCAATTTCATCCACCGCGATTTCCGCCGGGCAAGCGGCGAGCCGCGCGACCGAGACGCAGGCCATCGCGCCGGCGGCGCCGACCGCCATTCAGTCCACCGACGATGTCGGATTCGAATCGGTGATGAAGCAGGTGACGACGGACGCGATCGGGACGCTGAAGGCGGGCGAAGCGGCGTCGATCTCGGCGATGCAGGGTAAGGAATCGACCCGGAAGGTCGTGGAGGCGCTGATGTCGGCCGAGCAGGCCTTGCAGACCGCGGTCGCGGTTCGCGACAAGGTCGTGCAGGCCTACCAAGAAGTCGTCCGGATGTCGATTTGATCTGAGGGAATGAAGCTGTGAAATCGCTCGCCATTGCGGCCACGGGCATGAACGCCCAGCAGACCAACATCGAAGTCATCGCGAACAACATCGCCAACATCAATTCGACGTCGTACAAGCGTGCGCGCGCGGAATTCACCGATCTGTTCTACCAGATGGACCGCATGCAGGGCGTCGCGAACGTCAATGGCTCCTCGCCGATCCCGGAAGGCTCCAATCTCGGTCTCGGCGTCAAGTCGACGGCCATCCGCAAGCTGCACATCCAGGGCGCGCTCACGCAGACCGGCAACCCCTACGACCTCGCGATCAACGGTCGCGGCTGGTTTCAGGTGCTCGGCCCGAACAACGAGGTGCAATACACGCGCGCCGGCTCGTTCAGCCCCAACGCCAACGGCCAGCTCGTCACCACCGACGGCTATCTGCTGGATCCCGCAATCACGATACCGCAGGGAACGGTTCAGGTCGTCGTCAACCAGACCGGACAGGTGTTTGCCAAGCTGGATACGGAAGTGAACCCGCGGCAGATCGGCCAGCTCAACCTCGCCAATTTCGCCAACGAAGCGGGCCTCGAGCCGCTCGGCAGCAACCTCTATCGCGAGACCACGGCGTCCGGCACGCCGGTCGTCGGGCTGCCGGGCGATTCCGGGTACGGCAAGATCAATCAGCAATATCTCGAAGCCTCGAACGTCGACCCGGTCAAGGAAATCACCGAGTTGATCTCGGCGCAGCGCGCCTACGAAATGAACGCCAAGGTCATCCAGGCCTCGGATGAAATGGCCCAGACGGTCTCGAAGGGCATGCGCTAGTTCCGGTGTTCTCGATGTCGAACAGGGTGGGCTTGATGGTGCGCGGGTTGGCCGCCGTGCTGCTGGTTCTCGTCTCGGCGCGCCTCGCTGCGGCCGAGGAGAAGCGGCTTCCCGTGCCGGCCGTGTCGATCCGCGCCGGCGAGCTGATCCGGGACGACATGATCACGGAACGTGCCTTCGCGCCGAATGTGCTCGGCGTTGCCATGTTCATCGAAGGACGCCAGATCCTGGTCGGACGCATGGCACGGCGCGCGCTGCTGCCGGGCCAGCCGATTCCGACCAATTCGGTGGAGGATCCCTGGACGATTGCCCGCGGCGCCATGGTCAAGGTCGTGGTGGAAGACAGCGGCCTGTCGATCGTCACCTACGGCGCGGCGATGCAGTCGGGCGCGACCGGCGCGCTCATCCCGGTGCGAAACACCGACACCGGCGTGATCATCAGAGGCGTCGTCCAGCCGGACGGCACCGTCAAGGTCGTGGATGGATCATGACCAGATTCCTGCTTGCGCTCATCCTGCTCGTTTCCGCCGCCAGCGCCCAGGCGGCCGTCCGCATCAAGGACATCGCGGACATCAAGGGATTGCGCGAAAACCAGATCGTCGGTTACGGCCTCGTCATCGGCCTGAACGGCACCGGCGACACGCTCCGCAACGCTCCGTTCACGGAGCAGTCCCTGCAATCGATGCTCGAGAACATGGGCATCAACGTCAGGAACGAAACCACGAGCACCAACAATCCCCCGCGTCCGACGACGCTGCGCACACGCAACGTCGCTGCCGTCATGGTGACCGCGGATTTGGCGCCCTCGATCGGGGCGGGCGAGCGCATGGACGTGACCGTATCGTCGCTCGGCGATGCGACCTCGCTGCTCGGCGGCACGCTGGTGATGACGTCGCTGCGGGCGGCGGACGGCGCGGTCTATGCGGTGGCGCAAGGCGCGGTCACGGTCGCCGGTTACAGTGTGGGAGGGCAGGCACAGAACGTCAGCCAGGGCACGCCGACGGCGGGCCGCATCCCGAACGGTGCGCTGGTCGAGCGCGAGGTGCAGGGAAGCCTCCACGAGATGGAGTTCCTGGTGCTGGAGCTCAAGAACCCTGATTTCGTCACCGCGACACGCATTCTCGACGCCATCAACGGTTACGCCGGTGGCCGCTACCGCGCGCAGATCGCCTTCGAGCGCGACTACCGCACCATCGTGCTGTCGAAGCCGCGCCATATCGGCCCCGTCCGCTTCCTCGCCGAAATCGGCGAGTTGACGGTCGAGCCGGACACGCCGGCGCGAGTGGTGATCAACGAGCGGACCGGTACGGTGGTGATCGGGCGCGACGTGCGCATATCGACCGTCGCCGTGACGCATGGCAACCTGACGGTTCGTGTCACCGAGCTTCCCGTGGTGTCGCAGCCGGCGCCGTTCTCGCGAGGGCAGACGGTGGTCGTTCCCCAGACGGTGGTCGAGGCCAACGAGGCCGGATCGCAGGTGGCGATCCTGAGCGGCGTCGACCTCCAGCGCCTGGTGCGCGGGCTGAACCAGATCGGCTTGAAGCCGTCGGGCATCATCGCGATCCTCCAGGCGATCAAAACGGCCGGCGCACTCCAGGCCGACGTGATCGTGCAATGATGCACAAGCGTCGTGCAAGCTTGGTCGCTCAATGCTCAGGTCTCGACCGAGAATCGCACGCGGCCCGATGCTGAAGCTGGATCACAAAGCCAAACTCCTCCTCCTGGTCGCGGCCTGCGCGCTCGGATGCGCTTCGCCCGTTCTGGCGCTGGATGAGGCCAAGCCGTCGAAGCCGCTCAACCTGCTGTCGTTCGCGCGTGCCCGCGCGCCCGGACCGCAGAAGCCGTATCCGGCGGCCTCGTCGATACCGGGCGACAATGCGTCGTTCCGGGCGACGGCGTGGGCCGCCGAAGATTCCGGACCTGCGATCACGGGGGCCGTGCCGGCTCCCGAGAAGCCCGCGCCAGCGCCCGCAGTCGCGCCCGCGCGCCCGGCCAAGCCGGGCAGCGTCACGGCGCCGCCGAAGCCCGCACCGGCACAGGCTGCCGTACCTGCGGACAATGAGGTCGCCCTGTTCTGCAGCAATGTCGCCGACCCCGCCGTCGATGCGCGGCTGGCCTGGCAGCTCAGGGAGCTGGAGAAGGCCGAGACCCAGCTCCGGGAGCGGATCGCCGAGGTCGAGGCCAAGCGCGCCGAATACGAGAAGTGGATGGCGCTGCGTGACGACTTCCTGAAGAAGGCCGAAGCCAGCGTCGTCGAGATCTATTCGCGCATGAAGCCGGATGCCGCGGCGACCCAGATCGCCGGGATGGCGGACGAGACCGCCGCCGCCGTGCTTGCAAAACTCAGTCCGAGGAGCTCGAGCGCGATCTTCAACGAGATGGAGACGGCACGCGCGGCGCACCTTGCCGATCTGCTCGGCGGAATGCGTCGCGTGGATGACGGAAAGACCAAATAGATGAAGAATCTGATCCTCATCCTGCCGCTCCTGATGCTGACCGGGTGCATCGGCGATCCCGCGGAAGTGCTGACCGGTCCGCGACTGTCGCCGGTCGGCACCGGCCTGAGGACACAGGCCGATCCGATTCCGGTGACGCCCCGCATGCGTACGCCCGTCAGCTATCGCTCGACCTGGGACGACGGCACGGATCTCTATCGCGATCCCCGTGCCCGGCGCACCGGCGACGTCGTGACCGTCATCATCTCGATGCAGGACAAGGCCAAGCTCGACAACAAGACCGATCGTTCGCGCGATTCGCAAATCAAGTTCGGGCTGGATTGGCTGATGGACGTCGCCGGATGGCAGGACAAGGGCTCGACCAGCGCCAATCTGAACACCAACACCCAGATCAAGGGGAACGGTCAGATCGATCGTACCGAAGACATCAAGCTGTCGATTGCCGCCATCGTCACCGACGTGTTGCCCAACGGCAATATGATGATCAGCGGCTCGCAGGAGTTCAAGGTCAATACCGAGATGCGCGTGCTCAACGTCGGCGGCATCGTGCGTCCGCGCGATATCTCGCGCACCAACACGATCTCCTACGAGAAGATCGCTGAGGCACGCGTGGCTTATGGCGGTCGCGGAAATCTGTCTGACGTGCAGCAGCCTGGATGGGGACATCGGATCTATGACGCCGTGGCACCATTCTGAGAATCGCGCCGACCGCGCCGCGCCGCGAGGGCAGGGGACGTGATGCGCCTGATTGCGGCCATTGTGGTGCTGACCCTGATCGCGATCGGTGCGGGCGCGGTTGCCGGCCTGCAGCTGTTCGCGGCCGCGGAGCGCGCCGCCGACGCGAAGAAGAGCGCCACGCCGCCGCCCCTTGCCACGAGCTACGCCGGCAGCGCACGGCTGAGAAAGCTGTCCCCGATCGTGACCAATCTCGCCGCGCCGGCCAACAACTGGGCCCGTGTCGAAGCCTCCATGGTGACCGATAGCATGAGCGACGAGGATGCCGGCATCCTGGCCGCCCATATCAGCGAGGACATCGTGACCTATCTGCGGTCGGCATCGGTTGGCCAGTTCGAGGGATCGCGCGGGCTTCAGCATCTCCGCGACGACCTGACGGAGCGGGCCAATATCCGCTCGTCGGGCAAGATCCGCGAATTGATCATTGAGACCTTGGTGATTCAGTGAGAGTGGGAGTCCTGCTGCTCGCGTTGGTTCTGGTCGTGCTGCCCGAGGTGGCGCTGGCCCAGATTCCGGACCTCAACTCGCTGCTGCCGCCGGGCAACGGCTCGACCAGCGGCCGCATCATCCAGCTGATGGCGGTGATCACGGTGATGTCGGTGGCGCCGGGGCTGCTGATCATGGTGACGAGCTTCACGCGATTTGCGGTGGCGCTGTCGTTCCTGCGCTCCGGTCTCGGCCTTCAGACCACGCCGGCCAATCTGGTGCTGATCAGCCTCGCGCTGTTCATGACCTTCTACGTGATGGCGCCGACCTTCGACCGCGCCTGGGAAACCGGCGTCCAGCCGCTGATGAAGAACGAGATCTCGGAGGAAGAGGCCTATCTGAAGATCACCGATCCGTTCCGCGAGTTCATGCTGGCCCATGTCCGCGACAAGGATCTCCAGACCTTCGAGGCACTCGCCGCGGAGAGCTTCCGCAAGAAGTTCGACGACAAGCGCATCGACATGCGCGTCATCATTCCGGCCTTCATGATCTCCGAGCTCAGGCGTTCGTTCGAGATCGGATTCCTCATCATCCTGCCGTTCCTGGTCATCGACATGATCGTGGCGACGCTGACCATGTCGATGGGCATGATGATGATGCCGCCGACGATCATCGCGCTGCCGTTCAAGATGCTGTTCTTCGTGTTGATCGACGGCTGGAACCTGCTGGCCTCCGGACTGGTGCGGTCGTTCTCGTAGCGACCGCGATCGCCGGCCGGTTATGGTTAGCGAAAAGTGCCGGTCTATGGTTAGCAGAGGGTAATGTTAACTATATGATATTACAGCGAAATTCAAGCCGATCTTAATCTCGGCGCAAGATTCGACGTGCTAGCAATGCGGCACGGCGGGTTGGACCCCACCCACATCAGTCCAAAGGCATGATGCCGCCCCTCCGTACCGGTGAAAGCCCGGTATGTCCCCTCGTGAAAATGTAACGCGTACATCAAAGGGACATTCGCAATGTCAAGCCTGCTTACGAACTCGACCGCCATGACCGCGCTCCAGACCCTGCGGTCTGTCAGCTCGCAACTCTCCACCACGCAGAACCGGATCTCGACCGGCCAGCGCGTGGCCACCGCTTCCGACAACGCCGCCTACTGGTCGATCGCAACGTCG
>NZ_JBVVPO010000005.1:17448-18831 GCF_055811795.1 Bradyrhizobium sp. MI1.7
ATGCGCGCCGACAACGCCGCGCTCTCCGCCGTCTCCGACTCGCTCGGTCTGTCGGCTGCGACGGTCGACACCGAATATACCGCTCTGACCACGGTTATCGGCAACAAGGACTCCGGCCTGACCAAGCTGCAGGCGCTGCTGGTCGAAGCCAAGACCGCTGGTATCGACCGCACCAAGATCCAGGCGGACGTCACCCAGATCCAGCAGCAGATGAAGGCGACAGCCAATGCGGCGACCTTCAACGGCGTGAACTGGCTGAGCACGACCGCCACCACCCCGGCGACCGTGAACCTGGTGTCGTCGTTCTCCCGAGTCGGCAGCACGCCGACCACGGGCTCGATCACCCTGACCACCGCCAACTACTCGCTCTACACCGCGACCCAGGGCGGCTTCCTGGACAAGGTGAGCGGCGCGGCGTCGATCGACACGCTCAGCATCTCCGCGCTGACCGACTCCGCGGCTGACCAGACCACGCTCGACGGCTATATCACGCAGGTCACCGCTGCGATCAACTCGGTGGCTTCGGCCGCCGCCGACCTCGGCGCCGTCAAGACCCGTATCTCGACCAACACGGACTTCGTGAAGTCGCTGATGGACTCGGTTGATCGCGGTATCGGCCAGCTCGTCGACGCCGACATGAACCAGGAGTCCACCCGCCTGGCGGCCCTCCAGGTCCAGCAGCAGCTCGGCGTGCAGGCGCTCTCGATCGCCAACAACAGCAGCCAGAGCATCCTGTCGCTGTTCCGCTAAGCCTTAGACCATCTGGGGAGGGCCGCGCTTCTCGCGAAGCGCGGCCCTTTCGTTTGGTGTGTTGCCGCGCGCACGCCGCAAATTCGGCTGCCCTGTTGCAGTCCGGGCACAGAGCCACAAGCCTCGCACAAGCTTCGCGCGCTATCGTCGCCGCTACGACAGGTTGGGCCTGCTTTTTCGCCGCCCAAAGGCATGACGCCGCCCTGTCGTACCGGTGCAAGCCCGGTATGTCCCCAAAAACAGTTCAATCTTCAAAGGGACATCAAAAATGGGTTCAAGTCTGCTCACCAACTCGTCTGCAATGACTGCGCTGCAGACCCTCCGCAATGTCAGCTCGCAGCTCGCGACCACGCAGAACCGGATCTCGACCGGCCAGCGCGTGGCCACTGCTTCCGACAACGCCGCCTACTGGTCGATCGCAACGTCGATGCGCGCCGACAACGCCGCGCTCTCCGCCGTCTCCGACTCGCTCGGTCTGTCGGCTGCGACGGTCGACACCGAATACACCGCTCTGACCGCGGTTGTCGGCGACAAGACCGGCGGCCTGACCAAGCTCCAGGCGCTGCTGGTCGAAGCCAAGACCGCTGGTATCGACCGCACCAAGATCCAGGCCGACATCACCCAGATCCAGCA
>NZ_JBVVPO010000005.1:18931-198658 GCF_055811795.1 Bradyrhizobium sp. MI1.7
CCGGCGACCTTCAACCTGGTGTCGTCGTTCTCGCGCGTCGGCGGCACGCCGACGATCGGGTCCATCACCCTGACGATCGCCAACTACTCGCTCTACACCGCGACCCAGGGCGGCATCCTGGACAAGGTGAGCGGCGCTGCATCGATCGACACGATCAGCATCGCGGCGCTGACCGACTCGACGGCTGACATGACCACGCTCGATGGCTACATCGCGCAGGTCACGGCCGGGATCAACTCGGTGGCCTCGGCCGCCGCCGACCTCGGCGCCGTCAAGAACCGCATCTCGACCAACACGGAATTCGTCAAGACCCTGATGGACTCGGTGGACCGCGGTGTTGGTCAGCTCGTCGACGCCGACATGAATGCGGAATCGACCCGCCTTCAGGCCCTGCAGACCCAGCAGCAGCTCGGCGTTCAGGCGCTCTCGATCGCCAACCAGAACAGCCAGAGCATCCTGTCGCTGTTCCGCGGCTAAGCCTCAAAACCATCCGGGAAGGCCGCGCTTCTCGCGAAGCGCGGCCTTTTTATTTGGCGTACGCTCGTCACGCGTCGTGACCTCCTGGCTCACCGTGTTGCGGTCCAGCCACGTCGCCACAAGCCTCGCACAAACTTCGCGCGCTATCGTCGCCGCTACGACAGGTTGGGCCCGCTCTTCGGCCGCCCAAAGGCATGATGCCGCCCCGCCGTACCGGTGCAAGCCCGGTATGTCCCCAAAATCAATTCAATCCGTTTCAAAGGGACGTCAAGAATGGCCTCGAGCCTGCTTACCAACTCCGCTGCAATGACCGCGCTCCAGACACTCCGGAGCGTCAGCTCGCAGCTCGCGACCACGCAGAACCGGATCTCGACCGGCCAGCGCGTGGCCACCGCTTCCGACAACGCCGCCTACTGGTCGATCGCGACGTCGATGCGCGCCGACAACGCCGCGCTCTCCGCCGTCTCCGACTCGCTCGGTCTGTCGGCTGCGACCGTCGACACCGAATACACCGCTCTGACCGCGGTTGTCGGCGACAAGACCGGCGGCCTGACCAAGCTGCAGGCGCTGCTGGTCGAAGCCAAGACCGCTGGTATCGACCGCACCAAGATCCAGGCCGACATCACCCAGATCCAGCAGCAGATGAAGGGTACCGCCGATGCGGCAACCTTCAACGGCGTGAACTGGCTGAGCACGACCGCCGCCACTCCGGCGACCTTCAACCTGGTGTCGTCGTTCTCGCGCGTCGGCGGCACGCCGACGATCGGGTCCATCACCCTGACGATTGCCAACTACTCGCTCTATACCGCGACCCAGACCGGTATCCTGGACAAGGTGAGCGGCCCGGCGTCGGTCAACACGATCAACATCTCCGCGCTGACCGACTCGACGGCTGACCAGACCACGCTCGATGGCTACATCACGCAGCTCACCACTGCGATCAACTCGGTGTCCTCGGCCGCCGCCGACCTCGGCGCCGTCAAGAACCGCATCTCGACCAACACGGAGTTCGTCAAGACCCTGATGGACTCGGTGGATCGCGGTGTCGGTCAGCTCGTCGACGCCGACATGAATGCGGAATCGACCCGCCTCCAGGCCCTTCAGACCCAGCAGCAGCTCGGCGTTCAGGCGCTCTCGATCGCCAACCAGAACAGCCAGAGCATCCTGTCGCTGTTCAAGTAAGCTTCGGCTTTGGAAACAACCGTGCTCCCCCGGGAGCACGGTCCCTGCCATGACCGGCGGGTGTGGCGGCACAAGATGTGCCCGTAATGGAAGTTCTTCCGACGCCAGACGTCATGCAACACGCCGCAGCCGATTGCGCTGCCATGCGCTCGTGCGCCTGCTTGTTGCTGCTGAGTTGATCGCGTCGTCCAGGATTCTTGTAAAATTGCAACGCCTCGCCCGCGAACCGACACATTCGTCTCCTTGCGCAACCTTCAGACAAGGTTGGCAGCGGAGTGTCCCATACGTTCGCATTGGTACGAGGTCACATGCTGCTCAGTCGTGCGCAGGTACAGCAACTGCTCAACAATCTGCTGGAGCTTGGGCCGCGACGCCTGATGGCCTTGGGACTGATCGGCTTTGCCGTTCTCGTCACCGTCGTCGGCGGCGCCTATTATCTGAGCCGGCCTGAGTTCGAAACGCTCTATACAGGCCTGAATCGCGAAGACGTGACGCGCATCGGCGCCGCGCTGCGCGAGCAGAATATCACATTCGACGTCAATACGGCCGGCGACGCCATCTCGGTGCGCCCGAGCCAGACCATGCAGGCGCGGATGCTGCTTGCCGAGAAGGGGCTGCCGACCAGCGCCAATTCCGGCTACGAGCTGTTCGACAAGATCGGCTCGCTCGGCCTGACCTCGTTCATGCAGGAAGTCACCAAGCTGCGGGCGCTGGAAGGCGAGATCGCGCGCACCGTGCAGTTGATGAAGGGCGTCAAGGCGGCGCGGGTGCATATCGTGATGCCGGTGCGCGGCTCGTTCCGGGCGACGCAGCAGCCGCCGTCGGCGTCGGTCGTGCTGCGCACCGACGGCGCGATCGAGGCGCGCACGGCGCAGTCGATCCGCCACCTCGTCGCGGCGGCCATTCCCGGCATGAGCCGCGACAAGGTGACGGTGCTGGATGCCGACGGTTCGATGCTGCTGGCCGAAGAGGACGAGGCTAGCGCGGCCCCGACCAAGATGGCGAGCCTCCAGAAGACGGTCGGCGGGATGGTGCAGGAGAACATCCGCAAGGCGTTGACGCCATATCTCGGTCTGGACAATTTCGAGGTGAGCGTCGCGCCGCAGCTCTCCACCGACAAGCGGCAGACCAACGAGACGGTCTACGACCCGGAGAGCCGCGCCGAGCGTTCGGTCCGGAACGTGCGCGAGAAGGAATCGTCGCAGAATGCGGACCGTTCGACGCCGACCACGGTGCAGCAGAACCTGCCGGACCAGCAGGTGAATAGCGGCGGCACGAAGAATTCCAGCGAGGACAAGACCCGCCGCGAGGACGTCACCAATTTCGAAGTGTCGTCCAAGACAACGACGACGGTGAGCGACGGTTACCTGGTCAAGAAACTCTTCATCGCCGTGCTGGTCAACCGCGCGCGGCTCGTCGCCGATCTCGGCGACAAGAGCAACCAGGCGATCGTCGACAGCAAGCTCGCCGAGATCAGCCAGCTCGCGGCGACGGCAGGCGGACTGGACAAGCAGCGGGGCGACCAGATCCAGGTCACGGCCGTCGACTTCATCGAAGGCTCGCGCGAACTGGCGCCGGTGCCGCCGATCAGCTTCGTCGAGATGATCAACAAGCAGCTCGGCAGCGTCATCAATGCGGTCACCATCCTGGCCGTTGCCTCGATGCTGGTCTGGTTCGGCCTTCGCCCCGCGGTCAACGGCATTCTGACGCATCGCGCAGCGCAGGAGCAGACCGAGGCGGCCGAGGCCGCCGAGCTCGAAGCTGCAACGGCGCTTGCACTGGCCGACAGTCAGGACCCCGAGCTCAACCTCGTCGAGGATCTCGAAGGCAAGATGCAGCGGACGCCGCAGAAGCGGCTGGAGCAGATCGTCCGGCTCGATCAGATGCAGGCGGCAGCAATCCTTAAAGACTGGATGCGGCGCGAGGAGGCAGCATGAACGCGGCTATCGGAAAACTCCTGACGCAGTTCGACGCGAATGGGCGGGCCAAGTCTCCACCGCCGCCTCCGCCCCCCAAGATCCAGGATGTGCTGACAAGGCCGATGGAGGTGCGGCGCGAGCCCCAGCCGTCGCGTCAGGCCCAATCGCAGCCGCAGCTTCAGTCGCCGCTTCCGGCGCCCGAGGCCGAAGCCCCGCCGGTCAATCTTCTCGAGGATGCCTATCGTCGCGGCCATGCCGCCGGTGTCGCGGAAGGCGATGCCAGGATTGCCGAGGAGCGCGTTCGCAGCGCGATCCGGCTCGGCGAGGAGCGGGCCAAATGGTCCGACCAGCAGGCGGCCACGATCGTGGGCGGCTTCGAGACGGCCTGCCGCGAGATCGAAACCAACATCGCAAGCTCGGTTGCGCGGATATTGCTGCCTTTCCTCGCCGATGCCGTCCGTGACAAGGCGATCGGATCGCTGGTCGAGCAGATCGCAGCGCTGACCGGCAATTCGCCGGTGCCGGTGTTCAAGATCACCGGCCCGGGCGAATTGCTCGATCTGGTGCGCTCGCAGCTCCAGACGGCCCGGCGAACCGGGATTGAATACGAAGCCGCCGAGACTTTCGAGGTCCGCGTTGTCGCCGACCAGACCGTGATCGAGACGCAGATTGCGGCGTGGAGCGAACGTCTGAACGAGGCGCGCCGGTAGTCTGCCATGGAAGAAGTCAAGCACGAGCTGGTGATCATCCGCAGGCGCAGCGCCTTCGCCGAGGAGGCGCATCACGGTGGCGTCTGGAAGATCGCGTATGCGGACTTCATGACCGCGATGATGGCGTTCTTTCTGGTCATGTGGCTGCTCAATGCGCTCAACCAGGACCAGAAGCAGGTGGTCGCGAGCTATTTCAACCCGATCAAGCTCGCGGAGAACGCACCCGCCCCGAAGGGCCTCAAGGATCTCAGCAAGAAGGAGCCGACGCAGTTCGAAGGCCAGGACGGCAAGCGTCAGCCGGCCGGGCCGAACGAAGAACGTCGCGGAGACTCGCCGACGGCGGAGAAGCCTGCCTCCTTCGAAGAGAAGGTTCTGTTCCGCGATCCCTATGCGACGCTTGCCGAGATCGCCAACAGCGCGAACCAGGCCTCGGGCCAGCGCCGTGCCGGCGCGCTGACCTCCGCCGAAGAGGACGGCCTCAAGGGCGGCGATGCCTACCGCGATCCCTTCGATCCCGGCTATTGGAAGTTGACGCCGCAGACGTCCAAGGATGCGGATCACTTCGTCGACAGCGAGCCAAAGCCGAACGCGTCCGCGCGCGACAACGCGTCCGCGACAGGTCAGGGCGAGCCGCAGGCGCAACGTGCCAAGCAGGACGATGCCGGCGGAAGCGTGGCGCCGAACGCGGACGCGTCGTCCGCAAGCCTGTCGCCCCTGCTGCCGCCGGGGCCTGCGCCTTCGCAGGCTCAACGCGATGGCAGTGCCCAGGCAAATGCGCCGCAACCGGGCGCCCAGGCTGGCGCTCAAGCCAATGCCGCCGCGCAGCCACGCCCCGGCGATCAAGCAAAGAATTCCGAATCGCGCGATGTGGCACAGACCCAGCAGCCGACCGTCAAGCAGCTTCAGTCTGCTATTGCGGATGCGCTGTCGGACATCAAGGCCGGTGCGGGCCCGGTTGCCGAGGTGCGTCAGGTCGAGGAGGGCCTTCTGATCAGCCTGACCGACGATGCGAGCTTCGGGATGTTCGCGGTCGGCTCGGCCGAGCCGCGGCCTGAGCTGATCCGCGTGATCGACAAGATCGGGCCGCTGCTGACGAAGCGCCAGGGCATGATCATCGTCCGCGGCCACACCGACAATCGGCCTTACAAGTCCGAGAATTACGACAATTGGCGGCTGTCGACCGCGCGCGCGCAGATGGCTTACTACATGCTGGTTCGGTCCGGCGTCGATGCGCAGCGGATCGAGCATGTCGAAGGCTACGCCGATCGGCGGCCGAAACTGACGAACGATCCTGCTGCCGCCCAGAACCGCCGGATCGAGATCCTGATCCGGGAGAAGCGCCCTTGATCAGGCCGCTCCTGCGCGCCGCGCTGCTGCTGCCGTTCACGACGGTATGCGCGTTTGCCGATCCGGCACCGTCCCCGGCACCAACCTCGGGCGAGCCCTATGAGCTCGTGCGCACCTTGCAGGCGGTGCAGGATGGCATTGCCCGCGGCGACACCGCGGCGCATGGCAGCCACATCGCGCTGACCCGGCAGGTCGGTGAAAAGTTCCTCGCCGCCGATCCGAGCGTGTGGAGCAACGCGCAGAACGGCCAGGCCGTCATCATCTATTTGCTCAGCGGCGGCGGGCCGCAGGTCGTCCGAAAGCTGCCGCGCGACAAGCTGAACGTCGACGAGCGGCTATTCAATGGTGCGCTGGCCTATGTCGAAGGCCGCCAGGACGAAGCGCGCGAACTGCTCAAGGACGTCAAGCCGCGCACGTTGCCAACGGGCCTGGGCGGACAGGTCGCGCTGGTCCAGGGCGCGCTGTTCGCGCGCGCCGAGGCATCGCTCGCGATCGAGCGTCTGGACGACGCGCGACTGCTGTTGCCGGGCACGCTGGTGGAGGAGGCGGCGCTGCGGCGCGAGATCCTGCTGGTCGGGCAGGCCGAGGATTTCGACAAGTTCGAGTTCCTGACGCTCGCCTATATCCGCCATTACCGCAACTCGGTCTATGCCGGGGACTTCTGGCAGCGCTTCGCCTCCGGCCTGACGCAATCGAGCATTGCTCTGGACGAGCGCCGGTTTGCGCGGATCGTCACTCTGCTGGAGCAGATCGACCGCGCGAGCCGCCTCAAGCTTTATCTCGTGATCGCGCGCACCGCGATGGTGCATGGACGGCTGGCGGTGACCCGGCTTGCAGGCGAGCGTGCGCTGACGCTCAGCGCCGACGCGTCGGAGGATCGCGAGCGCGCGCATTTCTTCCGCGGCGTCTCGCGGGCGCTCACTGACGAGTATGACGGCGGTGTCGCCGAGTTGAAGGCCCTCGACCGCTCGAAGTTGCCCGAGCGCGACGTTCCGTTGCTGAATGCGACGTTGCAGCTCGCACTCGATGTCCGCAAGCCGTTCGCGGGCGGATCCACCGCCGCCGCCGACAAGCCTCCGGTCACGCCGGCGCGTCTCGATCTCGCCGCGTCGACCGAGACGCTTGCGCGCGCGCGGAAGCAGCTCGGCGAACTCGAACGCCTTACCAGGGATCGCCCATGACGAAGCTCAGTGGAACCTCCGGACAGGTCTTTTCGGGTCTCGCCGAAAGCCTCAACGTGCGCGGCGCATCGCGCTCGGGAAAATCCGCCGGAACGAAATCGCCGGCAGATTCGTCGTTCAACGATCTGCTGCACACCGTCTCGAATCTCGCGAAGCGGGCGCTCAACGACGAGGGCGGCAACACGAGCGCGAAGGCCGGATCGCTGCGCACGCACCTCGCGCGCCCGGCCGACAAGGACAAGACGGTGCGGGAACGCACCGAGGCGGATGACGAGCCCGAATCCATTCGCAAATCGTCCGACGAGAAAACTGAAAAATCGCCGGAGACGCAAACTCCGGTCGACCACAGCGCGAAGACCGATGTTTCGGCCCGATCCAGCATTCCGGTGGTCGTCGAACAGCAGTTCGCCGCCGTGCCGGCCGCGAAGCCGCAACTGCAATCGCCGGCGGCCGACAAGAAGGACGCGCCTGCGCGCGACGAGCGCTCTGCCACGACGAAGCGTGAGGTCCAGGGCATGGCGAAGGTCACCTCTGCCGAGCCCGCGCCGCCCGCTGCCGCTTCAACGGGCACGCGCTCGCAGGCCGCGCCTTCGCAGGCGGCGGCAGCCGCGCAGCAAGGCAGCGATGCGTCCTCGAAGCCAATGCCCGCGACGCAAGGCTTCGAGGCCGTCACGGCCAATGTCGAACGCGCCGTCAAAGCCTCGGCGCGGGACGCATTGCCCGAAGCGACCAAGGTCACCGTGGTCCAGCAGGAGACCCATCTGCCGCCGGCGCAGTTCAGCGCTCCGCAGCAGATCGCCAACGCAGTCGTCGCCGAGCTGAAGGAGTCGCCGGCTCCGACGGCGTCCACCGCCCCCGATCTCGCGACGTCGCGGACCAATGCGCCTGAGCCGCTGAAGATCCTGACGATCAATCTCGAACCGCCGGCACTCGGCAACGTCACGGTACGCCTTCGCCTTGTCGGCTCGGAGGTTTCCGTTCACCTCGCGGCCGCGCGCAAGGACACCAGCCTGATGCTGGATCAGCAGCGCGAGTCGATCCGCGATCTCATGCAGTCGGCGGGCTATGTCGCCGACGTCGCGCCCGTGCAGCACGGCTCGCTGGACGGATTCCAGAGCGGCTCCGGCCAGCCGCAGCCGCAGCTCTCCGGCCAGCAACAGCCATCGTCGCAGTCGCAAGGCACGTTCGGCGGCGCCGGCACGTCGTCCGGGCAATCGGACGGCGGTGCGAAGCAGGCCCGGCAGGAGCGCCAGTCCAACGAGGAGACGCGTCATGACCAGGACGTGGGGCCGCATATTCGCCGCGGCCCTGTTTATCTGTAGCGCGGGCGCCGCGGCAGCGGCGACCAACAACGCGCGCCCGTGCGAGCGCGAGATGGCGCGCGCGTCCCAGCAGCATGGGATCCCGCTCGGCATTCTCTATGCGGTCGGCCTCACCGAGACCGGACGGCGCGGTTCGCTCCACCCTTACGCGCTCGGCGCCGACGGCCAGACCGTGTTCGCCAAGGACATGAACGACGCGATCGCGAATTTCGAGACGATGCGCAGCAAGGGCATCAAGCTGATCGACCTCGGCTGCATGCAGATCAACCATTATTATCACGGCGACAAGTTCACGTCGGTGCGCGCGATGTTCGATCCCGCGAAGAACGTCGAATACGCCGCACGCTTCCTGAAAGAGCTGAAGCAGCGCGAGGGCAGCTGGACCATGGCGGTCGCGCGCTACAACGCAGGCCCCAACAATCAGCCCGCGCAGAAGCGCTACGTCTGTCACATCGTCGCGCATCTCGTCTCCAGCGGCTTCGGCGCGTGGACCGACAAGGCGCGCTCGTTCTGTCAGCCGAAGACAACGTGACCGCTACAACCTGAAAGTTGTGCACGGATCCTAATCATCAGCTCCGCGCAAGCAAGAACCCGCATTGTAGATACAACCTGACAAAGGAGCCTACTTCATGAGCCTGTATGGTGTTATGCGCACCGGCGTTTCCGGAATGAGCGCGCAGTCCAACAAGCTGTCGACGGTTTCGGACAACATCGCGAACGTCAACACGACCGGTTACAAGCGGGCTTCGACGGAATTCTCGTCACTGATCCTGAAGAGCGGCTCGGGCAATTACGACTCCGGCGCCGTCGAGACGACGGTTCGCTACGCCATCAGCGACGCGGGACACACGCAGTTCACCACGTCGACCACGGACCTCGCCGTGCAGGGCAACGGCTTCTTCGTGGTGTCGAACGCCGCCAACACGCAGCAATATCTGACGCGCGCCGGCTCGTTCGTGCCGGACGCCCAGGGCAATCTGGTCAACGCGGCCGGCTACTACCTCCTGGGCCAGCCTGGTAAGGTGACCAATTTCTCGCAGAACAGCCTGTCCGGCATGCAGATCGTCAACATTGCCCAGGTTTCGCAAGTGCCTGTGCCGTCGACGGCGGGAACGCTCACGACCGGCAATCTGGATCCGAAAGCGGCTGTGATCGCCGGTCCGCCCGGGCCGGCGTCATATTCGTCGAAGAGCTCGATCGTGGCCTACAACAATATCGGCCAGGCCGTTACGCTCGACGTCTACATGTCCCACACGGCGACGGCCGCCGGCTCTGACACCTGGCAGCTTCAGGCTTACAACTCCGCGACAGGTGCGTCGGTCGGTGCCGCCACCACTTTCACCTTCGATACGACCGCAGCCGGCAAAGGCACGCTGGCCGCGGCGAGCCCGACGACTCTCGCCCTCACCGTTCCCGGCGGTGCGGCGATGAGCCTGGACCTGTCGAACATGACGCAGGTCGGAACCGACTTCAGCTTCAAGGCGACTGTCAATGGCAGCGTTCCATCGGCCATCGACAAAGTCGATGTCGACGATTCGGGCTTCGTGACGGCGATCCTCAAGAACGGTCAGCAGCTGACGCTCTACACCATCATGCTCGCCGACGTCGCGAGCCCCGACAACCTGACGCCGGAGCCCGGCAACGTCTATTCGACCAACATGAATTCCGGCAACGCGCAGGCCGGGAATGCCGGTACCGGCGGTCTCGGCACTGTCCAGTCGGGCGCGCTGGAGGACTCCAACGTCGACCTCGCGGACGAACTCACCGGGATGATCGAGGCGCAGCGCGGCTTCACTGCGAATTCGAAATCGTTCCAGACCGGCGCCGATCTTCTCGACGTCGTCGTCAACCTGAAGCGCTGAATCCTCAAGCGCTCATTCCGGGCAAGAGCAGATTATGTCCCTTACCGCCGCTCTCGACTCCGCTCGTGCGTCGCTCATGGCGTCGGGTATCCAGTCGTCGACGATCTCGCGCAACATAGCCGGTGCCAGCGCCGCCGGCTATTCGCGCAAGATCGCCGTGCTGGACAATCTCCCCGGGGCCGGCGTCTATGTGGCGGCGATCCAGCGCGCCGCCAGCTCGGGTCTCTATAATAACGTCCTGATCGCGACGTCTGGGTCCGCCAAGCAGAATGCGATCCTGGACGGTCTTCAGAAGATATCGGCCTCGACTGTGGACGATCCCGAACTTGGGCAGTCGCCGGCCGCCCAGCTCAACAAGCTGAAGCAGGCGCTCCAGCAATATGCCAACGCTCCGGACAACACCACGCTGGCGCAGGCGGCGGTCACGTCCGCCAAGGACATGGCGACCGCGCTCAACCAGGCCACCAAGACCGTGCAGACGGTGCGCCAGGGAGCGGACGCCGACATGGCGACTTCGGTCGGGAATATCAATCAGCTCCTGACCCAGTTCGATAAGGTCAACACCGCGATCGTGAAGGGGACGATCGCCGGCGACGACGTCACCGATTATCTCGACCAGCGCGACAACATCGTCTCGAAGATGTCGCAGGAGGTCGGCGTCTCGATGACGCTGCGCGCCAACGGCGACGCGGCGCTCTACACCGACAGCGGTGTCGTGCTGTTCGACAAGACGGCGCGCTCGGTCAGCTTCGCGGCGACCAACATCTATACGCCCGGGACCACCGGAAATGCTGTCTATATCGACGGTGTCCCGGTCACCGGCGCCAATTCCGTGATGCCGATCAAGACCGGCAAGCTCGCTGGCCTCGCCCAATTGCGCGACAACGCCACGGTCACGTATCAGAGCCAGCTCGACGAGGTCGCACGCGGCCTTGTCGAATCCTTCAAGGAGGTCGACCAGTCCGGCGCCGCGCTGCCCGACCGGCCCGGCCTCTTCACCTATCCCGGCTCACCCGCGATGCCCGCAAGCGCGACCGTCTCGGTCGGCCTGGCCGGCTCGATCAGCGTTGCCGCGTCGGTCGACCCGGCCCAGGGCGGCAATCCCAACCTGCTGCGTGATGGCGCGATCAGCGGCAACGTCGCCTACAGATACAACACCACCGGCAATGCCGGCTACTCGACCAGGCTGCAGCAGCTGATCGGCAACATGGATGCGTCGCAGCCGTTCGATGCAACCACGCAAGGCAAGCCGAGCGGCAGCTTGATCGACTTCGCGGCGTCGTCGACGAGCTGGATCGAAAACCAGCGCAAGGCCGCGGACGACAACGCCACCTATCAGAACACGCTACTCGACCGCAGCTCCGCAGCGCTGTCGAACGTCAGCGGCGTCAACATGGACGACGAGATGTCCTTGATGCTTCAGGTCGAACGTACCTATTCGGCGTCGTCGAAGATCATCTCGACCGTCGACCAAATGTTGCAGAGCCTGCTGGCCGCCGTGGGGAATTAAGTCATGATGAGCGCCAACTACATCTCGACCCTGATGCTGTCTTCGTCGTTGAGGTCCTCGATCACGAACAATCAGGCCGCGCTGACCAAGGCCTCGAAGGAAGCCACCACCGGCCGCTTCGCCGATGTCGGCCTCGAGCTTGGTGCCACGACGGGAAGCGACGTCACCCTGCGGGCGGACCTGAGCTTCGCCGATCAGCTCGTCGATACCAACGGGCTCGTCTCGGGGCGCCTGGACACGACGCAGAACCGGATCACCCAGCTGGGCGCAACCGCAACCTCTTTCCTCAAGGACCTGATCGCGGCCCGCAGCACCGACGGCGGCGGGCGGATCATCCTGCCGCCTGCGTCCGCCAACCTCCAGGATCTGATCGGCGCGCTGAACGTCTCCTATAATGGCTCGTATCTCTTCTCGGGGGTCAACACGCAGAACACGCCGATCACGGCTTACACTGCGGGTTCGGCCAGCAAGAACCAGGTCGATGCCGATTTCCTTGCGACCTTCGGCTTCTCGCAATCCTCGGCCAGCGTGAGCACCATTACCCCGGCCCAAATGCAGGCCTTCCTCAACACCACCTTCGATGCCGAGTTCGCGAGCCCGGCCTGGAACACCAATTGGTCAACGGCCACCGACCAGACCATGCAAAGCCGTATCTCCACGACCGAGATCGCCGATACGTCCGTTAGCGCCAACCAGATCGGCTTCCGTAGGCTCGCCGAGGCCTACACCATGATGGCGGATCTTGGGAACGCGAACCTGAGCCAGGACACGTTCCAGGTCGTCGTGGACAAGGCCATCGGCCTCGTCGGTAACGCCATCACGGACCTCGCTACGCTCGGCGGCGGCGTCGGCACGGTCCAGCAGCGGGTCACCGGCGCCACCGAAAAGCTCAAGACGCAGCAGGACATTCTGAACAATCAGATCGTCAAGATGGAGGCCGTCGACCCGACGGAGGCCTCGGTCCGGGTCAACACCCTGCAGACCCAGATCAAGACGGCGCTGTCGCTGACGTCGCAGCTCCAGCAGATCAGCCTGATCAACTATCTCTGAGCCGGGGTCTGTAACTTTGTCTTGTTGTTCGGTCTCCTGCGCAGAGTGGTTCTGATGACGTTTGAAGCCTATGAAGCGGTCGTCGATGATAGCGCCTCTGAGGCGCGGGGCCGCGAGCGGCAGGCGCTCAGTCTCGGCATCGACCGGCTCGAGCGGGTCCAGGGCGGGCGCTTCAGCTTCGAAGATCTGGTCGAGAGTCTGCTCTACGTGCGGCGGCTGTGGACGATCTTCATCGAGGATCTCGCCCATCCGGAGAACGCACTCCCGGAAAAGTTGCGCGCCGACATCATCTCGATCGGCCTGTGGGTCGTCAAGGAAGCCGATCGGCTTCGCGAGGAGAAGTCGAACGACGTGATGCAGCTCATCGAAATCAACCGCCTGATCCGAGACGCGCTCTGATGAAAATATCCTTGCGGGCGGGTGAGCGGATCTACGTCAACGGCGCAGTGCTGCGCGTGGACCGCAAGGTCTCCGTCGAGCTCGTCAACGACGTGATGTTCCTGCTCGAAGGGCAGGTCATGCAGGCTTCCGACGCCACTACGGCGATGCGGCAGCTCTATTTCATCGTCCAGCTCATGCTGATGAACCCGACGGATATCGGCGCCGCAGTCGCGCTCTACGGGGAGCATCACGCGGCCCTGCTCGCGGTTTGCGAGAGCCGTGAGATGCTCGACGGGCTCGCCACGATCCACGAGCTGGTCCGCACGACCCGATATTTCGAGGCGCTCAAGCGGATCCGGGGACTGTTCCCGGTAGAGGACGCAATCCTGGCCGGCCTGGCCGGCGTCGCCACCGAGATCCCATTCGAGGCTGCCTGACAGCGGAGAGGCTACATGAACGTCAACAGCGCGACCGACAGCACCAGCAAGTCCAATGCGACCGATTCCACGAAGAACACGGCGAGCAACACCGTCGACTACAATACCTTTCTTCAGCTCCTCGTCGCCGAGATGAAGAACCAGGATCCCACCAATCCGATGGATACCTCGCAGTACATGAGCCAGTTCGCCCAGCTCTCGACGGTCGAGCAGGCCATGCAGACCAACTCGAAGCTCGATGCGCTGCTGTCGTCGCAGTCGCTGTCGCAGGCCAACGGGCTGATCGGAAAGACCGTCAGCTTCACCGACGCGACCGGCGCGACCTTCAGCGGCAAGGTCGTTTCGATCTCCATCAACAACGATGGCTCCATCGCAACCCTCGAGAACGGCACGAAGGTCGCGGTCGGGCCCGGCCTTACGATCAGCCAGTCATGAACGAGCGGGACGCCCTCGACATCGTCCAGGCGGCGATCTGGACCATCATCGTCGCCTCCGGCCCCGCCGTCGGCGCCGCGATGCTCGTCGGCACCGCCATTGCGCTGATCCAGGCGCTGACCCAGGTCCAGGAGGTGACGCTGACCTTCGTGCCGAAGATCATCGTCATCCTCCTGGTCGTTGCCGTCTCCGGCTCCTTCATCGGCGCCCATCTCTCCACCTTCACCGAGATGGTCTATTCGCGGATCGAGCACGGCTTCTGATCCGCGCGAGCCCGGCCACCACCCTCGCGTAAGCTTTGCACGGCAGATTGCGGGGCGGACCCTCTGCCGGTGACCCATGGCCGATACATTAGCTGCTAGCCTGCCGACCCCGCGACGATTGGGGGCCGACGCCTTTTTCGCGGGCGGTATCGTGGCCATGCTCACGATCCTGTTCCTGCCCATACCGCCGATCCTGATCGACCTCGGCCTCGCCTTCTCGATCGCGCTGTCCGCGCTGATCCTGATGGTCGCGCTGTGGATCCAGCGGCCGCTCGATTTCTCCGCTTTCCCGACCGTGCTGCTGATCGCGACGATCCTGCGGCTGGCACTCAACGTTGCGACCACCCGTCTGATCCTGTCGCGGGGCGGGGAGGGCGAACAAGCCGCGGGTCACGTCGTTGCCGGCTTCTCGAAGTTCGTCATGGGCGGCGACTTCGTCATCGGTCTGATCATCTTCGCGATCCTGGTGACGGTGAATTTCGTCGTGATCACGAAGGGCGCAACGCGTATCGCCGAAGTCGGTGCCCGCTTCACCCTGGACGCCATCCCGGGCAAGCAGATGGCGATCGACGCCGACCTCTCCGCGGGCCTCATCGATGACAAGGAGGCCCAGCGCCGGCGCCGCGAGCTCGAGGAGGAAAGCGCGTTCTTCGGCGCAATGGACGGTGCTTCGAAATTCGTCCGCGGCGACGCAATCGCCGGCCTGATCATCACGGCGATCAACATCTTCGGCGGCATCATCATCGGCGTGACGCATCACGGGCTGACGCTGTCGCGCGCCGCCGACGTCTACACCAAACTCTCCGTCGGCGACGGTCTGGTAACGCAGATGCCGGCACTGATCGTGTCGCTGTCGGCGGGCCTCCTGGTCTCCAAGGGCGGCACCAGGGGGTCGGCCGAGCAGGCCGTGCTGAGGCAGCTCGGTGGCTACCCGCGCGCGGTGTCGGCGGCGTCGTTGATGATGTTCGTGCTCGCCTTGATGCCTGGGCTGCCGATGGCACCCTTCGTGCTGCTCGGCGGTGCCATGGCCTTTGTCGGCTACTCGCTGCCGCGGCGGCAGGCGGCGCGGGAGAAGAAAGAGCATGCGCGCAAGGCCGACGAGCGCGCCCAGGCCGATGCCAAGGAATCCGTCAAGGAATCGCTCAAGACCGCAGAGATCGAGGTGTCGCTCGGCGGCCATCTGTCGGTCCATCTGCTGGGCGCGCGCACCGAGCTTGGGCACCGGGTCAGCAAGCTCCGCAAGAAGTTTGCCAAGCAATACGGCTTCGTCATTCCGGAGATCAAGCTCAGCGACAATCTGTCGATCGATCCCAAGGGATACCAGATCCGGATCCACGACACGCGTATCGCCCATGGCGAGCTGCGGCTCGGCGAGGTGCTGGTGCTCGTCGACAAGGACGGTAAGCCCGACGTGCCCGGCGAAGAGGTGATCGAACCCGCTTTCGGCATGAAGGCGCTGTGGGTGACGGAGGCGTTCACCGACGAGGTCAAGCGTCAGGGCTGCAAGCCCGTCGACAACCTGTCGGTGCTGCTCACGCACTTGAGCGAAGTGCTCAGGGCAAATCTCGCACAGCTGCTATCCTACAAGGACATGCGCGGCCTGCTCGACCGTCTCGATCCCGAATACAAGCGCCTGGTCGAGGATCTCTGCCCGTCGCAGATCTCCTATTCGGGCCTGCTGGCGATCCTGAAGATCCTGCTGGCCGAGCGCGTGTCGATCCGCAATCTCCATTTGATCCTTGAGGCCATTGCCGAGATCGCACCCCATGTGCGGCGCTCCGAGCAGGTCGCGGAGCATGTGCGGACGCGACTTGCGCAGCAGATCTGCGGCGACCTTTCCGACAACGGTGTGCTGAACGTCGTCCGCCTCGGCAATCGCTGGGACCTGGCGTTCCACCAGAGCCTGAAGCGCGACGCCAAGGGCGAAGTCTTCGAATTCGACGCCGATCCTCGCCTGATCGAGCAGTTCGCAACCGAAGCCAGCGCCGCGATCCGAAAATTCACCGAGAACGGCACCAGCGTGGTTCTGGCGGTCACCCCCGAAGCCCGC
Organism: Bradyrhizobium sp. MI1.7; assembly: GCF_055811795.1. Lineage (NCBI taxonomy): Bacteria > Pseudomonadati > Pseudomonadota > Alphaproteobacteria > Hyphomicrobiales > Nitrobacteraceae > Bradyrhizobium > Bradyrhizobium sp. MI1.7. The sequence continues at coordinate 35,058 of NZ_JBVVPO010000005.1, forward strand.
CCCTATGTCCGGATGATCCTGGAGCGGGTGTTCCCGACCTTGCCGGTCCTGTCGCATGTCGAGGTCGCGCGCAGTGCCGAGATCAGGGCGCTGGGAGCCATATCGTGATCAGCGGCCTGGCCGACAGCGTGCTGGTCACGTTCATCGTGTTCTGCCGCATCGGCGCCTGCCTGATGCTCGTACCCGGCTATTCCAGCGTCAACGTTCCGGCCCAGGTTCGCCTGTTCGTCGCGCTCGTCACGACGTTTGCGCTGACGCCGATCCTGATCTCGGTCCTGAAACCTCTCACCGACAACGCCGCGCCGCTGACGCTTGCGCTCCTGATCTGCTCCGAGCTCGTGGTCGGCAGCGTCATCGGGCTCGGCGGGCGCGTGTTCTTCCTCGCGCTGCAGACCATGGCGACCGTGATGGCGGGCGCGATCGGGCTGAGCAACATCCCGGGAACGCCGGTCGGCGACACCGATCCGGCGCCGGCCCTGGTCCCGCTGATCATGGCAGCCGTCACCACGCTGTTCTTCATGACCGATCAGCACTGGCAGGTCCTGCGCGGGCTGATGAACTCCTACGACGTCTGGCAGCCCGGCAACAGGATCGGCGGCAGCATGGCGCTCGAACAGCTCGTCAGCCGCCTGTCCGAGGCGTTCGTGCTGACGCTGCGGATCACGAGCCCCTTCATCGTCTATTCGGTCATCGTCAACCTCGCGGTCGGCCTGATCAACAAGCTGACGCCGGCAATTCCGGTCTATTTCATCTCGGTGCCCTTCGTGCTGTTCGGCGGCTTCCTGCTGCTCTACCTCACGAGCGACGAGCTCTTGACGCAATTCATGCTTGGCGTCTCGTCGTGGCTGGCGGAGTGATGGTCATGACGTCGCGCGCGGACAAGCTCGGCCGGATGGTCTCGCTCGTGAAGCTTCAGCTCCGGCTGTCCGAATGGCAGCTCGCGCATCTGCGGCAGCAGGAGCGCAGCTTGCAGGACGAGCAGGAATGGCTGGTAGGAACCCTCAACGAGGGCAAGCCGCCGGCGGGCTCGTCGAGCGACTCAATCGCGCGGCGCCTGAACAGGACGAGCGCCGGTGCGCGCGCGGTCCAGGCGCAGGCGTCGCAGCAGCTCGACCAGGTCCGCGCGGACACCCGCCGTGTGAAACAGTTCGAGCAGGTCGCGAAGGCCGCGCTCGCAGACAAGCTTCGCGACGCGGAGGCGCGCTCGCTCGAAGAGATGACGGGAATAAGCCCCGCCGTGCGTGACTGGACGCCACGGCCAGCCAGCCGGAACAAGACATGATCGTGACAGCGACGCCCGACCTCGTTCTCGATGTCCTCGATGCCGCCGACCCCGTGACGCAGCGGGCGGCGACCGCGAAGCTCGATGCACTGAAATCGTCGGACGCCGATTTCGCCGCCACCATGGACGCGGAGGTCGGCAAGGCCAAGGCGGCGAATGCCGATCAATCCGCGGCGCAGGCTGCCGAAGCGCAGCAGCCGGGTGCGGTGAACGGGCCGCCGGTGCGGGTGATCAAGGCGCCCGCATCCGGCGAGGTGTACCGGAAGTTCGAGGCGTTCATTCTCCAGACCTTCGTCGAGACGATGCTGCCGAAGGAGTCGGAGGAAGTCTTCGGCAAGGGCACGGCCGGCGGCGTCTGGAAGTCGATGCTGGCGGAGCAGCTTGGTGCTCAGCTGGCAAAGGGCAAGGGCATTGGCATTGCCAAGCAACTGGCCGCTGCGCAACCGGCGGGGCCCGGCGTTACGGAAAAGACCGGATCATGATCCGGGAATGGGTGACAGAAGTTGAGGGGTGAATTTCCTATGCAAGCACAAGAAGGTGCGGCGGTCCTGGTGGTGGAGCAGCCGGTCGTGGACGCCGAGGCGATGACGCTGGAAGCGGCAGAAGGCGATGCGTTCTTGCCTGCGCTGCTGCCGAATCTCGGCGGTGACGTGGTGAACGACGGCACCGACGCGGCGAGATCGGACGAGGTGCGTGGCCTGCTGTCTGCGATCCGCCGGCTCGAGAACATCGTCGAGGAGGAGACGGTCGCGCTCTCGACGGGCAAGAAGATCGATTTCGACGACTTCAGTGCCCGGAAGAGCCGGAGCATGCTCGAATTCGTCCGCTTGATGCGGGCTCGGATGCATCTCGGCAACGAGGTCGAGATCACCGAGGAGATCCAGCGGTTGCGCGAGAAGCTCGAGCGAAACCGTTCCATCCTCGAAATGCATTACGATGCGGTGCGTGAGGTCGCGGCCATCATCGTCAAGGCGATCAAGGAAGCCGAGTCGGACGGCACCTATACCGGCCGCACAGCACAGGACGGAAAATGATCAGACTCGTGCTGGCCGGGCTCTGGGTATGCATCCTCACCGCGGGCACGAGCTATGCCGTGGCCTATTGGAAGGAAAACGGCAGCCTGCTGCCGGCGAAGGACGAATATCTCGACGGCCTTCAATACCAGAAGACGCGGGCGCTGAGCGTGCCAATGGTCGAGGGCGGCAGCGTGCAGGGCTACATCGTGGCGCGCTTCGTCTACACCGTTGAAGCGCGGATCATGCACCAGCTCAACGTCCCGCCGGAGCCGTTCGTCGTCGACGAGGCCTTCCGCAGGATCTATGCCGACGACCGCCTCGATTTCAGGAAGCTCGCCCGTTACGACCTTTCCATCCTCACGACGGCCATCAAGCAGCGTGTCAACGAGCGGATGCAGGCCGACGTCGTCCAGGACGTCCTGGTCGAGGACTTCAACTATGTTTCGAAGGAAGAATTCCAGCAGAAGCCGTAGCTGTCGCGGCGCCGGCATCGCGAGGCCGCTGTTCCGCCATCCCTGCCGCTGAAAGTGCAACGGCCTCTGCGAAGGGTACTCCGCAGAGGCCGTTGTCGTTTTCGTGGCGGTGCCCTGCCGCGTTAGTTTCCGGCCGGGTACGCCGCCGGGGCGGCATGTGCCCTGTTCAGGAGGATCCCGACCTCGTCGAGTTCCTGCATCGGCACGTCGATGGTCTCGCCGGCAGGGATGTTGAGGCGGTATCCGACGTAGCGCCGGGCCACGATCGCGTCGAAGCCGAGGCGGTCGCGGAGTTTCTTGCGCAGCTTGCTGACGTGGCTCTCGATCACGCTCTCGTCGAAGGTCGACTCGAAGATGCCGTAGACCGCGTTGAAGATCTGCGTCTTGGTGATCCACTTGCCGTGGTTGCTGACCATATACTCGAGAATGCGCAGCTCGCGGCGGGGCAGGGTGAGAGCGTGGCCCGCGATCTCGGGGTCACGTCCGTTGAAGAAGACCTGGATCCTGGTCTCGCAGGGCCTCGGCAGCTCGCCCACCCGGCGGCGCGCGATTGCGGCCGTTCGGGCGAGGATCTCGCGCAGGTGAATCGGCACGTGGACGACGTCGTCGACGCCCGATTCGAACAGCTCAAGCGTGTTCTTGAGCATCTTCTGGCCGCTCATGGCGATGATGGGCGCCGAGGAGCGCTTGCGCATCGCCCGCGGCAGGCTTCCGCGGGCATCGCAGTCCCCGAGGAGAAAGGCGTCGACCGCCGCCAGATCCGGTTCGCTCGCAGATTGCAGCCAGTCCCAGAATTCTCCGGAGGAGAAGCCGATCGACGATACACCTTCGCGAACGAGCCCTCCAACGTAGCTGTTCGTGACGCTCTCGCGATCATCAACGATAATATACATTAGTCTTTCGCCCCTGTTTCGCACTTGTTGCTGCCGGATGGTTGTTGTGATGCCCGGCTCGGCAACCATGCTGTTTGACGATATTTCCATCCCGCGAACCGTTGTTATGGTTTCGATATTCGCGGGCAGCCCTACGCATTCAGTGCCTGCGTGTGCAGGCCTGCTACTTCGACTCGATACTGAACGCTTACTGCGTGAGGCTCGGCGGGTGTCTTACGGATCACCTCGCGGAGCGGATTGAGACAGACCTAGAACAGTTGCGCCAACTTGCCGATTGCGTCCGAACGCACCTGAACTGTGTCGATCTCCTCGCCAACTGGCGAGAATCACTTGAGTAGGACCGTAACAATTGCCGATTTCCGATCAAGCGCGCGCAGCAAAGCGGTTGCTATGCGTGTTTGATGCTGTTGATTCGTTTCTGGTTGTTTCTTTGTATGTTCGATCGCATCAGTTGATTTGGTAATCGAACTAGTTTTGCACCGTAGCGTTTCTAAAGTTCCGCATCCCCGCGTAATCACAGCTATTTTGCGCGGTGCTGCAGGTCATGCGCACAATGGGGTTTTCAACCCGGGATTGACTCTCCTGCTGGTGTTTCCCCATGCGACAATTCGACTCATGTATGGCGCGGCGACTCCAGCTTGGCGAAATCTTGGCGAGTGTGTGTCTTTCGAGTCGCACTCTCGCCACGTCCATGACGCTTTTGACTCATGCGACGTCGCATCGGGCGCGATGAAAAGTTTTCGCTGCGCACGTTTCAGGCAAGCTTCGGCAAATAACTTCACCGTTCGATAGATCGAACCGAACGGAGCATTTTCACATGTTGTCCGATGGACAAGCTCGTCCCAACGCGACCGCTGATGTTTCCGCGGCGGCGAAGCCGGCTCCGGATGCGCGCGATACAAACACGACACAGACGGCCAAGCCCGCTGCAAGCGCGAAGCGTGTGTCGGCTGCGGCGAACGACGAGACCCTGGCGAAAGAGGCGCTCGAGGGGCTGAAGCGTATTCGCGCCAAGGCGCGCCTCGACAAGATGGCGATACCGAAGCCTGCGCCGACCGTGATGAAGCCGGCCGTGATCGTGGCCAAGCCGCCGCCGCCGCGTCCGACATGGGTCGCGCCGCTCGCAACACTGGCGGTCGCTGCGATCCTGGTGGTCTGCGCCTGCACCGGCGTGATCGCCTATCTCACCACGCAGCCGGCCCAAAGCAACGTGGCCGCCAATACGGAGATCAGGAATCTGCGCGAGACTGTCGCGCTGCTGCGCAAGCAGGTGTCGGGCGTGTCCGAAAATCTCGACGGCCTGCGCACCGCGGTCGATCAGTCGAGCAAGGCGACCAACGATCGCTTCGGCAGGTTCGCCGAGAATCTGGACCGTATCGAGCGGGTGAGTTCGTCCTCGACGGTGAAGCTGGACAAGCTCGCCCAGGCTCAGGCGCAAGCGCCGGCGCCGGCGGCCGTCGCCTCGCAGCCGCCCTCGCAGACGATGCCGATGATGGCCTCGGTTGCCGCGCCCGAGATCACGGGTTCGGTTCCTCCGTCGGCGCCGCGCAAGGTGGTCAAGGGCTGGTCGGTCCGCCAGGCCTATGAGGGAATTGCGATCCTGCAAGGTCCGAACGGCGTCATCGAGGCCGTGCTTGGACAGCAGGTACCCGGGCTTGGCCGCATCGAAGAGATCAAGAACGAGAACGGCCGTCTGGTCGTGGAGTCCAGCGGCGGCGTCATCTACTCGTCACGCAAGGCGACGCCGTGATCGAGGGCCGCCTCCTATTGGCGATGATGCTCGAAGCTGGTGCATAGCAGATCGATCTCCGCCTCGGCGATCGGCGCGCGAAACAGGCGGCAGCTGAACTCGGCGGCGCCGGGCTTGCCGTCCGTGGCGGTGCGATCTTCGCGCAGGAAGATGCATCGCTTGCAGACGTCGGTATGGTGCCGCTGCTCGGCCGCGTCCGCCTGATCGAGCACGTGCCGGAGCGTGTCGCGAAAGCGGATCTTGGCCTCGTCGTCGAGGACGGCGATCGGCTCGAGGAGAACGCTGATGGGGTCGCGCACCAGGAACTTCTTGCCCTGCTGCGTCACGCTCAGCGTCACCGATCGCTTGTCCGTCGCGGAGCGCTTTCGCTCCAGATATCCGAGCCGCTCGAGTTCGCCGATGATGAAAGAGGCGGTGCCGCGCGTGGTGCCGACGTAGCTCGCGAGCGCCGAGGGCGTCCGCGAGAAACGGTTGGCGCGGGAGAGAAAGCGCAGGGCCATCCATTCGCGGTCGCGCAAGCCATGCTTGGTGCCTTCGAACCACAGGATGCGGGCCATCTGTCCCAACAATTCAATCGCTTCGCGAGCTAAAATCATTTCAGTTCCAGGTCGGACAAGCTTTATTCAATTGAGCCTTTGGTAGCGCAATCTGGGTGGACGAGAATGAAAGTTCTCGGGCGATTCTTCGTCCGTTGCCGGATGGAGGGACCGCGCTCGGGAAGTTGCATCCGTTGTGCAGATGGAACTTCCGGCCGTGGAACTAGAGCGTCACACAGAAAGTTCGAGTAAATCGCACGGCTCAACTCTTCTGAAAATTTCAATCAAATCACGAGAGCTTGCACGTGAATTGACGGTGATGTGCGACGCCTGAGCAACATGATGTGTCATTGTCGCCACTGCGAGGCCCATTTGTTGCGGCCTGGAGTTTCGAATACGCAAAAGGGCGCATCACCGGCAACGCCTGGCGATGTGGCTGGCCGGGAGAGAACCCTCTCTTTCGGTTAATGGATGTTGCGACGCAATGCAGCCGGACGGTTAAGTCTGGCAAACGAGCGAATCCAGGGAAGTCAAAGTGTCGTTGGGAATTGAGCAAGCGGCGCCGTTCAACGTCAAACGAGCAGCATTCGCAGCCACCATCGGCAACATGCTCGAATTCTACGACTTCATTACCTACAGCTTCTTCGCCATCCAGATCGGCCATACCTTCTTCCCGACCGGAAGCGAGTACGGCAGCCTGATGCTGTCGCTGGCGACGTTCGGGGCCGGCTTCGTGACGCGGCCGATCGGCGGGATCGTGCTCGGCATCTATTCCGACCGGATCGGCCGGCGGCCCGCCATGCTGCTGAGCTTTGCGTTGATGGGAGCTGCTATCCTGACCATCGCGCTCACGCCGTCCTATCGCATGATCGGCGTCGCCGCGCCCATCATCGTGATTGCGGCGCGCATGGTGCAGGGCTTCGCCCTCGGCGGCGAGGTCGGACCGACCACCGCCTATCTTCTCGAGATTGCCCCGCTCGAGCATCGGGCGCTGGTCGTGGCATGGCAGCCGGCGAGCCAGGAGATCGCGGCGACCGCCGGCGCGCTGGTCGGCGTCATCCTGAGCACGACCATGGCGCCGGAGATGCTGGACTCCTACGGCTGGCGGGTGGCGTTCCTGATCGGGGCCGTCTGCCTGCCGTTCGGGCTCTGGATGCGGCGGACACTGCCCGAGACGATTCCGCATGCCGATGCCGGTGTCGCAGCGAAAGAGCGCACAGGTCACCTCTCGCAGGCCCGGCGTCACCTCGGCATCATCGCGCTGGCGTTGATGATCCTGGCCAGCGGAACGATCTCGACCTATGTCACGCAATACATGACGACTTATGCGCAGAATACCCTGCACGTGTCGTCGACGCTGGCTTTCGCCGTGTCGCTCGTCAGCAACGGCATTCAGTTCGTCGGCGCACTGGTCGGCGGATGGCTCGCCGATCGTCTCGGCCGTAAGCCGATCATGATCTGGCCGCAGCTCGCAACCCTCCTGCTCACCTATCCGACCTTCCTGTGGATCGTCCATGCACCGGGCGCGCTGTCGCTCCTGATCGGCTTCGGTGTGCTATCGATCATCGGCTCGCTGCCGTTCACCGCGTTCTATGCGACCTTCACCGAAGCGCTGCCCCAGAACATCCGCGGAGGCGTGTTCGCGACCGTCTACGCGGTGGCGATCGCGAGCTTCGGAGGTACGGCGCAGCTCGTGGTCACCTGGCTCCTCCACGTCACCGGCAATCCGCTGGCACCGGCCTGGTACCTCCTGCTTGCGGCGATCGTCGGACTTGTCGCAATGAGCCTGATGCCCGAAACGGCGCCGGTGAAAAGACGTCAGGGCTTGGCCTGAACGCGAACATGCTCGCAGGCTGGTGATTTGCGTTTCGCCGGCAATTATCGGCGAATGCGCCGCCTGAGGAATCAGGGCCCAGCATCAGGAAGGATCGACCGATGAGCTTCGAAACCACCATGACATCCGACGTCGTCGGGCTGACGAAAGTCGCGCCGGTCTCGCGCCGCGGATTCATGAGCGCCACCGCGGCCGTCGCTGCCGGCTACACGCTTGCGGCCGGTCCGGTCCGTGCCGAAATCATCACGACAGATACCGGCGGCCTCCAGGCTGGCGACACCAGGATCAAGGTCGGCTCCGAAGAGATGCCTGCCTATTTCGCGCGCCCGGCCGGCAACACCAAGGCGCCGGTGATCATCGTGGCGATGGAGATTTTCGGCCTGCACGAATACATCAAGGATGTGACACGGCGCCTCGCCAAGCTCGGCGCCTTCGCGGTCGCGCCCGACTATTATTTCCGCAAGGGTGTCGATCTCACCAAGGTCACCGACATCAAGGATCTGCTGCCGGTCGTCAATGCCAAGCCGGACGCCGAGCTGCTGTCCGATCTCGATGCGACGGTGGCGTGGGCGGGATCGCAAGGCGGCGACACCACGAAGCTAGGCATCATCGGCTTCTGCCGGGGTGGCCGCAATGTCTGGGAATACGCTGCCCACAGTGGCACCCTCAAGGCCGGTGTCGCGTTCTACGGTGCGCCGGTCGATCCCGCCAATCCGGTGTGGCCGAAGAGTCCGATTCAGCTCGCCCCCGAGATGAAGGCGCCGGTGCTCGGCCTCTATGGCGGCGCCGATACCGGCATTCCCGTGGCCCAGGTCGAGCAGTTCAAGGCGACGCTTGAGCAGGACAAGAAGATCGCCGAATTCAAGATCTATCCGCAGGCGCCGCACGGCTTCCATGCCGACTATCGCGGCAGCTATCGCAAGGATGCGGCGGAAGACGCCTGGAAGCAGGCCCAGGCCTGGTTCAAGAGGTACGGCGTGTTGAGCTGACGCCAGATTCGCAAAGGGCGGCCTGAGCGGCCGCCCTTTCTATTCCAGCGCGCCGGTCTTACTTCACCATCGCGCCATAGACGATGTCCTGCACCTGCTCGCGATAGTATTTCCTGAGCTCGCCCGGCGCCGCCGTTCCCACCACCACGACGAGACGCTCCTTGGGATCGCAGAAGAACTGCGTCCCGTAGGCGCCGTTCCAGGTGAACTCGCCGGGATTGCCGGGAACCGACGACAGCCCTTCGCTGGTCCGGACCGCGACCGCGAGACCAAAGCCGAAGCCGGCGCGATGCGGCTCGATGTTCGCCACATTGTTCTTGATCTCGGGACCGAGGTGGTTGTTCGTCATGTGATGCACGGTCTTCGGGGAAAGAATGCGCTGGCCGTCGAGCTCGCCGCCGTTCAGGAGCATCTGGCCGAAGCGGATGTAATCGCCCATCGTCGCGAACGAGCAGGCGCCGCCGCAGTCGAACTTGGTCGGAGTGTCCAGCAGCTTGATGGCCTGCGGCTTGCCGGTCAGCGGATCATTGGCAAACGGGCGGGCGAGGCGAGGGCGCTGTGCGTCGGTCGGGTGGAAGGTCGCGTCCTTCATGCCGAGCGGCTGCCACACATTGGCGGCGAGATAGTCGCCGAGCCTCTGCTCGCTGACCTTCTCGACGACGGCGCCGAGCACGTCGATCGAAAAACCGTATTCGAACTCGGTCGAGGGCTGATGCGCCAGCGGCAGTTTTGTGATGCGGTCGATGAAGGCCTCAGTGTCGCCTTCCACCGCCGGGGCGACGCCATCGGGGTATTGCCGCGCCACCGGGCTTGATGAGTCGGGGCGGCCGCCATACATCAATCCGGACGTATGCCGGTAGAGATCGTGGATGAAGATCGGGGAGGCCTGCGGTTCGAGCTTGAGCGAGCCATTGGCCTCGGTCGCGCCGACCTTCATGTCGGCAAAGCCTGGATAGTAGTCGGACAGCTTCGCCTGGAGCGGCAACTGGCCTTTCTCCATCAGCGTCAGGCCGGCGACCGCCGCCATCGGCTTGGTCATCGAGGCCAGCGCGAAGATCGCGTCGACCGGCATCGGCGTGCCCTTGTCCGGATCGAGCATGCCGTAAGCCTTGTAGTGCACGAGCTTGCCGTCCCGCGCCACCGCGACGACGGCGCCGGGGACGCGCTTGGCGGCGATCTCGCGCGCGAAAAAGCTGTCGAGCCGCGCGAGACCCTGCTTCGAGAAACCGGCGTCATCAGGGCTGGCTTCGGGCAGTGGTGCGGCGCGCGCCGCACCGAACGTGATGACGGCAGCCGCCGTCGCGATCATGGCGATCGTCTTGTTCATTGCATCCTCCCAAGGCGAGCTCGTTCTGTGGTGGCTCGCCGAGCGGCTAGATCACGGCTGCGCCTGAGCGAAGTCAAGCGCGGGCGGGGCATGTCTGGGACGCGTCGGAGATAACCGGAACCTATCGCCCTTGCCCGGTGCGCCACAATGCATCCAGGCCATGCCGATAGGTCGGATGAGCAAGCGTGACACCGAGCTCGTGCTTCAGTTTCGCGTTGGAGACCCGGGCACTGCTGGCATAGAAGCTGCGGGCCATCGCCGACATCTCGGCGGTTTCAAACGGCTCTTCGGGCGGCGGCGCAAGGCCCATCAGCTTCGCCGCATAAGCGATCACCTCCTGCGGCGGCGCCGGCTCGTCGTCGCAGACGTTCCATGTGCCGCCGTCACTGTGCTTCACCGCGGCCATGATCGCGGTCGCGATGTCGTCGGCGTGGATGCGGTTGAAGACCTGTCCCGGCTTGATGATGCGCCGGGCCGTCCCCGCCCGCAGCGTCACCAGCGCGTTGCGGCCGGGACCGTAGATGCCCGCAAGCCGCAGGATCGCGACGTCGCCGCGCGCCGTGGCGGTCCAGGCTTGCTCCGCCGCAACGCGCGTGCGCGTGCGGTCGAGGGTGGCCTGCGGCGGCGTGCTCTCGTCAACCCAGCGGCCTGCGTGATCGCCATAGACGCCGATGGTGGAGAGATAGACGATCTTCCGCCGCCGGCTCGCGAGCGCGTCGCCAAGGGCCGTAACTGCGGGGTCGCCCGCGCTGCCGGGCGGGATCGATATGAGAAGGACATCGGCGTCGCGGACTCGCTCGACCACCTCGCGGGCCGGACTGCTGCCGGAAAAGGTGTGCACCTCGATATCGGCAAGGTCGTTTCGCTTGCCGGGATCGCGCACGGTGCCGGCGATATGCGAGAAGGCGCCGCCGAATTGGCCGACGAAATGCCGGGCACTGTAGCCGAGGCCGAGGATGAAGAGCCGCATGCGCCTGCCGTGCTGGAGTTCCCGCTCGCGCGAACTGCGCGCCGTTCGCTCATAAGGGATTTTTGGGTCCGGCAAAAGATATTGCAATTTTACTCGGCCGCCAGGGCACGCGATGCTCGCTTGTCAGGAGGGAGGTGTCGGTCATGCAGGCAGAAGCGCCGGCCGCAGTGCCATGCGGTGCCGCGGAGTTGATCGGGCGCGCCGCCGCGCTGATCTTCGATGTCGACGGCACGCTGGCCGAAACCGAGGAGCTGCATCGGCGGGCCTTCAACCATGCCTTCGTCCGTCACGGCCTCGACTGGCAGTGGGACCGGGCCGTCTACAAGGAGCTGCTGCGTGTCACCGGCGGCAAGGAGCGCATGCGCGCCTTTCACGCGAGGCTGCAGGTCGCGCCGCCATTGCCGGATGCCGATATCGCAGCCCTTCACCGCATCAAGACCGCGCATTACGCCGAGCTGATCGAAACCGGCTGCTGCCCCTTGAGGCCCGGTGTGGCGGACCTGCTCACCGCCGCGAGGGCCCGTGGCCAACGGCTCGCGATCGCGACCACCACCTCGCACGGCAATATCGATGCGCTGCTGTCGCAAGCGTTGGGAACGCGCTGGGCGGCAGATTTTGATGCGGTCGTCGCAGGCGACGATGTCCGCCACAAGAAGCCGGCCCCCGATGTCTATCTGGAAACCCTGGCGCGGCTGAAGCTGGGCGCAGCCGACTGCGTCGCGATCGAGGATTCCCGCAACGGCCTGATCGCGGCCTCGCGGGCGAACATTCCGGTGCTCATCACCAGGAGCATGTTCTTTCGGGACGATGATTTCAGTGCGGCGCAGGTCGTGCTGGACGATTTGTCGGAACTTGGGGGCTCAAGACAAAAAACTGAAAAACAACCCCATGCACAGTAGAAAGCGCCGGCCGGCCCGCCGCGGTCAGTGGACGCGGTGGCTCGTTCTATCGTCTTCAGCCTGCTCGACAATCTGCGCGATCGGGCTCGACTGGTGGTGCACCAGCCGCCAGCCGTCGCCGACACGCCGAAAATGGTTGGCCGCGGCCAAAGCGGTGCCGTCGACGATCTCGATGCAGAGCACGCGCGCGCTGTCGCCGTCGACGATCGCCTGCGGTTCGGCGCAGACGATCTGCGGCCGCTCCGGATTTTGCAGGATGTCGCGCCAGCTGCCGATCACCGTCGCCCGGCCGATGATGGCCGGCCAGCCGGGATGGATGCAGGAAATGGCGTCGTCATCCGCCCACATCCGCTCCATTTCGTCGAAGTCGCCCGTTGAAAAGGCGGCGTAGAAGGCCGCGTTCGCGGCGATGACCTTATTGTCCTTTGCCATGCCTCTCGGGTGGGGCAATGGCAGGCAAAAATCAAGCGCGACTTCCGTCCGACTTTGCGTTCGATTTGGACCGCAGTGCAGCATTGCCTGCTTTGTGGTCACGCCGAGACAGATGTCTCCACCGCTCGCCGCGCACCATCCTTATAAAGACGGCCGAGCGCCGTGGTCACGGCCTCGCGCAGGCGCGGCTCGGTGCCCAGCGGTCCGAACACTTTCTCGACCCCGAGCAATGCGGGCGCGAGCCGTTCGGCGACGGGACCCGCCTCGCGCGCCAGCGCGGCGAACTCGGCGGCGAGCGGATCGCGAACGTCGATGGCGCGGCCCTGCTCGTCGCGTGCGGTGACGTAACGCATCCAGCCGGCCACAGCGAGCGCATGCGTCGCGATCGGCAGGTCTTTGCGCAGGCGATCCTGCATCGCGCCGAGCAGGCGCTGCGGAAGCTTCTGCGAGCCGTCCATCGCGATCTGCCAGGTACGGTGATGCAGCGCCGGGTTGGCGAAGCGCTTGAGCAGCGAGGCGCGATAGGCGGCGAGATCGGTGCCAACAGGCATCGTCAGCGTCACCGCGGCCTCTTCCATCACCTGCGCGGCGAGACGGGCGAAATGCGGATCCAGCATGGTGTCGGCGATGGTCTCGTAGCCCGCGAGATAGCCGAGATAGGCCAGCGCCGAATGGCTGGCGTTGAGCAGTCGCAGCTTCATCAGCTCGAACGGCTTGACGTCGGTGACGAGCTCGACACCGGCGGCGGCCAAATCGGGCCGCCCCGCCGTGAAGCGGTCCTCGACCACCCATTGCGTGAACGGCTCGGTCATCACAGGCCAGGCGTCGCGCATGCCGAGCGCGTTCGAGATCGCATCCCGGTCGGCGTCCGTCGTCTCCGGCACGATGCGGTCGACCATGGTCGACGGGAAGGCAGTACTATCGGCGATCCATTTGCCGAGGTCCTTCGAGCGGAGCGCGGCGAACTGCGTCACGATCCGCTGCACGGTGTGGCCGTTGGCGGCGAGATTGTCGCAGCAGAGTACGGTGAAGGGCGCCAGCCCCTGTGCACGCCGGCGCGCCAGTGCGGCCACGATGAAGCCGGGCGCCGAGCGCGGCGCGTCAAAATTGTTGAGATCGTGCACGACATCCGGATGCCGCTCGTCGAGATCGCCGGTCTGCGGCGTGTGGCAATAGCCCTTTTCGGTGACCGTCAGCGAGACGATGCGAATGGCGGGATCGGCCATCCGATCGACCAGTGCTGCCGGCTTCTCGCGCGCGACGACGCTGTCGAGCAGCGCGCCGATGACGCGGTGCTCGGTGCCTTCGGCGGCACGTACGGCGACAGTGTAGAGATGATCCTGCGGGGCGAGGGCGTCGCGCGTATCCGGGCTGCGCAGGCTCGCGCCGACGATACCCCAGGAGGAGTTGCCTGCGGCCAGGCAGTCGTCGATGACGACGGCCTGGTGCGCGCGATGAAATGCGCCCAGGCCCAGATGCACGATGCCGGGCGTAACGCGCGAGCGGTCATAGGCCGGCCGGCGGATGGCGGGCGCCAGCCGGTCGAGATTGGCGCGGCCAAGACGCGTTGAACTATGGCGCATGGTCGTCTCTCCCTGTGTTTGGCCGCTGCTTGACATGGCGCCTGTCCTCGGTCAATGCTTCGGTCAATTGGTAAGACCAATTTTCCAAAATTGGCGGGCCGCCGGGACGCGATGCTTCCCAGCGAGACCCTTTCGGGGAGGCCAGCGTGCCGCTGGAAGCTGTGGAGGCGAGACGGCTTTACCGCCAGGTCGCCGATCAATTGCGAAGCCTGATCGACAGCGGCGAGTACGCGGTCGGCAGCCGCTTGCCGACCGAACGGGAACTCGCCGAGCAGCTCAAGATCTCGCGGCCGACGGTGCGCGAAGCCCTGATCGCGCTCGAGGTCGAGGGCCGCGTCCGCATTCGCGTCGGCTCCGGCATCTATGTGACCGAGCCAGCGGACGCCGCGCCTGCGCTTCCGGCCGCCGGCATCGAAGGCCCGTTCGAGCTCTTGCGCGCCCGCGAATTCCTCGAAAGCGCGCTCGCCGAGCAGGCCGCGCGCGTGGCGACCAAGGACGATATCGCCCGCATCAATGCGTCGCTTGTCGCCATGGAGAATGTCGAGCATCCCGGCGAGGCCTCGATGGTGCACGACCGTGCCTTCCACGTCGCGATCGCCGGCAGTCTCGGCAATGCCGTGCTGGTGCGCGTGGTCGGCGAGCTGTTCGACCAGCGCCTCAATCCCTATTTCGCGCAGCTTGCGCATTACTTCGAGAGCCCAGGCACCTGGCGCACCGCGCTCGACGAGCATTGCGCCGTGCGTGACGCGATTGCGGCGCATGATCCGGACGCCGCGCGCGAGGCCATGCGCAAGCATCTGGCGCGCTCGCAGGAGCGCTTTGCGCAGAACTTTGGTGCCGAGACCGCCGCGGGATCGCCCGCGGAGCGAGGCCGGGTCGCGCGCGCGCCGGCGAAACCGGCAAAACCAAAACGCGCGAAGACGCAGGCCAAAAGCGGCAACGCGCGGCGACGATGAGATTGGGCGGCTCGTCCCGGTTTTGGGGCGGGTGAACAAGAAGCAGACTTTAGTCAGTGGAGGATAAGTCAGTGTTGAAGAAGATGACGATGGTGCTGGCGACTTCGGTCGCGGCGATGTTCGCGGCGACCAATCCCGGCATGGCGCAGACCAAGCTCAAATGGGCCCATGTCTACGAGACCTCGGAGCCGTTCCACACCGCCTCGGTCTGGGCCGCGCAGGAGATCGGCAAGCGCACCAACGGGCGCTATACCGTGGACGTTTATCCGGCGTCGCAGCTCGGCAAGGAAGCCGACATCAACCAGGGCCTCTCGCTCGGCTCGGTCGACATCATCATCTCCGGCTCGAGCTTCGCGGCCAAGAGCTTCCCGCCGATCGGCGTGACCTACTATCCCTACACCTTCCGCGACGCCGACCATCTCCTTGCCTACACCAAGAGCGACATCTTCAAGGAGCTCGCCAAGGGCTATGAGGACAAGAGCGGCCACCACATCGTCGCGGTGACCTATTACGGCGTGCGCCAGACCTCGTCGAACAAGCCGATCAAGACTTGCGCCGACCTCAAGGGCCTCAAGATGCGCGTGCCCGACGTTCCGGCCTATCTGGCGATGCCGCGCGCCTGCGGCGCCAACACCGCGCCGATCGCGTTCGCCGAAGTCTATCTCGCGCTTCAGAACGGCACCGTCGAGGCGCAGGAGAACCCGCTGACCACGATCGAGGCCAAGAAGTTCTACGAAGTGCAGAAGCACATCGTGCTGACCGGCCACATCGTCGACCACCTCAACACGGTGGTGGCGGGCGCGCTCTGGAAGAAGCTCAGCGACGAGGACAAGAAGATCTTCACCGACGTCGCGCAGGAGGCCGCTGCGAAGGCGACCGCGGAGATCAAGCAGAACGAGGCCAAGCTGGTTTCCTTCTTCAAGGAGAAGGGACTGACCGTGACCGAGGTCGACAAGAACGAGTTCCGCGACATCGTGCTGAAGAACGTTGCGTTCGAGACCTTCGGTTATCGCAAGGCCGACTGGGAACGCATTCAGGCGGTGAAATAACTGAGACCCTCATGGTGAGGAGCGCGAAGCGCGCTCCGGACGATGCTTCGCATCGCCGGGCGAACCATGAAGGCCCGGATGTTGCTCAGGCGTCGCCCGAGGCCATCCTTCGAGACGCTTGCTTCGCAAGCTCCTCAGGATGAGGAGTGGAGTTCGTAGAACTAAGTCGTCGTTCCGGGTTCGGCTCTTCGAGTCACCCCGGAATGACGATTAAGAGGTTGAGGAGTAACCCCATGTCCACCGTCGAAGTGCACCGGCAGATCACCGGGGACGAGATCGCCCACACCTTCGAGGAAGAGGCGGTGCCGAAGGTCGATCTCGGCGTCTACGCTTTCGAGGACTGGGTGGCGCTGGTGATCTTCTGGGTGATGGCGCTTGCCGTCTTCCTCCAGTTCTTCACCCGCTACGTCCTCAACGACAGCTATGCCTGGACCGAGGAGATCGCGACCTACTGCCTGATCGGCGTGGTCTTCATCGGCTCCTCGATGTGCGTACGGCTTTCACGCCACATCCAGGTCGACCTGATCTACCGCTATCTGCCGCACATCGTAGCGCGCGCGCTGTCGACGGCGATCGACCTGATCCGGATCGCGTTCTTCGGCTACGCCATCAAGCTGGTCTGGGTCTATATCCAGATCATCGGCGATGAATCGATGACCACGATCAACCTGCCCAAGGACTACGTCTATTACGCCGTGCTGGCCGGCTTCGTGCTGATGTTCGTGCGCTCGGTGCAGTTGGCCATCCAACATTTGCGACAGGGTTATTCGATCCTCGAACGTCCCGGCGCCTACGACGGTTTTGAAGGGTAATCCCATGTTGCTGTTGCTTGGAGGCTTTCTCATCCTGATGCTGCTCGGCGTTCCCGTGGCGATCGCCATGGCCGCGTCGTCGCTGCTCTACATCCTGGTCAGCGGCGTGACGCCCGATGTCACGCTGGCGCAGCGCATGATCGCCGGCGTCGAGAGCTTTCCGCTGCTCGCGGTGCCGTTCTTCATCCTGGCCGGCAATCTCATGAACATCGCCGGTGTGACCGGCCGCATCTACAAATTTGCGGTCGCGCTGGTCGGCTGGATGCGCGGCGGCCTCGGTCACGTCAACATCATCGGCTCGGTGATCTTCTCCGGCATGTCGGGCACGGCGATCGCGGACGCCGCCGGTCTCGGCACCATCGAGATCAAGGCGATGAAGGACCACGGCTATTCCACCGAGTTCTCCGTCGGCGTCACCGCGGCCTCAGCCACGCTCGGGCCGATCATCCCGCCGTCGCTGCCCTTCGTGATCTACGGCATGATGGCGAACGTCTCGATCGGTGCGCTGTTCCTTGGCGGCGTCATTCCCGGCATCGTCATGACGCTGCTGATGATGGCCACCGTCACCTATTTCGCGCACAAGAACAAATGGGGCAGCGATACGCCGTTCTCCTGGCCGCAGCTCGGCTCGGCCGGCATCGAGATCGCCATCGTGCTGGCTTTCCCGCTCGCGATCTGGCTGATGGTGCTGGCCGGCATGTCCACCAACATGGCCGTTGTCATCGGCCTCGGCACGCTGCTCGCGATCGACTGGTACTTCGACTTCTCGGCGGTAATGGCGCTGATGGCGCCGGTCATCCTGATCGGCGGCATGACGCTCGGCTGGTTCACGCCGACGGAGGCCGCGGTCGCCGCCGTGATCTGGTCGCTGTTCCTCGGTCTCGTCCGCTACCGTACCATGACCTTGAAGACGGTGGCGAAGGCGACCTTCGACACAATCGAGACCACGGCCTCGGTGCTGTTCATCGTCACGGCAGCCTCGATCTTCGCCTGGTTGCTGACGGTGTCGCAGGCAGCCCAAATGCTTTCGGACTGGATGCTCAGCATCACCCACAACAAATGGGTGTTTTTGGCGCTCGCCAACGTCCTGATCCTGTTCGTCGGCTGCTTCATCGACACCACGGCGGCGATCACCATCCTGGTGCCGATCCTGCTGCCGATCGTGCTCAAGCTCGGCATCGATCCGATCCATTTCGGGCTGATCATGACGCTGAACCTGATGATCGGCCTGTTGCATCCACCGCTCGGCATGGTGCTGTTCGTGCTCGCCCGCGTGGCCAAGCTCTCGGTCGAGCGCACGACGGTCGCGATCCTGCCCTGGCTGGTGCCGCTGATGGTCGCGCTGATCGCGATCACCTACATTCCCGAACTGACCCTCTGGCTGCCTAAATACATGGGACTCTCCAAATGACCTCCACCGCTCTCGCCGCAACCCTGTTCGGCCCCGAAGATCTGCGCATGATCGAGCATCCGCTCGACAAGCTCGCTGATGGCATGATGCGCATCCGCTTCGGCGCCGGCGGCATCTGCGGCTCCGACATGCATTATTTCCGTCATGCCCGGACCGGCGATTTCGTCGTGAAGTCGCCGCTCGTGCTCGGTCACGAGATCTCGGGCGAAGTCGTGGAGATCGCAGGTTCCGCAGCGAACCTGAAGGTCGGCGACCGTGTCGCCGTCAATCCGTCGCGCTGGTGCGGCCATTGCGTCGCCTGCCGCGAGGGCCGGCCGAACCTCTGCGAGAACATCTACTTCATGGGCTCGGCGTCGAAGACGCCGCACATGCAGGGCGGCTTCGCCAACTATTTCGACGCGATCCCGGCGCAGTGCGTCAAGATCCCCGACCACGTATCTTATCAGGCCGCGGCGCTGGCCGAGCCGCTCGCGGTCTGCCTGCACGCGGTCGCGCGCGCCGGCAACATCGAGGGCAAGCGCGGCATCATCTTCGGTGCCGGCCCGATCGGGCTTTTGACCATGCTCGCCGCACATCGCGCCGGCATGGCCGACATCACGGTGGCCGACATCGCGCCGGCGCCGCTCGCCTTTGCGACCCGGCTCGGCGCTTCGCATGTCGAGAACGTCTCGGCCGGCGAGGAAGGACTGAAGGCACAGGCCGCATCGCGTCCCTATGATGTGGCGTTCGAGGTCTCGGGCACCGCCGCGGGCCTTGCCAGCGCGATCGGCATAGTCAGGCGCGGCGGCATTGTGGTGCAGATCGGCAATCTGCCGGGCGGCCAGATTCCGACGCCGTCGAATGCGGTGATGGCCAAGGAGATCGACCTGCGCGGCTCGTTCCGCTTCGGCTTCGAGTTCATGACCGCGGTGGAACTGATCGGCGCAGGCAGCGTCGACGTGCTGTCGCTGGTCACCGCCGAGCGGCCGCTGTCGACCGCGCCGGACGCGCTGCGGCTGGCACTGGACCGCTCGCAGAGCGTCAAGGTCGTGCTGACCGCGAACTGATTCTTTGTTTTGACGCGTTTTCTTCACGCGAACCGGTATCCACTTCGCCCGAAAACGCTTTAGGAGAATTTCGATGATGCTCGAGGGATGGCGCTGGTACGGTCCGGATGATCCGGTGTCTTTGGACGATGTCAGGCAGGCCGGGGCGACGGATATCGTCTCGGCGCTGCATCAGGTGCCGATCGGCGAAGCCTGGACACGCAAGGCGGTCGAGGAGCGCAAGAACTTCATCGAGCACGGCCAGCCCGGCCGCTCGCAACTGACTTGGTCGGTGGTGGAGTCCATTCCGATCCCCGACGACGTCAAGCGGCTCGGGGCCAAGGCGACGGCCTCGATCGACGCGTGGATCGCGAGTCTCGAAGCGGTGGCGGCGGCCGGCATCAAGATCATCTGCTACAATTTCATGCCGGTGGTGGACTGGTGCCGCACCGATCTGGAGTGGGAGCTGCCGAACGGCGCCCGCGCCATGCGCTTCGACCAGGACCGCTTTGCCGCGTTCGAGCTGCATATCCTGAAGCGTCCCGCCGCCGTGCAGGAGTATTCGCCCGAACAGCAGGCGCGCGCCAAAAAGCTGTTCGACCAGATGAGCCAGGCCGATATCGACTATCTCGTCATGGTCATCGCCAGCGCGCTGCCGGGCTCGACCACCGAGCCGATGACGATCCCGCAATTCCGCGACCGGCTGGAGACCTATCGCGACATCACGCCAAAGATCCTGCGGCAGCATCTCGCCGAGTTCCTGGGCCGCGTCACGCCGGTCGCCGAGCAACTCGGGGTGTCCCTGACGCTGCATCCCGACGATCCGCCGCGTCCGCTGTTCGGCCTGCCGCGCATTGCCTCCACCGCCGACGACTATCAGGCGCTGTTCGACGCCGTGCCGTCCAAGGCGAACGGCATCTGCCTGTGCACCGGCTCGCTCGGCGTGCGCGCCGGGAACGATCTGCCCGCGATGGCCGAGCGCTTCGGCCCGCGCATTGCGTTTGCCCATCTGCGCGCGACCAAGCGCGAGGCCGACGGCCTGTCATTCTACGAGTCCGATCATCTCGATGGCGACGTCGACATGGTCGCGGTGCTGAAGGCGCTGTTGAAGGAGAACGCACGGCGTTCGCCCGACAAGAGAATCGTGTTCCGTCCCGACCACGGCCATCGTATGCTCGACGATCTCGCCGCAACCAAGCGCACCAATCCCGGCTACACCGCGATCGGACGCCTGCGCGGCCTCGCCGAGCTCCGCGGCGCGATCAGGGCGATCGAGCATCGATAGGAGACCGGCGGCGCCATCAGGCGAGAGATCGCCGCGATGGCGACCGCTGACAGCATCGGCGGCGCGATGGCAAGATGATCGACGCGCAGAGCATGCCGTGAGCGGAGTTGAGAAATGCGCCTGACACAGTGTCATAACTTCCACGATTTCCGGCGGCTGGCGCGCCGCCGACTGCCCGGTCCGATCTTCGACTATATCGATGGCGCGGCCGACGATGAGACCACCCATCGCCGCAACAGCGCGAGCTTCGAGCATTGCGACCTTCTGCCCAACGTGTTGCGCGGCGTGCAGGACGTCGATCTGTCGGTCACCATCATGGGCCAGAAGCTCGCGCTGCCGTTCTACTGCTCGCCGACCGCCTTGCAGCGCCTGTTCCATCATGAAGGCGAGCGTGCCGTCGCCGCTGCTGCGGCGAGCTACGGCACCATGTTCGGCGTCTCCTCGCTGGGCACGGTGTCGCTCGAGGAATTGCGCAAGGCCCACGACACGCCACAGGTCTATCAATTCTATTTCCACAGGGATCGCGGTCTCAACCGCGCCATGATGCAGCGCGCCAGGGACGCGGGCGTCGAGGTGATGATGCTGACGGTCGACAGCATCACCGGGGGAAATCGCGAGCGTGATCTGCGCACCGGCTTCAGCATTCCCTTCCGCCTGACACCTGCGGGCATGTTGCAGTTCGCGATCAAGCCGATGTGGGGCATCCAGTATGTCAGCCACGAGAAATTCAGGCTCCCGCAGCTGGAAGAGCATGTCGACATGAGCGGCGGCGCCATGTCGATCGGTCGCTACTTCACGGAAATGCTGGATCCCGCGATGAACTGGGACGATGTCGCGGAGATGGTGCGGACCTGGAACGGCCCGTTCTGCCTGAAGGGGATCATGTCGGTGGAAGACGCGCGCCGCGCCGTCGATATCGGCTGTGCCGGGATCGTCCTTTCCAATCATGGCGGCCGCCAGCTCGACGGCTCCCGCTCGGCTTTCGATCAACTCGCCGAAATCGTCGATGCCGTGGGCGACCGCATCGACGTGATGATGGACGGCGGCATCCAGCGCGGAACCCATATCCTGAAAGCGCTGTCGCTCGGGGCCAAGGCGGTCGGGCTTGGACGATACTATCTCTATCCGCTCGCCGCCGCCGGCCGGCCCGGCGTCGAACGGGCCCTCGGCCTGCTGCGGGCCGAGCTCGTGCGCGATATGAAGCTGATGGGATGCACGTCGATCAGCCAGCTATCGCGCGCCAATCTGCGCTTTCGGCCGGGGTAGCGCGCCGTGATCGTTCGGCATCAATAGCAGGCGGCCATCGCGCCGAGCTTCGGATAGAGCCGGTCGATCGCGGCGATCTCGCTTTTCATCTGCGCGATGATCCAGTCGCGGATCTCGGCGGCGATGGGGCGCATCGGCCGGTTGCGCGGCGGCAGGAATTCGCAGATGCGCCGCGTGGTGGTGAGCGTCTCGGAGGCCGGCACCAGCGCGCCGGTCAGGAGCCAGTGCGAGGCCACCGTCAGCCAGCCGAGCGCGATGCCCTGGCCGAGCAGGGCAGCCTGCATCACGACGGCATAGTCGGTGAAGCTCAGCGCCTTGGCCGCGCCGCGGCGGCCGGTGAGAAGCGAGGCGTAATCCGCCGCCCAGTCGCCCGGCGTCTCGGCGAGGCGAATGATGGTGTTGCCTTCAGCGGGATCGGTCTCGCCGAGATAGCCAGGGCTGCACATCGGCAGCATGACTTCCTTCATCACCAGCGTGCCGCCGGACGACGGCTCGTCGCGGTCACGGAAGCGCATGCCGAGGTCGACATTCTCGACCGGTCCGCGCAGCGCGCCGGAGATCAGCTGGAAGCGCAGATCGACCTCGGGAAACTGC
Organism: Bradyrhizobium sp. MI1.7; assembly: GCF_055811795.1. Classification (NCBI taxonomy): domain Bacteria; kingdom Pseudomonadati; phylum Pseudomonadota; class Alphaproteobacteria; order Hyphomicrobiales; family Nitrobacteraceae; genus Bradyrhizobium; species Bradyrhizobium sp. MI1.7. The sequence goes on from NZ_JBVVPO010000005.1 coordinate 57,440, forward strand.
TTCTGGAGCTTGTCGATGCGCGGCATCAGCCAATGCGTGGTGAAGGCGGAGGAGACCGACAGCGTCACCGTCTCGGTGCCCTTGCGGCGCCGTTCGATCTCGACGAGCCCGGTCTCGATGCTGCGAAAGCCTTCGAGCACGCGGCGATAAAGCAGCTCGCCTTCCTCGGTGAGCACCGCGCGCCCGGCAGTGCGGTCGAACAGGCGGACGCCGAGATGCTCCTCGAACTGTCCGAGCATCCGGCTCACCGCCGGCTGCGTGACGTTGAGCTCGGCTGCTGCCGCCGTGAAACTGCCATTGCGCGCCGCTGCGTCGAAGACGAACAGGGCGTTACTGGAGGGCAGCATCCGGCGTAGCTCGGGCATAACGCCATGTTATGGACACGGTGAGAATTTGGCAATTGCCGAGTTTTGCCAAGTCTGGTGTCATCGGCATCACAGCCTAAAGAAAGGGCTTGCGAACGAAGATTTGGTGCGGTGCACGCTTCGGCCGTGAGTGCTCAAAATTCCTGTCTATAAAGCAGGCTTATGGCGCGCAGTGAGGCACGCCATTGCAGGGAACGAGGCGAGGTCGATCGTTGGACAAACGAGCGGAAAGCGTCGAGATCAGGTCCGCGAGCAAGGCGTATGGCCCCGTTCGCGCTCTCGACGACGTTTCGCTCAATGTCGGCGCCGGCGAATTCGTCTCGCTGCTCGGGCCCTCCGGCTCGGGCAAGACCACGCTGCTTGGAATTCTCGGCGGCTTCATCCTGCCGTCGAGCGGAACCATCCTGTTCGGCGGCCGTGACGTCACCTGGATGCCGCCGCACAAGCGCGACATCGGCGTGGTGTTCCAGAACTACGCGCTGTTCCCGCATATGAACGTCGGCGAGAACGTCGCCTTTCCCCTGCGCGCACGGCGCCTGCCGAAAGCGAGCTGGCCCGACAAGGTGCGCGCAGCGCTCGCGATGGTCGGTCTCGCCGGCTATGAAGAGCGCGGCATCGCGCAGCTCTCCGGCGGCCAGCGCCAGCGCGTGGCGCTGGCGCGCGCGATGATCTTCGAGCCGCGCCTGATCCTGATGGACGAGCCGCTCTCCGCGCTCGACAAGCAGCTCCGCGAATCCATGCAGATCGAGCTGCGCGCGCTGCACCGGCGCATCGGCGCCACCATCATCTACGTCACCCACGACCAGCGCGAGGCGCTGACCATGAGCGACCGCGTCGCCGTGATGAAGGACGGCCGGCTGATCCAGATCGACGCACCCGAGCGGCTGCACGATCATCCCGCGGATTCCTTCGTCGCGAGCTTCATCGGAGAAGCGACGATGCTGCCGGTTCGCCGCGTCGATGCCTCCAGCGTCGCGCTCGGCAACGCGCTCTTGCGCAGCGCCCGCGCCATTCCCTCAGGCGATGCCTTGATGCTCGCCGTGCACAGCGAAAAGCTCTTGATCGACGACGGCGCGCAGGATGCCGCCTGCAACCGGCTGACCGGAACTGTCACCGACATCGTCTACCAGGGCGAGAGCCTCCGCATCTTCCTGGCGCTCACCGATGGCATCGCGCTCAGCCTGCGCCAGCCGAGCTATCACCAGGCCTACAGCCGCATCCCGCCGCTCGGCGGCAGCCTCACCGTGACCCTTCACCCCGAGGACACCATCGTTGTCCCCAGGGCGGGGGACTGAACTCAAGCCCTGTTCAACCGAGAGAAGAAACCAAAGATGTCGTCAGCAGCCTCGTTCAGCAATTTCAAGGTTCTCACCTTCGACGTCGTCGGCACCTTGATCGATTTCGAGACCGGCGTGCTCTCCGCGGTGCGCAAGATCTCCGGCAAGTCGCCGGCCGAGCTCAGCGACGAGCAGATCTTCGAGCCCTATAAGCGCGGCCGCGACAAGCATTATGAGCGCTCGAGCGAGGCGATGTTCCACGTCTATCGCCATCTCGCCAAGGAGCTCGGGCTTCCCTCCGACGATGCGTCCTGCGATGTGTTCCAGCTTTCGGTGCTGCGCTGGGGGCCGTTCGCGGATTCGGTCGAGGCGCTGAAGCGTCTGCGCACGAAATTCCGGCTGGTGGCGATGACCAATGCTGACCGGGTCGCGCTGTCGTGCTATGCGCACGCGCTCGGAAATCCCTTTGACGATACCGTCTGCGCCGACGATACCGGCGTTACCAAGCCGAACCCGGAGTTCTTCGCCTACAATAAGGGACGCCAGTCCGCCTTCGGCTACAAGAAGCCCGACATCCTGCACGTCGCGCAGAGCCAGTACCACGACATCGGGATCGCGCGGAAGCTCGGCTACAAGGTGTGCTGGATCGAGCGCCGCCAGGGCATCGCCGGTTTCGGCGGCACGCCGGCGGTTGAGACGCTGACCAAGCCGGACTTCCACTTCCCGACGCTGAAGGCGCTGGCCGACGCGGCGATCGGACCGGCGGCGTAAGGCATGAGCGGCGGCATGACACGGGACTGGAGCGCATTGCCATCGGCCAACTCGCTGTGGGAAGCCACGGCGGAGCCGGCGCGCGCGTTTCCCGTGCTGTCGGGCGAGCGACAGGCGGATGTGGTGATCATCGGTGCAGGCTACACGGGCCTCTCCGCGGCGCACCACATCGCCAAGAGCGGCCTGTCGCCGGTCGTGCTGGAGGCGAACCGTCCCGGCTGGGGCGCAAGCGGTCGCAATGGCGGGGTGATCACCGCAAAATTTCGCCTGTCGTTCCGCGAGATCGACGCCACCCATGGCCGCGCCATGGCGCAGCGCATGTACGAGATCGCGCATGAATCGACTGACATGGTCGAGGAGTTGGTGTCCGAATTCGGCATCGCCAGCGCGGCGCTGACACGCACGGGCCAGGTCAAGGCCGCGCATAACGAGACGACGCTGAAGGCCGCGATCGACGAAGCCAACTGGATGACGCGCGAGATGGGCTCCGCCGAAGTCCGCATCCTCGACAAGCGCGGGGTGCGCGACGAAACCGGCTCCGACATCTTTGTCGGCGGCGTGCTCAATCCCGGCTCCGGCGGCATTCATCCGCTGAACTATCTGCGCGGGCTCGCCGATGGCGTCGCGCGCCGTGGCGTTCCGATCTTCCACGAGTCGCCGGTGGTCAAACTCCGGCGCGAGAATGGCGGCATCGTCGCTGAGACGCCGCAAGGCGCGGTGCGCGCGAAGCAGGCGATCATCGCCACCAACAGCTACTCCGATCTCACCAGCGCGACCGCGCACATGCAGCGCACGCTGATCCCTTTCCGCAGCGCCATGGTCGCGACCGAGCAGCTGCCGCGCAATCTCGCGGGCAAGCTGATGCCGACGGGGCGCACCTACACCGAGACCAAGCGCATGATGCGCTGGTTCCGCATGGTCGACAACCGCGTCATCTTCGGCGGCCGCGGCGCCTTCGGCAAGCAGGACTCGCAAGCTGCCTTCGACGCGTTGCGCAAGGCGATGGTCGGCATCTTCCCGGATCTCGCCGATGTGCCGCTCGCGTACAAATGGTCGGGCCTCGTCGGCATGACCCTGGACTCGGTGCCGCATATCGGCCGGCTCGACGACCGCACGCTGGTCTCGATGGGCTACAACGGCGCGGGTGTTGCGATGTCGAGCCTGATGGGCCGCTATCTCGCCGCCTTCGTGCGCGGCGAGACGCCCGAGGTAGGGCTGCTCGATATCAGGCGCATGAAGGCGATCCCGTTCTATCCGCTGCGCGAGCCCGCCGTGCGCATGGTCGCCGGCTGGTACCAGTTTCTCGATGCGATCGGTCAGTGAGATTATTTGGTGATGGAGGAGGCGAGGATGATGACGAAACGGCATTCTGGATTTGGCTACGCCCTGTTGGGCGCCATCGCGTTTAGCGGCACCGCGGCGAGCGCCGCCGAGCAGATCACCTTCGTCTCGCAGGGCGGCGCCTATCAGGCGGCGCAGACGGTGGCGATCCTCGATCCCTCCGCCAAGAAGCTTGGCATCACCATCAACCAGGACTCCATTCCCGACGCCTGGCCCGCGATCAAGACGCAGGTCGGCAGCGGCAAGCCGATCTGGGACGTCGTCGATACCCCCACCGGAAACTGCCTGCGCGGCGGCGAGCAGGGGCTGATCGAGAAGCTCGACTTCTCGAAGATTCCAAACGGCGCGGCGATGCCGGAGGCCTATCGCAGTCCCTATTCGGTGTCATACGAGTTCTATTCCAGCGTGCTGTCCTACAGCCAGAAGACGTTTCCGAAGGACGCGCCGAACAGCTGGGTGGATTTCTGGGACGTCAAGAAATTCCCCGGCCGCCGCGCGCTACGCAATCACCCGATCGCCACGCTCGAGGCCGCGCTGATGGCCGACGGCGTCGCGCCCGACAAGCTCTACCCGCTCGACGTCGACCGCGCCTTCAAGAAGCTGGAGGAGATCAAGCCGCACATCACGGTGTGGTGGACCTCAGGCGCGCAATCGGCGCAGCTGCTCAACGACGGCGAGGTCGACATGGAGATGGCGTGGAACGGCCGCGTCAGCGCCGTGGCCAAGGAGGGTGCAAAGGTCTCCTTCACCTACAACCAGGGCGTCCTTCAGAGCACCTCGCTCTGCATCCTCAAGGGCGCGCCGAATCTGGAGACGGCAGTCAAATTCGTCAACGAGGCCGTCGATCCCGTGCACCAGGCCAATCTGCCGCTCAACATCGACTACGGCCCGGGCAATCCGAAGGCGTTCGAGACCGGCGTGATCAAGCCCGAGCGTGCCGCGCAGCTGCCGAGCGAGCCGGCGAACGCGGCTAAGCAGGCGCTGATGTCCTACGCCTGGTGGTCCTCGCCCGCGGGCGAGGCCGCCGAGAAGCGCTGGGCGTCGTTCATGCAGAAGTAAGCGAGGTCAGCCTTGGCGACATCCATGCCAGATTCCTCCCAAAAGCATCAGCGCCGCGAGCATGCGCTGATGCTGGCATTGGTGTCGCCGGCGCTGCTCGTGATTCTTCTCCTGATCGTGCTGCCGGTCGGGTGGCTCGCCTGGCAGTCGATCTACCATGACGGTTTCACGCTGGAGAACTATCGCCGGGTCTTCACGGAAGACATCTACTGGCGCAGCTTTGCGCTGACCTTCGAGATCAGCCTCGCGGTGACAGTCATCGCGCTGCTGCTCGGCTATCCCGTCGCCTATCTCGCCAACGCCGTGCCGAAGGGCTGGAGCATCCTCATCCTGTCGCTGGTGGTGCTGCCGTTCTGGACGTCCGTGCTGGTCCGCGCCTATGCTTGGCTGGCGCTGCTCCAGCGCACCGGCGTGATCAACCAGTTCCTGCGCTATCTCGATGTCATCTCCGAGCCGCTCGCGCTCGTGCACAACACGTTCGGCACGGTGGTTGCGACCGTGCACATCCTGCTGCCGTTCATGGTGCTGCCGCTCTATGCCACCATGCAGAAGATCCCCGGTGATTTGATGCAGGCCGGCGCGAGCCTGGGGGCGAGCCCGTCGCTTACCTTCTTCCGCGTGTTCCTGCCGCTGTCGTTGCCGGGCGTGCTCGCCGGCTGCACCATGGTGTTCGTGCTCTGCCTCGGCTTCTACATCACGCCGGAATTGCTCGGCGGCGGCCGCACCGTGATGGTGTCGATGCTGGTGAGCCGCAATGTCGAACTCTACAACCAGTTCGGCGCCGCGAGCGCGGTCGCCGTGGTGCTGCTCCTGAGCGTGCTCCTGATCTTCTTCGCCGTCAGCCGCTTCATCTCGCTCGATCGCGTGTTGGGGCAAAAATGACGCGCACTTCGCCCGCACGGATTGTCCTCTACGTGATCAGCGCGCTGGTGCTGGTCTATCTGATCCTGCCCGTCCTGATCATCGCGCCGATCTCGTTTTCCAGTGCGCGCTTCCTGACGTTCCCGCCGCCGTCGTTCTCGCTGCGCTGGTACCAGCAATATTTCGCCAATCCCGCCTGGATGCAGGCGACGCGGGTAACGCTGACGGTCGCCTTCTTCACGGTCCTGATCGCAACGCCGTGCGGGGTTGCTGCGGCCTACGCGATCAGCCAGTCGAAGCTGCGCATCATGCGCATCATCCACATGGCACTGCTGCTGCCGCTGGTGGTGCCGATCATCATCACGGCGGTCGGCATTTTCTTCGTCTATGCAAAGGTCGGCCTGGTCGCGACCATGCCCGGCCTCGTGCTGGCGAATGTGATGCTGGGCCTGCCCTACGTCGTCATCTCGGTGCTCGCGGGCTTGCAGAGCTTCGATCCGGCGCAGGAGATGGTGGCGCGCAGCCTCGGCATGAACCGCCTGCGCAGCTTCTTCGCGGTGACGCTGCCGCAGATCAAGTCCAGCGTGGTCGCGGGCGGCATCTTCGCCTTCATCTCGGCGATGGACGAGACCATCGTCGCGCTGTTCATCTCCGGCGGCCAGTATCAGCCTCTGACCAAGCGCATGTTCACCGCGCTGCGTGACGAGATCGACCCGACCATCGCCGCGATCTCGACGCTGATGACGGTGGCGTCGTTCATGCTGGTGCTGCTGGCGAGCACGCGGGGGAAGAGGGGCGGGTGAGGGGGGCTCCGGTCTCCGCCGTCATCACCCGCGAAAGCGGGTGATCCAGTATTCCAGAGCCGGTAGTGGTTCCTCGATAGGCCGCGGCGTACTGGATTCCCCGCCTGCCGCCTACGCTAAAGCTTCGGCGCCCCTGGACCGCAGCCCCGGCGAAGCCTTGGCGTAGCCGGGTCGCGGGGAATGACAGCGAGTGTGCTGTTAAGCCTTCGCCCCAAGCCACGCCAGGATCATCTCCACGATCTGCGTCCGGCTCGTCGCCAGCACCCTGGGCTCGCTGAGGTCGCGGTCGAACAGGGCGCCGAAGGTGTGGCGGTTGGCGACGCGAAAGAAGCAGTAGGAAGAGATGGCGAGGTGCAGGTCGATGGCGTCGACGTCGTCGCGGAAGACGCCTTCGCCGCGGCCGCGCTCGAGGATGCCGTCGAGTGTCGCGATCACGCTGGCGTTGAGCTGGCGCAGTTGCAGATTCTGCTTCAGGTGCTTGCCGTGGTGGATGTTCTCGATGCTGACGAGGCGGATGAAGTTCGGATTGCGCTCGTCATGGTCGAAGGTGGCCTCGATCAGCCGGCGCAATCCCTCGCGGGCGTCGCAGCTTTCGATGTCGAGCTGGTCCTCCAGCGCGCGGATGCTGCGATAGGCCTCCTCCAGCACCGCGAGATAGAGCTGCTCCTTGCCGCCGAAGTAGTAATAGATCATCCGCTTGGATGTGCGCGTGCGCGCCGCGATCGCATCGACGCGGGCGCCGGAATAGCCCTCCGAGGCGAATTCGGCCATCGCCACTTCGAGGATGTCGCGCTTGGTGCGCTCGGGGTCGTTGGTGCGCTTCGATGGGGGCGGCATACGCTCGAGCATCACTGTTTCTCCCGCCAGTTTCCACGGATCACCTTGAAGGTGAAGGCAAATTTCACCCGTCGGGGCACTGATCCAATGCGTATTGCATAAACGTACTAGTTCGTACATTATCGCTCCAAACCAAAGTTGCGGCAACCAGAACCAGAAAACGCGCGCGAGGCGATCTGCCTGACGCGAACCGCACCGGCCACATGGGGAGGAGCTTTCAATGACGTTGACGTCAACCGCACCGCTGCGCGCATCATCCAGCGCGGAAGCCACGCCGAACAGGCTGCCGAAGCGCGCCGCGCTGGTCAGCTTCGTCGGCAGCATGCTCGAATACTACGACTTCTTCATCTACGGCACCGCGGCGGCGCTGATCTTTCCAAAAGTGTTCTTCGCCAATGTCGATCCCTCGACCGCGTCGCTGCTCGCGTTGCTCTCCTTCGGCATCGGCTATATCGCCCGGCCCGTGGGCGCCGTCATCCTCGGCCATTTCGGCGACCGTATCGGCCGCAAGACGGTGCTCTTGTTCACGCTGGTGCTGATGGGCGGCTCGACGCTGGCGATCGGCCTGCTGCCGGATGCCAAGACGATCGGCAACGCCGCGCCTGTCATCCTGACGCTGCTCCGCCTGTTGCAGGGCCTGTCGGCCGCCGGCGAGCAGAGCGGAGCCAACTCCCTGACGCTGGAGCATTCCGCCAATTCCAACCGCGCCTTCTTCACGAGCTGGACCCTGAGCGGCACCCAGGCTGGCGCCATCCTTGCAACACTGGTGTTCATCCCGGTGTCGAGCCTGCCGGAAGACCAGCTGTTGAGCTGGGGCTGGCGCATTCCGTTCCTGCTCTCCGCGCTCGTGCTGCTGGTCGCCTATCTGGTGCGGAGGACCATGCCGGAAACGCCCGTCTTCGAAGACATCAAGGACAAGGCGCAGGTGGCGCGCTTTCCCGTCGTTAGGCTCTTGCGCGACTACTGGCCGGACGTGCTGCGCGTGATCGTCTGTGCGCTGATCGCCACCGTGAGCACGATGACCGCGGTGTTCGCGCTCGGCTATGCCACCAGCAAGTTCGGCGTCGCGCGCCCGACCATGCTGTGGGCCGGCGTGCTCGGCAATGTCACCGCGCTGATCACCCAGCCGCTGTGGGCGCTGCTGGCCGACAGGATCGGCCGCAAGCCGGTGTTCATCGGTGGCGTGCTCGGCTGTGCGGTGCTGGTGTTCCCGTACTTCATGCTGGTGACATCAGGGAATACGCTGGCGATCTTCGCCGCGGCGATGATCCTCTCGGGTGTCATCTACGCCGCGCCGAACGCGATCTGGCCGTCGTTCTATGCGGAGATGTTCGACGCGCGCGTGCGTTACTCCGGCACGGCGATCGGCACGCAGCTCGGCTTCCTCGCCGCCGGCTTCACGCCGCTGGTGAGTGCGAGCCTGGTCGGCGAAGGGCCGAACGGCTGGATTCCCGTGGCAATCTTCGTTGCCTGCTGCTGCGTGATCTCGGCGGCATCAGCGGCCACCGCGCGCGAAACCCACAATGTCGACATCGCCGATCTCGGCAAGCAGCGCGCTTGAGTCGGGATGAGTGAAAGTCGCATGTTGACCAACGCAGTTTCGACCGCCAGCGGGCCGATCATCGGCGCCGAGCAGAACGGCATACGCGCCTTCAAGGGCGTGCCGTTCGCGACCGCGCGGCGCTTTGCCAGGGCGACACCGCCGCTCGCGTGGACGGAGCCGCGCCAATGCACGGACTACGGCGCTTACGCGCCGCAGCCCGGCCATCTCGATCATGCTGACGAGGAATCCTGTCTCAGCCTGAACATCTGGGCGCCGGCGGCGGATCACCCGCTGCCGGTCAAGTTCTTCATCCATGGCGGCGCCTTCGTCACCGGCGGCGGCGCCGACTATCACGGCTCCTTCCTCGCCGCCCACGGCCCGGCCGTCATCGTCACCATCAACTACCGGCTCGGGCCGCTCGGCTTCCTGCAACTGCATCGTCACGGCCTCACCGAAGCCAACAACCTCGCGCTCCAGGATACGCTCGCAGCGCTCGATTGGGTCCGGGCCAACATTGCGAATTTCGGCGGCGATCCGGATGCGATTACGCTGTCGGGACAATCCGCCGGCGCCTCCATGGTGATCGCGCTCGCAACCCTGCCGCAGACAAGAGGCAAGTTTATCCGTGCGCTCGCGCTGAGCGCGCCCGGCCGAAACATCATGAGCGCCGATCATGCCGACGATGTCGCGCGCCACGTGCTCGAGGAGCTCGAGCTTGCGCGCGATCCCAGCGCGATTGCGTCCGTGCCGCTGCCAAAGCTGTTTGCGGCGGTAAAGCGCGTCGGACGCAGGCTCGCGGACGAGACCGACGCAGGCACCGTGTTCGGTCCGGTGCTCGACGGCACCGTCATCGCGCGCGAGCCGCGCGACGTCTTCGCCGACGGAACTTTGCGTGACATTCCGCTCTGGCTCGGCTCCTGCCGCGACGAGATGGTGATGTTCCTGAAGAGCGTGCCGCCGGCCGCGATGATCCGCACCACCGAGCGACAAGTGCGCGCGGCGTTCGGCGATGCCGGCTGGTGCCGGCTGCTATCCTATTATCGCGCCAACGCGCGCCTCGACGAGGATCCGTACGAGGCGCTGTTGTCGGATGCGTTCTGGCATCGCCCCATGGCCGATCTCGCGCGGCGTCATGCTGCGGCAGGCGGCGCGGTGTGGTTGAGCCGGTTCGATCATCGCCCAGCGCTGGAGCCGTTCCTGTCGCAGGGGCCGACACACGGTGCGGACAACGCCTGCCTGTGGGCGCATCTGCCTGATTTCATCGATCGGCCGATCCTCAAGCGCAAGGGCGGGCCGATGACGCCGGCCGACATTGATGTCGCCGCGCGGTTTCAGGTGAGCGTCTTGCGCTTCGTCACGACCGGCAGGCCGGATATCGCTCAAGCCTGGCCGCGGTTCGAGCCGGGCCATGAGCCGCTCGCGATCTTCGGCCAGCCGTTTCACATCGTGCCGCTCAACGACGGCGCACGCTTCCGCGTGTGGGCGGAGCTATTGGCGCAATCCGGAGCAGCGCAAGCTGTGACTGCGATGTAGCAAGGCAGCACCATGAGATTAGACTCCATGATGCGTCGCCTGAAACACCGAGATGTTGTCGCTTAGCCAATCGGTTACCGGGCGCGGAGCGTGGCCAGTCAACTCGCGAACAGTTGACGTGGTTTCTGCGAGGACCGATTCGTAGAAAAGGCGATCCAGACCGAGCAGCAGGTCGGCGACAAATTCGTTGAGTCCAGACGCCATCAGCTTCTCACGCTGCTCCGCAGGGCTTCGGTGCTGATATGTGACGAGACGTCCAAGCAGTCTGGACATTTCATTTGCTATCTCAGGCATGCTGACCGCGATTGGCCCGGTCAGATGATAGGCGCGCTGGGACGTTAAGTGCGCGTCGTCGAGAAGCACAGCGAAAGCCGAGTCCGCCACATCGCGCGTGTCGATCAAGTTGACCAATCCATCGCCGGCTGCCCCGCCCCATGCGTCATTGGCGACTGGAGCGCCAGCCCGTGCCAGGATATCGACGAAACTCGATGGCCGCAAAACCGTGAAGCCTACGTCGCAGGCCGCAAGATGCGCCTCAATTTGCGCATGCCAGTCGAACGGATGTAGCCGAGACGGTGGTCCCAACACGGACAATTTGACGATGTGGCCTACGCCGCCGGCCACGGCTGCGTCGATCAGCGCAATTTCATTGGCGACTTGCCGGGGGGACGTGCCGTGGGCGAGGAACAGACGGTCAACTCCGCGCAGCGCGTTGTCCAAAGTCGATCGCGCATCGAAGTCCACGGTCGCAAGCGAAACTCCGGACGGCAGACGTCCAGCATCCGACGTGCGGGTCAATGCCACAATCTCAACCGGTTCCGTGAACAGTTTCGAAATCAAGGCGGAGCCCACGCGACCTGTGGCTCCAGCAACGGCAATGCGCGTGCGGCCGGCGCCACGCTGGGAGGGGTTGAACATCCGGATAACCTTCCGTATCTTGGAACGATCAGTTCAAGATACGTGGAACGATCGTTCCATGATGTCAAGTGGGAATGGCATGAGTGGAAAACCCCAATTCGATGACGATGCCGTGATCAATTCCGCGATGGATGTGTTCTGGCGTCACGGCTATTCGGCTTCGTCGATCGATCAACTGACGACAGCGATGGGCTTGTCGCGGTCGAGTATGTACAAGCGATTTCAAGACAAGGACGGGCTATTCGAAGAGGTCCTTTCGGCTTACATCGAGCGCGTCGAGCGGCGCATGAGCGCCGTTCGAGGCGAGACGAAGCGCCAACAGCTTGAAGCGCTGTTGCACGAATTCTTGCCCAGAGCGGGCAAGACGGCGCGGCCCGCTGGATGCATGCTGGCCCGATCGTGCGCTGAGATGGTGGACCTGCCTCCGGCAGGCCAGTCGGTCGCGCGGCAGGGACTTACGCGGCAGCGCGCGATCCTCGGCGGCATTTTACGCGAGGCGGTCGCAAGTGGAGAATTGGCGGTGACAGCTGACATCGACGGATTGGCGTGGCACTACCTCGGTGTGTTGCAGGCGATAATGAATTTGCCGCAAGCCGGCGCGACTGTTGGCGAGCTTCGCCGTGTCGTAGAACTTGCAATGTTGGCATGGCCGTTCCTCCCGCCTGCGAGCCAATCCAGGCCTACATAGGGGCATCGAGCGATCGCTCCATGATGATCGTGCGCTCATCGCCAAAGTAGCTGTCGCGCACGGCCTTGAACCCGAGCCGCGCGTAGAACGATTCCGCGGTGACCGAAGACGGGACGGTCAACAAAGCGATCTCTCGCTCGCGCGCGATGCGCTCGATCTCGGCCATCAGGAACTTGCCGATCCCCTGCGCCTGAACGTCGGGAGCCACGAAGACCGTGCGGACGACGCTTCCGTCAAGGCTCGCCGTTCCAACGACGCGGCCGCCAAGGGCGGCAACAAGGACCGTGCGTTTGCGGATCAGCTCCAGAACGGCGGTCGGGCTGAAGCTATGCTCGACCCGTTCGATGATCTCGTCTGTGTAATCCCTCGCATTTGTCTCGCGCAGTGCGCGCAGAATGACGGCGCTGATTTCGCCGCTATCCTCTTCGCGCGCCGGGCGGATGCTGCAATCCATGAATCCCTCCACCTGCCCGGCAGTCGCTAGCGTTCACTGCACCATCGCCGCAGCGATCTTCTCCGCCGACATCAGCACCGGGAAATTGGTATTGGCGCATGGCACCACGGGGAAGATCGAGGCGTCGACGACGCGCAGGCCCTGAACGCCTTTGACGCGGCCTTGATTATCGACCACCGCCATCGGATCGTCGGCCCGGCCCATGCGGCATGAGCACGAGGCGTGCCACACCCCGATGGTCGCCTTGCGGACGAAGGCTTCCAGCGCATCGTCGTCGTTCATCACCTGGTCGAAGGTGAAACCTTCGACGACGAAATTGTCGATCAGGTAGTGGCGCAGCGCCGCCGGCCCGTCCATCAAGGTCGCGGCGATCTTGGTCAGGATCCTGTTCTTGGTATTGACCACGCCGATCTTGCGCACCTTGTCCGTATAGGCGGCCGGAAACGGCTTGTCCGTCACCGCTTTCACCACGTCGCTCATCTGCACGGCCGCCATCTTGCGGAAGCCGCTCATCAGGCGATCGAGGTCGCGGCGGTCGGACAGCAGATTGAACTCGACGATCGGCTCGGCGGCGGGATCGCGCGAGGCGAGCTTGACCTGTCCGGTCTCGGAATAGGTCTTGTTGACGAAGGTCAGCAGCGAGCCGATCTGCTCGCCGACCGCGTGCCAGGCCGATTTGCTGAGCAGGACGACGAACATGTCGCCCTTCGGTACGCCCGACAGCCCGGATGAATAACGCAGGCCAAGCTGCATGTGGCGCCTGGTGTGCTCGTTCATGCGCGCGCCGCGGCGGACAAAGGACGACAGCGAAATCGAGGGATGATCCATCAGGCGCTGACCGACGCCTGTCAGCCCCATCAGGACCGGAATGCCCATATCCTTGAGGTGACCGACCGGGCCGATGCCGGCGCGCAGGAGATGCGCCGGCGAATGGATGGCGCCGCTGGACAGGATGATCTCGCGGCCTCGGAATTCCTGTTCCCGTCCGTCGACCATCGCCTTCACGCCGACGCATTGCGTGCCTTCGAACAGCAGCTCCCTGACCTGCGTGTTGGTGGAGATGGTGAGATTGGCGCGCTTGCGCGTGTCACGATCGAGATAACCCATCGCGGCCGAGACGCGTTGCTCGGCCTGATTGGAATGCGTCACCGGAAAATAGCCGTCGACGAACTCGCCGTTCTGGTCCGGCACGAACTGATGGCCGGCCTGCTGGAAGGCGTCGGCGAACGCCTGCGAATGCCGCGTCCAGTGCTCACGCGGAATTCTGCGTACCGGAATTCGGCCGTTCTTGCCGTGGTACGGGCCGTCGAAATCGAGGTCGCGCTCGACCTTCTTGAAGAAGGGCAGCACGTCGTTCCAGCTCCAGCCGTCGGCGCCCCGCGCGTCCCATTCATCGTAGTCGGTCGGTGCGCCGCGGTTGGCCATCTGGCCGTTGATCGACGAGCCGCCGCCGAGCACGCGCGCCTGCTCGTATTTGCGTAAAGGAGGACGCGCTTCGTTCGGATTGTTGTGGCTGACGATCTGGGTCGTGACCTTGAGTTCGGTCCAGTGGAAGCGGGGATCGAAATAGGCCGTGCCCGGATAGCTGTCCCTGATCTCGGCGGGCTCGTTGCCGGGCGGTGTGTCCTGTCCGGCCTCGCACAGCAGGACCTTGTTCGCGCTCTTTGCGGAGAGCCGGTGGGCCAGCACGGACCCCGCCGAGCCGCCGCCGACGATAATGAAGTCGTACACGATTGGCGTTTCCTCTTGGTCTTGTCCGGGAAACGTAGCGTGTTATTTTCCCGAGGTCACGTCGGCATTGCCGCGACAGTTCGTAACTCGCATTGCTTGCCTGGCAACCACGATCGTGTAATTCTTCTGGCAGCGCCGATTTGATCCTCAGCTTGCGGGCGCTTCTACAAATGCAGCTAAAGAGACGTAGCTAAATTGACTAGCCAGTCCTGCATCCCCCGCATAGCGAGAACGATCGGCCATTCCGAATGGGAGGGGCCAAATGAGATTTGCTGCCATCGCGGATGTGCATGGGAATCGTCCGGCACTTGAAGCCGTCCTTGCGGACATTGCCATGCTCGGCATCGCTGAGGTCGTGAACCTCGGCGACCACGTCAGTGGCCCGCTCGAGGCAGCCAGGACCGCGGACCTGTTGATGGCGAGGGGCTTTCCGTCGATACGGGGCGACCAAGATCGAATCCTCGTCGAGCTCTGGCAGGCCGGCGGCTCCGCTCGCAGCGATTTCCGTCAGCTCGCGCGCAAGCACTTCGACTGGATGGCAAGCATGCCGTCCACGCTCATGTACAAGGGACGGGTGTTCCTGTGCCATGGATCGCCAAGGGATGACGCAGCTTTCTGGCTCGACCACATCGCCGACGACGGCTGCCCGCGTCCGAGCGGCATCGACGCGATCGAGGCTGAAGCTGAGGGGATCGACGCCGAGATCATCCTGTGCGCCCACACCCACATTCCGCGCGTGGTGCGTTTGAGGGATGGACGTCTGGTCGTGAATCCCGGCAGCGTCGGGTTGCCCGGTTATGACGGGAAGGCGCCCGTTCCTTACGTGGTCGAGGTCGGTACGCCGCATGCGTGCTACGCGATTCTGGAGCATGCCGGCGCAGACTGGTCCGCGACGATCCGCTACGTGCCCTACGACACCTCGGCTATGGCCGCACTGGCGCGCAGCAAAGGCATGCTCAGCTGGGCAAGCGCGATTGCGACGGGTTGGGTTCAGCGCGAGCAGGCCTGCCGCTAGGCAACAGCAAGACCGTCAGTTCGGACACGGTTGTCCCGCAGCGCCCCACAGGGCCATGTCCTTGACGTGGTCCTCGAAGGTGCCCGGTGGGGTCGTGCGGCCAGCTCCGGGCGCCCATCCGCGCGGGATGAAGCCGTTCAGCGATGCGTCGTGCCGTAGATGCGCCAGCAGGCCCACAGCGTCGCGGCCGCCATTGCGCTTGGGGTCCTTCAGCTGCGTACAGATCTCGGCGCCGCTCTTGCCGAACCAGATGAACTCGACTGGCGCCAGCTGCCAGTCGATACCGGCACGCGGCGGTGACGGCGCCGGGTCGTTCGCCTGGGTAGAGGTCATGTGACAGGTCGAGCAGGCAACCTTCTCGGCCCCGATGCGGCTGTCGCCGCCGTGGATGTTCATGCCGTGGACGCGCGGCCTGGTTTCGCCTGCCGGCGTCCAGATCGGTATGGCCTTGGCGTCGACGTGGCAGTTGGCACAGCGCGGATGGGTCACCACGGCTTCAATCCGCTTCCAGGCCTCCAGACCTTCGGCGCGGCTGACGCTGCCCGGCGGCAAAGCGTCCTTGTTCGCTTCGTCCTTGGCCGCGACAATCCCGGTGAGAGCCGCAATTGTCGAAGCGGCGAAAGCGAGCACAATGAGAGAACTCTTCATGGCTCGCCTCACACGAAATCGATGAACTTGTTGAAAGGCATTTCGCGGATGCGCTGCCCGGTCGCGGCGAAGATCGCGTTGGCGAGTGCGGGGGCGGCTGGCGGAACAGGCGGCTCTCCGACGCCTCTCACCTTGGGATCGTTCTCGAGCCCGCGAACTTCGATGACGGGGCATTGGTAGATCCGCATCGCTTCGTGGTGATTGTAATTGGTCTGCTGCACCGCGCCCTTGGCGTAGGTGAGCTCGCAATTGATGGCGTGGCCGAGGCCCCAAATGACGCCGCCCTGCACCTGGTTCTCGAAGTTGACGGGATCGACCACCTTGCCGACGTCGACAGCGACCCAGACCTTGTCGATCCTTATGCCTCGCTCCGTCTTCGTGACTTCGACGACTTCGGCTGTCGGCGTGCCGAAGGATTCAACGAACGCGACGCCGCGGCCCCTACCGTTTCCGAGTGGTCCCTTCCAGTCCGACATTTCCGCGACCGTTTCCAGCACCTTGCGATAATGCGGCACGGTGCACATCACGATGCGCGCCTTCATGGGATCGAGACCCGCCGCGTGGATCAGCTCGTCGATGAAGCTCTCGGTAAAGAAGCCCGATGTCGAGGCGCCGACCGACCGCCACGTGGTGCTCGGCGAAAGCCCCTGCGCCTCGTAGCTTGTGGCCCGGAAATTGGGGATGTCGTAATAGACATTCCACAGGCCGGCAGCCAATTGCCCGTCGGGATCCTTCGAGGGTGTGCCCGAACGCTCGAGCAGCCCCTTGAGCGGAGCAGTCGAGGCCAGTTGCAGATCGGCTGCGACGATCTTGCTCTTGTCGATGCTGCCTCGGTGCCGGGCGATCGCGATCTGCCGCGGAATGTCCTGGAGGAAATCCTCCTCGCGCGAGAACACCAGCTTGATCGGCGTTCCCTTCATCTGATTGGCGATCTCGGCGACAACGCGGACGTTCTCGTATTCGAGACGGTGGCCGAAGCTTCCACCCGTCCACTGATTGTGGAAGGTGACCTGTTCCGGCTTGAGGCCGATCGCCGTCGCCGCGACATATTGCACGAAACGGGGGCTCTGATGGCCGACCCAGATCTCCATCCCCTTGTCGGTGACGAGGCCGATCCCGTTCAACGGCTCGAGCGGCTGATGCCCCACATAGGGCGCGCGATATTCGGCCTCGACAAGCTTGCCCGTCTTCAGCCCGGCTTCGATATCGCCGGTCTTCCGCCACTCCTTGCCCAGGAATTCAGGCTTGAACGAGGATTCAAGAACCTTCCAATGATCCGCCTGCTCGGCGGGATAGGCCGAGGGCGCCCACTCGCAAGTGACGGCGTCAACCGCCTTCATCGCGTACCAGCTGTTCGTGGCGATCACCGCGACGCCATTCTTGATTTCCAGGATCTTCTTGACCCCCGGCATCGATCGCGCCTTGCTGGCGTCGTATGACTTCAGGGGTTGGCCCTTGCCAGGGTTCAGCTTGACGGCGGCATAGAGCATGCCGTCCATCTTCTGGTCGATGCCGAACTTCAGCTCGCCCATGACCTTCGCGCGAACGTCGAGGCGCATCATCGGCTTGCCCAGCATGCGCCATTTCGACGGATCGCGCGGCTTGGCATCGAGCACCGGCGGAATCTTTGCGGCGTCCACGGAGAGATCGACGTAGGCGATCTTGGTGCCGTTGGGCAGGATCACATGGCCTGATTGGGTGCGCAGGTCGGCCACGGCGACACCCGAACGCTTGGCAGCGGCGGCCTTCAGCGTCTCGCGCGCGACCGCGCCGGCAACGCGCAGCTTTTCATAGGTGTCCGGCAGCGTGCTCGACCCGCCGGTCATCTGCAGGCCGGACTCTCTCAGCCATTCGAGCGTCTTGGCGCGCGCTTCCTCGGCGGCGGGACTTTGGTCCGCAGCCACGAACGGTGCGAACTCGTCGGCAAAACCGGTGTTGAAATAGGCGGGGCTGGGGCCGGCGAAGCGAACTTCGAACTGGCCGGGATCGAGGTCCATCTCTTCGGCGATCATGATCGGCTGCACCGAGCCGACGCCCTGGCCGATATCGGCGTGCTGGGCGATCAGCGTGATTTTTTCGGGGCTGATCTCGACCCAGGGATTGAAGGTCACGGAGTTCGGCCCGAGACTGGTGCTCAGGGGATTGTCACTGGCAGTCGCGGCTTGTGCTGCGTCGCTATAGGAACCGAACGCGATGCCGCCAGCCACGGCGGCGGAACCGAAAACGAAAGTGCGGCGGGAAAGCGTCTGAAGTCCCATTTCACTTCCCCACCATCTTTGCGGCAGCCGCGTGGATCGCGGTGCGAATGCGCGGGTAGGTGCCGCAACGGCAGAGGTTGCCGGACATCACTTCGTTGATGTCCTCGTCCGTCGGCTTGTCGATCAATCCAAGCAGCGAGATGGCCTGCATGATCTGGCCGGTCTGGCAGTAGCCACACTGCGGAACCTGATGTTCGATCCAGGCCTGCAGAACGGGATGCTGCTCCCTGTTGTCCAATCCTTCGAGCGTGACGACCGACTTGCCGGCGAGATCGCCAATGCGGGCCTGGCAGGATCGCACGGCGGCTCCGTCGATCTGGACGGTGCAGGCACCGCATTGCGCGACGCCGCAGCCATATTTCGGACTGGTGATGCCGAGCTCGTCGCGGAGCACCCAGAGCAGGGGCATCTCGGGAACGACGTCGACCTGGCGCTTGGTCCCGTTGACCGTGAGCTCGATCATGTCGATGTTCCTTTCGCGCGTCCTCGCGGGACGTGAGGTCGAACAGGCACGCTCCAGCGAGCGTCGTCGAAGGTTGGACCGGCGTGGTCAGCGTGCCGCGCAAGCGCCGATGCTGTCAAACGACGACCCCGCAGCATTTGCGAATTCGCACGAAGAGTATGGTGTGAATTTTTGCCGCGCCTTTGGCGCGATTGACAATCGATTCAATTGCCGCTGATCGTCTGGAAGGGCGATCAGGGCAGGAACGGCACCGGATTGGCCGCGCGGTAGACCAGATTGATCAACGTGTTGATGTCGAACACCGGAAGGCCCGAGACTTCGGCAACGTCCTTCGAGAACGGGCACATGTTGGTGCATTCGAACAGGATCGCACCCGGGTTTTTGCAGGACGCCATGAAGGCTTCCGTCATCTCGATCATCTCGGCGCGCAGCACGTCGGTGTCCAGTTCCTCGCGGCCGAGAATGTAGGTTGCGGGAAACTGCGCATCGGGCTTCATGCCCTGGATCTGGACGGGGATCTCGTCCGGCGACCAGCCGACACCGCGGAAATGCCCCTCGTTCATGTGGTGGCCGCGTTCGGTGAAGATGCCGATGACCTTGCCCGGCGGCAGCATGGCATGGATCAACGGTGCCTGGATCAGGCTCGAGGTGAAGACCGGGATGTTCACGGCGGCCGCGAGCTGTTTCTGGAATGGCGCGAGGAAGCCGCAGCTCGTCGTGATCGCCTTGACGCCGTCGGCTTCCAGCTCGCGGGCCGCCGCGATGAACGGCTCGAGCAGGGCGGGATCGGGGTGGTCACCCATGATCCTTGTGGCGTGTGCGCCGCGCACGATCTTGTAGCGCACCGGGAAATCATAGGAGAGCGCATTGCCGATGTCGCCGCGCGGGCGCGGGAAGCGGGTATCGAGCATCAGGATGCCGATCGTCTCGCCGTAATTCGTGAAGCCGCCGCGGAGTTTCATGGGTGTCCCCACCGATTCGGAATGGTCTTGCCAGGCAGTCTAATGCGTCTCGTGAAACCGGCTGAGAAAGGACTTCAGCCGTTCGCTGCGGGGCTGGCGGATGGTCTCTTCGGGCGTGCCGATCTCGGCCATGATGCCGTCGTTCATGAAGCCGACGCGGGTGGAGACGTCGGCGGCGAAGGCCATCTCGTGCGTCACCAGCACCATGGTCATGCCTTCGCTCGCAAGGCTGCGGATGACGGACAGGACTTCGCCGACGAGTTCGGGATCGAGCGCCGAGGTCGGCTCGTCGAACAGCATCACGTCTGGCTTCATCGCGAGCGCACGCGCGATCGCGACGCGCTGCTTCTGGCCGCCGGAGAGGCGGCTCGGAAAGGCGTCGGCCTTGTCGGCGAGGCCGACCTTGGCGAGCAAATCGCGGCCAAGCGCATCGGCGTCGTTTCGCGCCATGCCCTTCACCTGCACCGGCCCCTCTGTGACGTTGGCGAGCACCGACATGTGCGGGAACAGGTTGAAATGCTGGAACACCATGCCGACGCTGCGCCGAAGCAGCGCGAGCTGCGCATCGCCGGCGGCGCGCATGCCCTTGCCGAAGGCGAATTTATGCGTGCCGATGGCAAGCTCACCCTGCTGCGGCATTTCCAGGAGGTTCAGGCAGCGCAGGAAGGTGGATTTGCCCGAGCCGGAGGCGCCGATCAAGGTGACGACCTCGCCGCGGGCGACCGAGAGCGAGACGCCCTTGAGCACCTCATGGTCGCCGAACGCCTTGTGGATGTTGTCAGCGATCAGAGCACTCATCGATGCGCTCCCATTTTCAGCTCGACCCGGTCGGCGACCAGCGTCAGCGGGAACAGCACGACGAAATAAAGTATGGCGATCGTGGTGTAGACCTCGAGCGGCTTGTAGCTCGACGCCGTGATGACTGTGCCCTGATAGAGGAGGTCGCCGACCGCGACCACCGACACCAGCGAGGTGTTCTTCAGCTGCATGATGGTCTGGTTGATGAAGGAGGGGATCATCACCTGCGTCGCCTGCGGCAGCACGATGCGGCGAAAGATCTTGCCGCGGCGCATGCCGATGGCGCGGCCGGCCTCCCACTGGCCGGTGTCGACGGCTTCGATGCCGCCGCGGAAGATTTCCGCATAGAACGAGCCGGCATAGAGCGACAGCGCGATGAAGCAGGCCATCGCCGGCGACATGTCGACGCCGATCAGCACGGGCAGGGCGTAGTAGACCCAGATCAGCTGCACCAGCAGCGGCGTGCAGCGGAACACCTCGATATAGAGACGCAACGGCACCGTGACCCAGCGCGGTGCCGTCGTGCGCAGGATGCCGACGAACAGTCCGATGGCGAGACCCGCGACCACCGTGGTCACCGTGTAATACACGGTGACCAGGAGCCCTTGGCAGATCAGGCCCCAATACGGCTTGAGCGCCGCGAAGTCCCAGACGTACATCGATCGACCGTCAGAACTGCACTTCGGGCGGGAGATCGTCGACGGTGAGGCCGACCGCCTCAAAACCCTTGAGCATCCATTCGCGGGTCTGGCCCATCGCGCGGTTGTAGTCGGCCCAGGCGCTGAGGAAATCCTTGTAGCGGCGGTCGCTCTCGGCGCGGATACCCATGTTGGTCGGCAGCGTCAGCAGCGGCCGCGGAATGGCGAGATCGCCGAGGTTCGGATTCTTCTTCAGGGTCGAGACCGAGAGCACGGCCAGCGAGACGTTGCAGTCGGCGCGGCCGGTCGCAACCGCCAGGATCGCCTCGTCGCGGTTCTTGAAGCCGAGGATGGTCGCCTTCGGACAGTAGCGGCGCGCGATCGTCTCATGGGTCGAGCCGATGTCGACGGCGATCTTGACCTCGGGCTTGTTGAGCTCGGCCCAGGTCTGCGGCTTGGCAAAGCCCTTCTTGGTGATGACGGTGAAGGAGTGCACCAGGATCGGCGTCGAGAAGTCGATGACGAGCGCGCGCTCCGGCGTCGGGTTCACGGCGAAGGCGAGGTCGACCTTGTCGGCCTGGAGATCGAGGATCTGGTTGCCCCAGGTCGATTCCAGCGTCTCGACCTTGGCGCCCAGCTTGCCGGCGATGTCCTTGGCCATGTCGATGCAGGCGCCCGACCATTCGTTGGTGGCGAGGTCCTTATGGAAATAGGGCTCCTGGCCGACGATGACGGCGACGCGCAGCACGCCATTCTTCTTGATGCGGTCGAGCGTGGAGGCCGGCGCATCGGCCCTGGCCGAGCCGCTCGCGGCGGCGATCGCTGCGCCTGCCAGCGCGACTGTGGTGAGAGCATCCCTGCGATTCATGGTCTTTGTCTCCCTGGAATCTGGGTCGGATCGTGTCCGGCCTCTGGACTATTTCTGTATTCAGGATAAAATGCAATACGGTATTTCGAGTTGCTGGCCATTTGGGCGGCAAGGCAGAAATGAGCCCAATATCTTGGCAGGATTGCGCAAAATTCCTGATAGGGTGGGGTTGTAAATTGCATTTAAGTCTGAATACAAGACTGAACGCAATGTGGAAGTGAGCTGAAGGAGAGGCCTGTGCGCGCCCTATTCGTCGATGCGAACGAGACCCTGGCAGCGGTGACCGACAAGCTGCTGGCCTCGCAGAAGCTGCCGGTCAGCATCAACCGCAATCCCTCGATCAAGCCCGACGATCTGCCCGGCCTGCTCGGCGATGCCGAGATCATGATCGTCGACCACACGGCGGTGCCATCAGCGATTGCCGAGAAGTGCGCGAAGCTGAAGCACGTCGTCTTCCTCGGCACCGGCGCGCGCAGCTACATGAATCCGGAAGAGCTCGCCGAGCGCGGCATCTCCGTCCACACCATCAAGGGTTATGGCGATACGGCCGTTGCCGAATGCGCGATCGCGCTGATGTGGGCGTCTGCGAAGAGCTTTGGCGAGATGGATCGCGGCATGCGCGAGGGCAACTGGCTGCGCCGTGACGCGGTTCAGCTCACCGGCAAGACGCTCGGGCTGATCGGTTTCGGCGGCATCGCCGCGGAAGCCGCGCGCATGGCGGCGGGCTGCGGCATGAAGGTGATCGCCTGGAACCGGACGCCGAAGACGCATCCGGGCGTCGAGTTCGTCTCGCTGGAGAAGCTGCTCGCCGACAGCCACGTCGTCTCGCTGCACCTCCTGCTCAACGACGAGACCAAGGGTTTCCTGTCGCGCGAGCGCATCGCACAGATGCGCCCCGGCAGCATTCTGATCAACACGGCGCGCGGCGCTGTGGTCGATGAAGACGCAATGCTGGATGCGCTGCGCTCCGGCCACATCGCCCATGCCGGCCTCGACGTCTTCACCGTCGAGCCGCTGCCGGCGGGGCATCCCGTAACCAAGCTGCCGAACGTGACGCTGTCGGCGCATTCGGCGTTCCGCACGCCCGAGGCGAGCGACAACCTCATCGGCGCGGCGCTCGACCACTGCCGCCGCATCATCGCCACCGGCAAGTAAAGTTAAGGACATCCCATGTCTGATATCACCCGCATCGACCAGAACGCCCGCCGCAGCCGCGCTTCCGTGTTCGGCGATCTCGTTTTCCTCGCAGGTCAGGTGGCGGACACCAAGACCGCTGATATCACCCAGCAAACGAAAGAGGCGCTGGCGAAGGTCGACGACATGCTGGCGCGCGCCGGCACCGACAAATCGCGCCTGCTCAGCGTGCAGGTCTGGCTTAGGAACATGGACGATTTCGACGCCATGAACGCGGTCTATGGTGCCTGGGTCGTGCCGGGCAACACGCCGACCCGCGCCTGCGGCAAGGTCGAGCTCGCCGATCCCGCCTTCCGTATCGAGGTGATCGCAATCGCCGCACGTAGTTGAGGCTCGGCCGTGACTGTCCAGGCGCCCGCATCGACCTTCCGCCCCGCGCAGCGCATCAGCGCGATCGGTGTCTCCGAGATCTTGAAGATCGGTGCGGTCGCGCAGCGGCTCAAGCGCGAGGGGCGGCCGGTGATCGTGCTGGGCGCCGGCGAGCCTGACTTCGATACGCCCGACCATGCCAAGGACGCGGCCGAGCGCGCCATCCGCGCCGGCCAGACCAAATACACCATCCTCGACGGCACGGTGGAATTGAAGGCGGCCATCGCCGAGAAATTCCGCCGCGAGAACGATCTCGTCTATGCCGCCGACGAGATCACCGCAGGCGCCGGCGCCAAGCAGGTGATCCACAACGCCTTCATGGCGACGCTCAGTCCCGGCGACGAGGTCATCCTGGCCGCGCCTTACTGGACCAGCTATGCCGACATGGTGCGGATCGCCGACGGCACGCCGGTGGACGTGCTTTGTCGCGAGGAGAACGGCTTTCGCCTCGATGCCGCCGATCTCGAACGCGCGATCACGCCGAAGACGCGCTGGCTGCTGCTGAACTCGCCGTCCAATCCGACCGGAGCCGCCTATTCGGCCGCGCAGCTTCGCCCGATCCTGGATGTGCTCAAGCGCCATCCGCATGTCTGGTTGATGGCGGACGATATCTACGAGCACCTGATCTATGACGGCATGCCGTTCGTGACCGCAGCGGCGCTCGAGCCGAGCCTGAAATCACGCACGCTGACCGTGAATGGTGTTTCCAAGGCCTACGCCATGACCGGCTGGCGCGTCGGCTATGGCGGCGGTCCGCGCGAATTGATCGCAGCGATGGCGGTGGTGCAGAGCCAGAGCACGACCAATCCCTCCTCGGTGAGCCAGGCCGCTGCGATCGCCGCGCTGACCGGCCCGCAGGATGTCCTGATCGAACGCCGTGCCGCGTTCCAGCGCCGCCGAGACATCGTGGTCGATGCGCTCAACGCCATCGACGGCGTCACCTGCCGCCGGCCGGAAGGTGCGTTCTATACCTATGCGAGCTGCGCCGGCCTGATCGGTCGCCGCACGCCGGATGGGACCGTTATCGATAGCGATGCCGCGTTCTGCCGCTTCCTGCTGGAGAGGCATGACGTGGCCGTGGTGCCGGGCAGCTGTTTCGGCCTTGCACCTTATTTCCGCCTGTCCTACGCCACCTCGGAACAAAACTTGCGCGAGGCCGTGATGCGCATCGCCAAAGCCTGCAGGGAGCTGTCATGACCATTCGCAACACCCGCACCGGGGGCCAGATCCTGATCGATCAGCTCGTCGCCCAAGGCGTCGAGCGCGTCACCTGCGTGCCGGGCGAGAGCTACCTCGCGGCACTCGACGCGCTGCATGACAGCCCGATCGACGTCGTGATCTGCCGCGCCGAGGGTGGTGCTGCGATGATGGCGGAAGCCTATGGCAAGCTCACCGGCCGTCCCGGAATCTGCTTCGTCACCCGCGGCCCCGGCGCCACCAATGCCAGCCACGGCGTCCACATCGCGATGCAGGATTCGACGCCAATGATCCTGTTCGTCGGACAGGTCGACACCGGCATGCGCGAGCGCGAGGCGTTCCAGGAGCTCGACTACAAGGCGGTGTTCGGCACCATGGCGAAATGGGCGGTCGAGATCGATCGCCCCGATCGCATTCCGGAGCTGGTCGCGCGTGCCTTCCGCGTCGCCATGCAGGGCCGTCCGGGTCCCGTGGTGATCGCGCTGCCGGAGAACATGCTGACCGAAACAGCCGCCGTTGCCGATGCCATGCGCGTCGAGCCGGCGGTGAGTTGGCCCGCGCCCGCTGACATCGAGCAGGTCAGTGCGATGCTGGCGAGTGCCAAGGCGCCGCTCGTCATCCTCGGCGGCTCGCGCTGGACGGATGAGGCGACCAAGAGCATCGCGCGCTTCGCCGAACGGTTCGACCTGCCGGTCGCGACCTCGTTCCGCCGGGCCTCGCTGATCGACGCCGATCATTCGCATTATGCCGGCGATCTCGGCATCGGGCCGAGCCCGGGCCTGAAGGCGCGTATCGATGGCGCCGACGTCATTCTCCTGATCGGCGGCCGCATGTCGGAGATGCCGTCTTCGTCCTACACGCTGCTCGACATTCCGACCCCGCAGCAGAAGCTGATCCACGTGCACCCGGGCTCCGAAGAGCTCGGCCGCATCTATCAGCCGGCGCTCGCGATCCAGGCGACGCCCGCCGCGTTCGCCGCCGCCGTCGAGGCGCTGAAGCCCGCTGGCGCCGTTGCCTGGAAGGGCGAGGCCGCCAAGGCGCACGCCGATTACCTCGCCTGGACCGACAAGGCGCGTGAGCTGCCGGGCACATTCCAGTACGGTCAGGTCATGACCTGGCTCCGCGACCGCCTGCCGAAGGACGCGATCGTCTGCAACGGCGCCGGCAACTATGCCGGCTGGATCCATCGCCATCACCGTTTCCACAGCTTTGCCGCCCAGCTCGCGCCGACTTCGGGCTCGATGGGATATGGCGTGCCGGCTGCGGTGCTTGCAAAGCGGCAATATCCGGATCGCGTCGTCGTCGCCTTTGCCGGTGATGGCTGCTTCCTGATGAACGGCCAGGAGTTCGCGACCGCCGTGCAGTACGATGCGCCGCTGGTGGTCATCGTCGTCGACAATTCGCAATACGGCACCATCCGTATGCACCAGGAGCGTGATTATCCCGGCCGCGTGGTCGGAACTCAGCTTAAGAACCCTGACTTTGCGATGTATGCGAAGGCATTCGGTGGCCATGGCGAGCGCGTCGAGCGCACCGAAGAGTTTGCGCCGGCGTTCGAGCGCGCGCTCGCTTCGGGCAAGCCGTCGATCCTCCACTGCATCATCGATCCGCGCGCGATCTCGGTCGGCAAGGATTTCGCGCCGGCGGTGAAGGCGTAGCCGATGTCGGAAGGCCGCCACGTCGCTATCATCGGAGCCGGCGCGGTCGGCGTGATCAGCGCCATCGAGGCGCTGCGCGAGGGGCATCGCGTCACGCTGATCGACGCAGGCGAGCCCGGTGGCGAACAGGCGGCGAGCTACGGCAATGCCGGCTGGCTCTCCTCCCATTCGGTGATTCCGCCGGCCGAGCCGGGCCTCTGGAAGAAGGTGCCGGGTTATCTGATGGACCCGCTCGGCCCGCTCGCGATCCGCTGGTCTTACTTGCCGAAGGCGCTGCCCTGGCTGATCAAGTATTTGCTCTCGGGCTGGACCGAGGCACGGGTCGAGAAGACGGCGTTTGCGCTGCGCGATCTGCTGAAGGACGCGCCGCTGCTGCACAAGAAGCTCGCGGAAGAAGCGGGCGTGCCCGAGTTGGTCGAGCGCAACGGCGTGATGCACGTATTCCCGTCGCGCGGCAATTTCGACAGCAATCTCGGCTGGCGCCTGCGCAAGAAGGTCGGCGTCGAATGGATGGAGCTGAGCGCCGACGAGATGCGTCAGCGCGAGCCGGATCTGCATCCGCGCTACACCTTTGGCGTGGTGGTGGAGGAAGCCGGCCGCTGCCGCGATCCCGGCGCTTACGTTGCGGCGCTGGCCCAGCATGCGCTCGCGAGCGGTGCCAAGCTCGTTCATGCCAGGGCGACCGGTCTGAAGCTTTCAGGCAACAAGCTCGTTGCCGTTCTCACCGAGACCGGTGAGATTGCTTGCGATGCCGCGGTGGTCGCCGCCGGCGCGCGGTCAAAACAGCTCACCGCATCCGTCGGCGATCCCTTGCCGCTCGAAACCGAGCGCGGCTATCACGTCATGATCGAGAACCCGGAATCGGGTCCGCGCAGCTCGATGATGGCGTCCGACGTCAGCATGGTGGTGAACTGGACCGACAAGGGCCTGCGCGCCGCCGGCACGGTCGAGATCGCGGGCCTCGAGGCCGCGCCGAACTGGAAGCGCGCCGAAATCCTGCGCAACAACCTCTTCAGCATGTTCCCGAAACTGCCGAAGGACATTCCCCCCTCGCGCATCAAAACCTGGTTCGGCCATCGGCCGAGCATGCCGGACGGCCTTCCCTGTATCGGCCATGCGCGTGCCTCGCGCGATATCGTCTACGCCTTCGGCCATGGCCATGTCGGCCTGGTCGGATCGGCCCGCACCGGCCGTCTGGTCGCGCAGCTTCTGAGCGGCAAGCAGCCGGAGATTCCGCTCGCGCCGTTCGCGCCCACTCGCTTCCTCTGAGAACGCAACATGACCTATCCAGCCAACTCGTCCTCTCGCATCGCCCGCGGCGGCAAGGCCATCTATGGCGCGCCGCTCGGCATCTTGATGCTGGAAGCGCGCTTTCCCCGCATTCCCGGCGACATGGGCAACGGCACGACCTGGCCGTTCCCCGTGCTCTATCGGGTGGTGAGCGGCGCGTCGCCGGAGAAGGTGGTGCTGAAGGGCGCCGCCGGCCTGCTGCCTGACTTCATCGATGCGGCGAAGGACCTCGTCCGGCTGGGCGCGGAAGCCATCACCACCAATTGCGGCTTCCTCTCGCTGTTTCAGAAGGAGATCGCGGCCGCCGTCGGCGTTCCCGTTGCGACCTCGTCGCTGATGCAGGTGCCGTGGGTGCAGGCGACCTTGCCCCCAGGCAAGCGTGTCGGCCTCGTCACGGTCTCGGGCTCGACCTTGACGCCGGCCCATCTCGAAGGCGCCGGCGTGCCGCTCGATACGCCACTGGTCGGCACCGAGCACGGCAAGGAATTTTTTCGCGTCCTGATCAAGGCCGAGAAGGACGACATGGATGTGGCCCAGGCCGAGCGTGACGTGGTCGAGGCGGGCAAGGAGCTGGTCGCGAAAAATCCGGATGTCGGCGCCATCGTGCTCGAATGCACCAACATGCCGCCTTATGCGGCAGCTCTGCAGGCCGAAGTTGGACTGCCGGTCTACGACATCTATTCCATGATCACCTGGTTTCATGCTGGACTGCGCCCGCGCGCGTTTGCCTGAGTCCGGCTGTCGCAAAGCTCTGCACAAGATGTGCTAGGCAGCTGTTTGGATTGCAATCGTCCATACAGCCCCGGTATATTGGGCTGTGTTCGGGCATGAATGCAGCTTATGAAGAGCAACGTGGAACTGGCTTCCGATAGTATCGTCGATCGCGTCTATGAACAGCTCAAGGCGATGGCCGTGAGCTATGAGTTCAAGCCGGGCGAACGGCTCAACGAGGGCGAGCTGGCAAAACGCCTCGGCGTCAGCCGCACGCCGCTGCGCGAAGCGCTCAACCGTCTCAACACCGAAGGCTTCCTGCGCTTCACGCCGGGCAAGGGTTTTTTCTGCCGCGAGCTCGACGCGCACGAGATCTTCGATCTCTACGAGCTGCGCAAGTCGATCGAGGTCGCCTCGGTCCGCCTCGCCATCAAGCGCGCCAAGGACGAGGACATCGACGCGCTGCTGAAATTCCTCGAAGCCACCGGTCCCGATCCCGGCGAGCGCTCCTCGGTGGAGCTGGTCGAGCTCGACGAGACCTTTCACGAGCGGCTGATGGCGATGTCGAACAATGCCGAGATGCTGCGCGTGCTCCGCAACGTCAACGCCCGCATCCGCTTCGTCCGCTGGATCGACATGGACAGCATCAACCGTTCCAACACCCAGGCCGAGCACCGCGCGGTCGTCGAAGGACTGAAGGCGCGCGACGAAGAGGCCTGCGTCTCGGTGCTGGAGAAGCACATCGACCGCCGATTAGATCGCATCACCTCGGCGATCAAGGAAGGCTACGCGCAGATCTACATGCCGGCTGCGGCAAGGTCCGCGGCGAATTGAGTCGCTAGTCCAAGCGACAGTGTCTCTTCCCTTCTCCCCTTGTGGGAGAAGGTGGCGCGAAGCGCCGGATGAGGGGTATCTCTCCGCGCATATCGATGCATATGAATGCGCCGAGAGATACCCCTCACCCCAATGAGTTTGTATCTTCCTGCGGTGATGCCCTCTCCCGCAAGGGGAGAGGGCGCAGTCATGCGCATCGTGCTCTGGTCCAGGCGACAACGGAAAAGGCAGCTATACAATCCTTCAATACCTGATCGTGCCAGACGGTCAGAGCTTTCGCGCGGACTATTCGCTAGGGTCCGCTCGAATTTCACGGAGACCTCGCGGTGCACAGCCCTCAACCGAATCCTGAAACGCGCAGCAGCGACGACTGGCCGTCCGAGCTCTATCGTATCCTCAAAGCCGCCGACGTCAGGCAAATGTCCTACGTTCCCGATGCCGGCCATAGCCAGCTCATCCGCATGTTCTCGGCCGACCGCGACGTCACCACCAACGTGCTGACGACCGAGGAGGAGGGTATTGCGATCGCCGCCGGCGCCTGGCTCGGCGGGCAGCGCAGCGTGCTGCTGATGCAGTCGAGCGGCGTCGGCAATTGCATCAACATGCTGTCGCTGTCGGCGATCGGCCGCTTTCCCCTGCTGATGCTGGTGACGATGCGCGGTGAATGGGCCGAGTTCAATCCCTGGCAGGTGCCGATGAGCCGAGCGACGCAGCCCTCGCTGGAGGCGATCGGCCTGAAGGTGATGCGCGCGGAGACGGCGGAAGATCTGGTCGAGACCGTCGAATCGGCGGCATCGCTCGCCTACGAGTCCGATCAGCAGATCGCGGTTCTGATCGGGCAGCGCCTGATCGGCAAGAAGAAGTGGTGATGCCGATGCAAGCTCAACTCGATCGTCGCGCCGCTGTCGCCGCGCTCCTGAAAGACCGCAAGGACGCGCTGGTCGTCTCCGGTCTCGGCTCGCCCACCTACGACCTGCATTCCGTGGGGGATCACGACGGCAATTTTTATCTCTGGGGCGCAATGGGTGGTGCCGCGTTGATCGGGCTTGGGCTCGCGCAGGCGCAGCCGGGCAAGCGCGTCCTTGCGTTGACGGGCGATGGCGAGCAGTTGATGGGTCTCGGCGGCATCGCCACCATCGGCGTCGCGCGTCCGCGCAATCTCGACATCGTCGTGATCGACAATCAGCATTTTGGCGAGACCGGCATGCAGGCGAGCCACACCGGCCGCGGCGTCGATCTCACGGCAATTGCCGCCGCCTGCGGCTTTGCCGCAACCGGAACCGTGCGGACGCTCGAGGAGGTACAACGCCTCACCGCGCAGATCGCCGAGCCGGCCGATGGCCCGCGGCTTTTTGTCGTCAAGGTTCTGGCGGAAAATCCGCCGCGCTCGCTGCCCTCGCGCGATGCCGTCTTTATCAAGAACCGGTTCCGTGCTCATCTCGGCTTCGCGGCGGCTTGAACCGGGGCCTTCTCCGGGATAGCTCGCTGCCCAAGCAGCTATCCTGGAGTGAGACCCATGAAACTATCCGGCAAGGTCGCCGTCATCACCGGCGCGGCGCGCGGCATCGGCAAGGCGTGCGCAAAGCGGTTCCTCGACGACGGCGTCAAGGTCGTCATCTCGGACGTCGATACGGATGAGCTCGAGAAGACGGTCAACGAGCTGGGCAAGCCCAAGGAATTGTATGCCGTGCCATGTCACGTCGCGCGGCGTGCGGACGTCGATCGCGCGGTCGCGACCGCGGTCAGGGAATTCGGCCGGCTCGACATCATGGTCAACAATGCCGGCGTCGCCCGCAACCGCGACATCCTGGAGATTTCGGAAGAGGAATTCGACGAAATCATCGGCATCAACCTGAAGGGCGCGTTCTTCGGCGTGCAGGCCGCGGCCAAGCAGATGATCGCGCAGGGCGGCGGCGGGGTCATCATCAACATGTCCTCGGTGAACGCACTGCTTGCGATCCCGACGCTTGCGACCTACGCCATCTCCAAGGGCGGTATGAAGCAGCTGACCTCGGTCGCCGCCGTCGCGCTCGCCCCGCACAACATCCGCGTCGTCGCGGTCGGGCCGGGCACGATTTTGACCGACATGGTGGCGTCTTCCATCTACACCTCGGAGGATGCCCGCAAGACGGTGATGTCACGCACGCCGGCCGGACGTGGCGGCGAGCCGAGCGAGGTGGCTTCCGTCGTGGCGTTCCTTGCGAGTGATGACGCGTCTTACATCACCGGGCAGACGATCTATCCGGATGGCGGGCGGTTGATCCTGAACTACACGGTGCCGGTGAAGGATAAGTAGGGCTTCAAGACTTCACCGCGCCCGACGTCATGCCGTCGATGAACTGACGCTGCAGCAGCACGAAGATCGCAACGATCGGCAGCACGATGGTGACGGCTGCGGCCAGCATCTCGCCCCAGTCGGTCGAATACTGGCCGGTCAGATTGTAGAAGCGCACGATCGCGGTGACGTTGCTGTCGTTCTGCAGGAACGTCACGGCGATGACGAACTCGTTCCAGGCGTTCAGCCCGACGATGATGGCGACCGTGAGCAGCCCGGGCCGCATCATCGGCAGGATCACGTACCAGAAGGTCTGCCACGGCTTTGCGCCGTCAACTTGAGCTGCTTCCTCGAGCGCGACGGGAATCGCGAGCGCGTATGTCCGCAAGAGGAAAATCGCAAACGGCGAGAACATCGCCGTGTAGATCAGTGCCACCGCGGGGATCGAATTGACCAGCCCGAGCTTCGCGAAGATGAAGTAGAGCGGGTAGAGATAGAGCTGCACGGGCACGGTGATCGTGGCCATGAAGTAAAAGGTGATGAAGCGCCAGAATTTCCCCTTCTGCCGCGCCAGCACATAGGCGCAGGGCGTCGCGGTGACGCACACCATCAGAATGGTCAGGATCGCGACTTCGGCACTGTGCAGCAGGCTCGGGCCGAGTTGGGCGTTGCGCCAGGCGGAGGAAAAATTCTCCCAGTGCAACTGGGTCGGCAGCGCGAGCGGATTGCTGCCGATCTCGACCGTCGTCTTCAGTGCGTTCATCACGGCGAGCACGATCGGCAGCAGCGAGCTGAACGATGCGATACCGATCAGCCCGAGGCTGAATGTCCTGCTCCAGCGATCCCCGATCATGTCGATTGCGCGTCGTCGGTGATCTGGAGCCAGAGATAGACGGCGGTGGCACACAGGCCGAACAGGCTCATGACGCAGGCGGCGGCTGCAGCCTGGCCGACGTCGCCTTCGAAGAAGGCGTGGCGGTAGGCAAATGTTGCCAGCACCTCGCTGCCATAGGCGGGGCCGCCGCGGGTGACAATGAAGATGAATTCGAAGACCTGGAACGACCAGATCACGGTCAGAATCAGCATCAAGGTCAGGGTCGGGCGGATGCCCGGGATCAGAACGTAGCGGAACAAAGCAAAGAAGCCGGCTCCGTCGAGCCGCGCGGCTTCGATCTGGTCGATGCTGATCTGCCGCATCGCCGACAGGAACACGACCGCGAGAAATCCCCACCAGTGCCAGATGTCGACCGCGGCGACAGCATAGAGCGAGCGGTCGGGATCGGCGAGGGGATCGGAGATCGAAAAGCCGTGCTCGTTCAACCAGGCGACGACGCCGGTCGCGGGGCTGAAGATCATGCCCTGAAAGATGCGGCCCGTGACTGCGACAGCGATGATGCGCGGCAGGAAGATGATGGACTGGACCACGATGCGCGCCTTCGGCGCCATCAGCAGCGCCGCTGCCATCACGAGCGCGAGGCAGACCGGCACGGTGAGGAAGATCGCCGTCCAGATGAAGTTATTTGTCAGCGCCGACCAGAACACGGGATCGGCGAACATGTTCTGGAAGTTGGTCAGTCCCGCCCACGCCGGCTTTCCGACACCGTCCCACATGAAGAACGCCGCCGTGAATGTCAGCACGGCGGGAACCAGGATGATGCAGACGTTAATCAGGAGCGCTGGAAGCGCGAAGAGCCACATCGTGCGTCAGGCCGTCCGCGGCGGCAGCGGCGGCACCTTGCCTTCCTTTGCTTCCTGGCTGAAGAGCGTCTGCATCCGCGTGAGGTAAGCGTCCGGCGTGATCTTGTTGAGCCAGACCTGCTCGATGCCTTCGATCAGATAGGAGTTGGTGGCGCCGGGCCAGAACGTCCAGGTGGTGAAGCCGTACTGCCCCTTGCTGAACGCTTCGTGCAGATTCGCGATCGTCTTCTCGAATAGGGGATAGCCGATGCCCTGGAGCATGTCCGGCGGCAGGTCCTTGACCGGGAGTGCCCATTTGCCGGGCCAGTCGCGGTTCATGGTCTCGTAGAACTTGCGCGTCAGCATGAACTCGAACACCGCGGCTGCGCCTTCCGCATTCTGCGAGTTCTTGGCGATCGACAGCGTCGCGCCGCAGGCGAGATGGACCAGTGATCCCGTGAAGGCCGAGCCGAGGGTCGGCGTCGGCATGACGTCCATCACGGTATCGGGCTTCGACATGCCGTAGGATTTGGTGCCGAACGACCAGGTGCCGCTGAACGCCATCGCCGCCTTGGCGTTGACGACCTGGAGGAAGCTCTGCTCGATGGTCAGCGAGAAATAGTTCTTGCCGAAATAGCCCTTGTTGTACCACGCCTTTGACAGTTCGACCGCCTCGACGAACGGCGGCGCGGTCCAGGGCAGTTCGCCGGCAAGTGCCTTGCGCACGTTGTCGGGGCCAGCGACGTTGTTGAAGAACACCGTCATCAGCCACTCGTTCACGCCCTTCCAGTCGGCATTGCCGGCGCCGAAGGGGATGATGCCTTTGGCGAGCGCTGCGTCTGCGATCGCTTCCATCTCCTGCCGGTTGGTCGGCTGCTTCCAGCCGTTCTGCTTGAACAGCTCTTTGTTATAGAACAGGTGCATCGACTCGTAGTCGCGCGGCAGCGCGTAGAGCTTGCCGCCGTAGACGCTGGTGTTGAGCAGCGGCGCCAGGAAGCGATCCTTCCACTTGTACTTCTCGGCGAAATCGTCGAGCGGCAGCACCTGGCCGGCATTCGCGATCGCGGTGAGATAGGCGGGACCCGCTGTCTGCACGATGTCCGGGCCGTTACCGGCGACGAGTGCGACCTTCAGGAGGTTGTTTACGGCGGCGCCCTTCACCTCGAGCTGGAGCAGATATTTGTCCTGCGAGGCGTTGAACGCCTCGACCAAATCGTTGCGCAGCGCGGCCTGGCCGTCCGAATTCGCCTGGCCGAACCAGAACGTCACGACCTTGCGCCCGTCCTCGGCGCGAACGTCGCGCGGCAAGCTAACGGCAAGCGCGGCAGCGGGGATGGCGGCAACAAGCTGGCGTCGGGTCATGGTCATGGCGATGAACCTCGGTTTCCTCAGGTCATTGGCGGTGATTGTTGATTTTCCCTTAGTAATACGTATAACTAAGCCAAATGGCGACGTCAACAACGAGGACGAAGCGGGGGAAGGGGCGCGACAAGCAGGCGCCAGCCCGCCCCACGCAGAAGGATATCGCGCTCGCGGCCGGTGTTTCGCAGGCCGCGGTGTCGCTTGTCCTGAATAAGACGGAGACGCCGTCCGTTCCGCCTGCGACGCGCACGCGCATTCTTCAGGTCGCACAGGAGCTGGGTTACCAGCCGAACCATCCGGCGCGGATGCTGCGCAGCGCGCGGACCATGACGTTTGCCTGTGTCATTCCAGATATCACCAATCCGTTCTATCCAGGCCTCGTCCGGGGATTGCAGACGGTCGCGGCGCCGGCTGGCTATGACGTCCTGATCTTCGACACCGACGGGCGGCCGGAAGGCGAGGCCCGCGCCATCGACTGGCTCCTCCAGGGACGGGCCGATGGCGTCGTCGCAACGTTCTTTCATCTGCGGGCGCCCCAGCTCGCCGTGCTCGCGCGTAAGGGCATCCCGCTGGTGCGGCTGGAGAGCCAGCACAAGCCGGACGGACCGCTCGCGATCGACAGCGTCTATATCGACAATGCCGAAGCGGCCGCGGAAATGACGCGGCTTCTGATCGCGCGCGGGCACCGGCGCATCGCGATGATCCAGGCCGAGTTCGGCCCGAGCCAGCGGCGCGCGCAGGGTTACGGCGCGGTGATGCGGGAAGCGGGACTTGCGCCTGATTTCATTACCGACAGCGCCTATTCCGAGGAATCCGGCGCGCGTGCGATGAAGCGGCTGCTCGAAAGAAAGGGCGATCGCCCGACCGCCGTGTTCGGCGCGAGCGACGTGCTGGCGCTCGGTGCGATGGAGGCGGCGCGTGCTTCCGGGCTCTCGATCCCCAGCGACATTGCAATCGCTGGCTTCGACGATATCCCGGTCGCAAAGCTGCTCGGGCTCACCACGGTGCGGCAACCGGAGTTCGACCTCGGCGCGCTTGCGGCGGAGACGCTGGTCAAGCGGTTGCAACCGGGCGGGCTCGCGGCGCCGGGCCGGAGCCATGAATTGAAATTCGAGATCATGAAGCGCTCGTCGGTCTGACCCGCGAGCCAAGAAATTGGATATGGGAGTGAACTCGTGACAGCTATTCCTCATGACTACGTGGAGCGGGTCTATGCCGGCGTGCTTGGCAAGCTCATCGGTGTCTACCTCGGCCGGCCCTTCGAGGGCTGGACCTATGAGCGCATCATGAAGGAGCTCGGGCCGATCAACTACTATGTCAACGAGCGTCGTGACGTCGCGTTGCGATCCCATCATCTCGTCGTTACCGACGACGACGTCTCCGGCACTTTTGCGTTTCCCCGCGCGCTTGCCGACAATGGCTATCCGAAGCGTCTCACCTCGAAGCAGATCGGGCAAGCCTGGCTGAACTACATCGTCGAGGAGCGCGCCATCCTATGGTGGGGTGGCATCGGCAATTCCACCGAGCACACCGCCTATCTGCGGCTGAAGTCCGGTATCCCGGCGCCGCAGAGCGGCTCGATCGCGCTGAACGGCACGACCGTAGCCGAGCAGATCGGTGCGCAAATCTTCATCGACGGCTGGGCGATGGTGAGCCCGGGTAATCCCGAGCAGGCCGCTTATCTGGCCGAGCAGGCCGGGCGCGTGAGCCATGATGGTGAATCCGTGCATGCCGCAAAACTGCTCGCGGCGATGGAGGCGCTGGCCTTCGTCGAGCACGACGTGCAGAAGCTGATCGATGTCGGGCTCGGCTTCGTGCCGAAGGACGCGCTGATCCGGCGCGTCGTCAACGACGTCCGGGAATGGCACGCCGGCGACAACGGCGACGACTGGGAACGGACCCGTGCGCTGATCGCCGAACGTTACGGCTACGACAAATTCCTCGGCAATTGCCATGTCGTGCCCAACCACGCGCTGATCATTCTGGCGACGCTCTACGGCGGGAACAGCTTTCAGGAGGCGATGCGCATCGCCAACACGGCCGGCTGGGATACCGATTGCAATGCCGGCAATGTCGGCTGCCTGTTCGGCATCCGCACCGGACTTGCCGGCCTCGACGCCGGGCCGGACTTCCGCACCCCCATCGCCGACCGCATGTACATCTCGACGGCCGATGGTGGCGCTGCGATCTCCGACGCCGTGATCGAGACGCAGTCGCTGGTCGCGGCCGGGCTTGCGCTCGCCGGTGCGCCGGCGCTGGCGGTCGCCAAGGACGGCGCGCGCTTCAACTTCAACTTTCCGGGCAGCCTGCAGGGCTTCCACGTGAAGGGCGGCTCGCCCGCACGGCTCCACGAGGTCGAGCTCAGCAATGTCGCCGGCCACAGCCGCACTGGGGAGCGGAGTCTGGCGATCGACTTCCGCCGTCTGGCGCCCGGACGCGTGGCACGCGTTGCGAGCCCCACCTTCTTCGACAAGGAGGTGTTTACGATGCCGACCTACCAGCTTGTGGCCTGTCCGACGCTGTATTCGGGGCAACGGGTGGAGTGCCGGATTGAATCGGAAGCGGATAGCGGCACCGTGGCGGTGCGACTGTTTTCCAGCATCTATGACGAGCACGATGAGCTGATCCAGATCTACGGCGATGCGCATGAGCTGACCGGCGGCTGTCACGCCGTGCTGAGCTGGGAGGTGCCGGAGACCCATGCCTATCCGATCTTCGAGATCGGGGTGGAGATCGAAACGCGCGATCCGCTCGGCGTCGATGGCACGCTCTATCTCGACTATCTGACCTGGGGTGGCGCGCCTGACACCGTGCTGAAGCGGCCGGACAACAATCTGAGCACGATGTGGAAGCACGCCTGGGTCAACAATGTCAGCCAGTTCCAGACCCGCTGGGAGGGCCTGCGCGTTACCAATGGCGACGGGCTCGGCTTCATCGCGCAAGGTACGCGCGACTGGAAGGATTATCGCGTAACGTCCGAGATCATGCCGCTGCTGGCGAACGCCTGGGGCCTCGCGGCGCGGGTGCAGGGACGCGAGCGCTATTACGCGCTGATGTTCGACCGTGCCGAGGGCGGCCGCGTCCGTTTGGTCAAGCGCGTGCATGACGAACTTGTGCTCGCCAGCGAACGCTTCGACTGGCAGCTCGACCGGAGATATCGGATTGAGCTGCGCGTGGCCGGAACCGACATCGAAGCCCATGTCGATGGTAAAAAACTCTTCAGCGTTCAGGACACGGGCGATCTCCCATTGACCAGCGGCGCCGTCGCGCTCGTCGTCGACAGCGGATCGATCTCCGCGGAGGAGGTGCGCGTGTCGCCGGCCTAACAGGCCTCACTCCGCCGCGATGGTCATCCCGTAGCCGAGCCGCTTCGAGATCCCGCCGGCGCAGTCGCGCAGGGCATGGGCGATCGGGCTGTCCCAGCGCGCATCAAACGTGCCTTCCGGCCCCATCGCGGTGATCACCAGCGCGACATGGCCGGAATGGTCGAACACCGGCGCCGAGAATGCGTTGACGCCGGGAAGGGGATCGCCGAGCGCGCGGGCGAGTCCGTGTTTTCGGACCTCCGTGAGCATCTCGGCGACCTTCGCGCCCTTCACGGCGCGCTTCGGATTGTACCCGACGCCGTGGCGGTCGAGGCCGCTTTCGAGCGCAGCGTTGATCGTCTTCTCCGGCAGGAAGGCAGCGAACGCCCGGCCTGTAGCCGTTTCCAATAGCGCCATCACCGAGCCGGCGCGCATCACGATGTGAACGGGCTGACCGGGCTCCTCCAGCTGCACCACGGTCGGACCGTGCGTGCCCCAGACCGCCAGCGAGACCGCATGTCCGATCTGACTTGCGAGCGCTGCGATCTTCGGACGCGCGATCCGCACGCCGGAGAGCCGGCGCAGGCTGATCAGGCCGAGCTCCAGCGCCAGCGCGCCGATCTCGTAGCGGCCGGTGGTCTCGTCCTGCTCGATCAGCCCGATGCGGGAGAAGCTGGCGAGATAGGGATGCGCCTTGGCCGGCGTCATGCCGGCCTCGCGCGCGAGATCGCGCAGCATCATCGGTTCGCCGCATCTCGCGAGCGCACGAAGCAATTCTCCGCCGACCTCGATCGACTGGATGCCGCGGCTTTCTCTCTTCATGCGTCTCCTGGCGCGTGGCTTACGCCGCGTTGCGCTTGGCGGCGCTGTCGGCGAGATGACGGCCGGCAATGTAGCCGAAGGTCAGCGCCGGCCCAAGCGTGATGCCGGCGCCCGGATAGTTGCCGCCCATGATGCTCGCCATGTCGTTGCCGGCGGCATAGAGTCCGGGAATCACCCGTCCCTCGGCATCGAGCGCCCGCGCGTTCTCGTCGGTGACGATGCCGGCATAGGTGCCGAGATCGCCGACCACCATCTTGATGGCGTAGAACGGGCCATTCTCGATCGGCGCGATGCAGGGATTGGGGCCGTGCATGGCGTCGCCCTGGTAGCGGTTATAGGCTTTTGAACCTTTGCCGAAGGCGGCGTCGTGCCCTTGCGGCGCAGTCGCGTTGAACCGCCTGACCGTCTCGGTGAACGCCGTCGCATCGATGCCGGCCTTTGCCGCGAGCGCCTCCAGCGTGTCGCCGCGCATGAGATAGCCGGTATCGAGGTGATGACCGAGCGGCATCGGGAACGGCGGCACGCAGCCGAGGCCGTATTTGCGCAGCGTCGGGTGATCGCAGACGAGATATGCGGCGATCTCCTCGCCGGGCTTGGCGGCCTTGATCATGGCCTGGACGAAGTCGTGATAGGAATTGCCCTCATTGGCAAAGCGCTTGCCGTCCCGCATCACCGCGATCACGCCGGGTTTGGCGCGGTCGATGAAATGCGGCATCACGCCGCTCGAACCATCCTTGCGTTTGGTCACCGACACCGGCACCCAGGCCGCCGCGTTCGGCAGACGATCCTCGACGTGACCGCCGGCGCTTTCTGCAAGGCGCAGGCCGTCGCCGGTGTTGCCGGTGGGGCCCGGCGAATAGTGCTCGTTGCCGGTCGGCGCATGCGGAAACATTTTTTTGCGCCGGGCGACGTCATGGGGGAAGCCGCCGCAAGCGAGAACGACGCCTTGGCGCGCGCGAATGCGGATCTCGCGTCCTTCGCGAGTCACAATGGCACCCGTGACCGCGCCGTTCTCGACCGTCAGCTCGCGCACCGGCGAGGACAGCCACATCGGAATCTTCAGATCCTGTGCGGATTTCGCGAGGCGACCGGCCAGCGCGTTGCCGTTGGTCAAGGTCATGCCGCGGCCATAGCGCAGCACGTCCATCAGGTGCCGTGACAGGCGCTTGGCGACGTATACCGCCGAGGTCAGCGACTTCGTCACCCGCATGAAATGGATGATCTCCTTGCCGGAGCCGAGCATCATGCCGAACACGGTCAGCTCGGGAAGCGGCATACCCAGCGTCTTGATCTGGTTACCGAGCTCGCGGCCGTCGAACGGGCGCGTCACCATGGAGCGGCCGCCCTGCGCGCCGCCCGGCGCTTCGGCGTGATAGTCGGGAAACACCAGCGGCATGTCGAAGCGCAGCGCGGTCTTGGTGGTGAAGAAATCGACCGCCTCCGGACCCGCACTCAGGAATGCATCGACCCGCGCGGCATCGAAGTTGTTGCCGGCCTCATGGCGCAAGTACGTGCGGGCCTGCTCCGGCGCCTCCTCGATGCCGTAGGCCTTCGCCAGCGACGTACCGGGGATCCAGAGCCAGCCGCCGGAGCGGGCGGTGGTGCCGCCGAAGCGCGGCTCCTTCTCGACGATCAGCACGTCGAGGCCGCGATAACCCGCGGTGATCGCGGCCGACATGCCGGAGGCCCCCGATCCGGCCACGAGCACATCGCACTCGTAAGTCTCAATTGCGTTGCGCTCGTTGCCGGTCATGCGGGCCTCATTTCTTCAGCAGCGGACATTTGGATTCGGAGACCGGGCGGAAGGCGTCCTCGCCCTTCACGGTCTTGACGATCTCCAGATAGTCCCACGGCTCCTTGGACTGCTCGGGCGATTTCACCTTGGCGAGATACATGTCGCGGATCACGCGGCCGTCCTCGCGCAATTTGCCGCCATGGACGAAGGTATCCTCGATCGGCAGCTCGCGCATCTTGGCCATCACCTTGGCGGGATCGTCGGTGCCGGCGGCCTTGATGCCCTTCAGATAATGCAGCACCGAACCGTAGACGCCGGTCTGGATCATGGTCGGCATCACCTTGGTGCGCTCGTAGAATTTCTTCGACCAGGCGCGGGTCGCCTCGTCCATGTTCCAGTAGGACGCCGTTGTCATGTAGGTGCCCTGCGCGGCCTTCAGGCCGACCGCATGCACGTCGGTGTCGAACATCAGGAGACCGACCAGCTTCTGGCCGCCCTGCACCAGGCCGAACTCGCCGGACTGCTTGATGGCGTTGTCGGTGTCCTGGCCGGCATTGGCGAACGCCACCACGTCGGCCTTCGAACTCTGCGCCTGGAGCGCAAAGGAGGAGAAGTCGGCTGTGTTGGTCGGATGCTTCACGCCGCCCAGCACCTTGCCGCCCATCTCGTTGATGAACCGCGTGGCGTCCTTTTCGAGCTGCTGGCCGAAGGCATAGTCCGCGGTGATGAAGTACCAGGACTTGCCGCCTTCCTTGATCACGGCGGAGGCCGTCACCTTGGACAGCGCGTAGGTATCGTAGGTGAAGTGCACGGTGTTCGGGCTGCACAGCTCGTCGGTCAGTGAGCTCGCCCCGGGGCCGGAGAGCAGCGCGATCTTGTTGCGTTCGCGCACCATGTTGTGCACGGCGATCGCGATGCCGGAGTTGGGGATGTCGACGACGGCGTCGACCTTGCCGTTGTCGAACCAGCCGCGCACGATCTGCACACCGACATCGGTCTTCATCTGGTGGTCGGCGCTGATGATCTCGATCGGCTTGCCGAGCACGGTCGGCCCGAACTCCTCGACCGCCATCTTGGCCGCCTCGACCGACCCCGGCCCGCTGTTGTCACGGCCCCAGCTCGACAGATCCGTCAGCACGCCGATCCGCACCGCGTCGTCGGAGACTTGCGCGCGCGCCGCCGTGGTCATGGCAGCCGAAGTCATGGCCGCGAGCAAGGTGCAGGCCAAAAGCCCTCTCATCGTCGATCCCTCTCTTATTGGCCGCTTGGCGCGGCTGGTTATTGTGGGGGGTAAATTAGATATTGGCGAATGAGTTTGTCAATGGCGAATAATGGGGGCGATGAGTTCCATGGTCGCCCGGGAGACATTGCCGGAGGCGTGCGCGCAACTGCCGCCACACCCGTCATTGCGAGCGCAGCGAAGCAATCCAGACTTTCTCCGCGGAGGCAGCCTGGATTGCTTCGTCGCAAGAGCTCCTCGCAATGACGGAGTGCGGGAGCAGCGACGCGCAAAAATCTCGCATCGTAATCTCGCACAGAGATCACACCTCCGCAGGTTGCAACCGCCATCGCGATTGGCCATGATGCCGTCAGGAATCTTTGGGGCAGGGCATGACGGCAGCAACGGGGGTCTCCGCGGCCGCGGAGAGATCGACGACGGCGCATGTGGTGTGGGCAAGCGCGCTCGGCACCGCGATCGAGTGGTACGATTTCCTGATCTACGGCACGGCAGCTGCGCTGGTCTTCAACAAGCTGTTCTTTCCGAGCTTCGATCCCTTCGTCGGAACGCTGGTGGCGTTCTCGACCTATGCGGTCGGCTTCGTGGCGCGTCCGATCGGCGGCGCGATCATCGGGCATTACGGCGACCGGCTCGGCCGCAAGACCATGCTGGTCGCGACCATGATCGCGATGGGGCTCGGCACCTTCCTGATCGGCTGCCTGCCGACTTACAGCCAGATCGGCGTCTGGGCGCCGATCCTGCTCATCATCCTGCGCTTCGTCCAGGGCATTGGGCTCGGGGGCGAATGGAGCGGCGCGGTCGTGATGGTGATCGAGCACGCCGGTGATCGGCGCGGCTTCTACGGCAGTCTGGTGCAGATCGGCTTTCCGGTCGGCGTCGCCGCTTCGACCGGTATCTTCGCCCTGATGACGCAACTGCCCGAGGCCGACTTTTTGAGTTGGGGCTGGCGCGTGCCGTTCCTGATCAGCATCCTGCTCGTCGGCGTCGGCTTCATCGTGCGGCTCAAGCTCGCGGAAACGCCGCATTTCAAGGAAGTCGTCGAGCGCAAGGAAGTGCTGGCGCAGCCGGTGCTGGAGGTGCTGCGCCGCGACTGGCGCAGTTTTCTGCTCGCGATCGGCATCACGGTGTCGGAGGTCGGGCTCGCCTATCTCCTCACCGTCTTCACCGTGGTCTACGCGACGACGAAACTCGGCCTGCCTCGCCAGGTGATCCTGAACGCGGTGGTCTATGCCGCGCTCGTCGAGTTCGCGACGCTGCCGCTCGCCGGCTGGCTCTCCGATATCTTCGGCCGCAGGGCGCTGTATCTCGCCGGCGGGGTGTTCTCGGTGGCGCTGGCGTTTCCGCTGTTCTGGTTCCTCGACACCAGGGAGCCGGCGCTGATCACGTTCGCGCTCGTCGTCACGATGACGCTGACGCACGCGCTGCTGTTCGGGCCGAAGGCGGCGTTCATGCCGGAACTGTTCCGCACCCAGGTGCGCTACAGCGGCGCATCGCTCGGCGCCAACGTCGCGGCCGCGCTCAGCGGCGGCTTCTCGCCGCTGATTGCGACCGCGCTCCTCGCATGGGCCGGCGCCTACTGGCCGGTGTCGGTCTACATCATCGCGCTGTCGGTCATCACGATCATCGCGACGCTGATGGCGCCGGAGACGGCGCGCGACGCGCTGAAGTCGTAGGCGCGGTCACCGGCAGGCGGGGTTTGCTGCGTCCGGAAACGCCAGGAAGGTGACGGTCGCCGGCACCAGCCGGATCGCTCCCGCAGGTGTTGCGCGCGGCTCAAGTCGGGGCAGTTCGTCGTCGGCACTCAGCGCGAGCGTCTTGCCGTTCAGCTGAACTGTCGCGTCTTGCAGCCG
Source organism: Bradyrhizobium sp. MI1.7 (assembly GCF_055811795.1). Taxonomy (NCBI): domain Bacteria; kingdom Pseudomonadati; phylum Pseudomonadota; class Alphaproteobacteria; order Hyphomicrobiales; family Nitrobacteraceae; genus Bradyrhizobium; species Bradyrhizobium sp. MI1.7. The sequence goes on from NZ_JBVVPO010000005.1 coordinate 100,790, forward strand.
CCTCGCATGTATCGTGTAACGCTCGGCGGGGTGTGACAGCGTCAGGGTCGATGATGCATGCCGCGATGCGTTGATTGCGAGCACGGACACGGCGCCCCGCATGCCCGGATGGCAATGCGCGTAGAGATGGAGATCTGGCGCGGCGACCGGGTTCGCGTCGAGCACGATCGTTCCCATCAGCCGATGCCAGAGCAGCGCAGCCCAGTAGTTCGGCCGCGGACGAAACGTTCCCTCGTCGAGCAGGCCGTAGTCGCTGGCAGCCAGCGTGTTGTGCATCACCACCTGGACGCCGGCCCTTGCGAGGCGTCCGTGCTGGTCGAGATAGCGAAAGGTGTCGAGAAACGTCTTGTCCGATGGATTGCCGCCGCAGGCGGCGTTTGCCGTCTCCGTCAGCCAGATCGGCTTGCCCGGCTCGAATGCGTCGCGCAGGGCGCGGTAGGTCGCGAACGTCGCGTCGGTGCGTGCCAGCCAGTCCGAGGAGAGCGTCTGCGCCGGATCGTCGCGGCCGCCGCAGCGCGGCGAGAGCGTGTTGTAGTGATGATAGGAGAAGCGATCGATGCCGGGGGCGGATGCGGCGAGCAGATCGCGCGTGGTGATGCCCGACCCGGATGGCGACGGCGCGTCGCCGGTTGAACCCGGACCGACGATCAGCGTCTCGGGCGCCGCGCGTTGCATCCATTCGCGAAAGATCCTGAAGTCCCGGCCATAGGCGGCCGCATCATATCCCGGCGGCGCGCCGTTCGTCGCCGCAAGCGTCGGCTCGTTCATGAATTCCACCGCCGCGATGTGGCCACCCAGCGAACGCGTCGTGTCGATCAGGCGCTGCGCCTGATCGGTCTTCCACGCGCCATCCGCATCGCGGCTGCCCGGACTGATCGCGAAGGACGTGACGATCTCCGCGTCGACTGCGCGCGCAAAGTCGATGACGTCGCGCCATCGGTTGCGGCTGAGCACGTCATTGAATCCCGGCGGGGGCTTGGCCGGCGCATGGTTCGTGTCGGCAAAGAACGTCGCATTGGCCCAGGTGCCGCTCACGCGCAGATAGGCCGGCGCCAAAGCGGCGGCGAGCTTGCGCAGCCGCGCATTGGCAAGATTGATCGGCGGCCTCTCGCCGTAACGATCCCGCTCATCGAGCGTGCGCATTGTTTGCGGATAAGGTTTCCAGAACCGGCCGCCGGTCACCTCCACCATTTCGATATTGTAGGATTGAAAGCGCGCATCGATCGTCCCGATCGCCTTCAGCTCGGCGGGTGCGATGGAGGCGCCGCCGGCGTGCGCCGCGTCTAACGTTGTGGCAGCGAGCAGGCTCATCAGCAGCATCTGCGGCCGAAGCAGCCCGAAGGCCGACTTGATCCGCGACACGGTCATCTGGTCCGCGGCGCAGCGGCGATGGATTTCCCTCCCGGCCGGCCCTTGCGCACCGAATTCCAGAAATTCTCGGCCGCCCGGGTCATGCGGGCCCGCGTGCGGAACAGCGAGACGCTGATCGGAATGTCCCAATCCGCACCGCCGGCGCGCAACAGGCGGCCGCTGTCGAGATCGGCGCGGACGAGGCTCATCGGAGCCCACGTCACGCCGCGCCCTTCGCGCGCCATGTCGACCAGCAGCATGACCGGCGCGGCGAAGCCGGGCGCTAACCACGCCGTCGAATCCTTCGCGGCCAGGAACGAGGTGACGAGCCGCCCCACGCCCGAGCCGGGGTGATAGGCGAGATAGGGCAGCGGCGCGCCCGATGCGCCGGGCAGCGCGTAACGAGGCTGTGCCTTTTTGCTGCTGCGTCCACCGCGGCCCGGTTTTGCAGCCGGCGCGCTGATCGGGATCAGCACGTCGGTCGCGAGATCGACGCGCTGGAAGCGGTCCATGTCGAGCCGGCTCACCAGCGTCGGATGGTAGTGCGCCAGCATGAAATGCGCCTGCGCGTCCAGAAGTAGCTTCTCGCAGCCGGCGAAATTCGAAGCGACGAGCTGCACGGCCGAGTCGGCCCGCGCGCTGTCGGAGTTGCGAATCCATTCCGGAAAGAAGGTCTGCGACAGTGAATGCGTGGCGGCAAAGGTGATGGTCTCGGCCTTCAGCCGCGCCACTTCGAGCGCTTCCTCGCGTCCGACCAGGACCCGGCGCAGCACGTCCTCCGCGACGGGGCGAAAACTCTCGCCGGCCGGCGTCAGCGTGATCGTGTGGGTCGAACGTTCGAACAGCGGCGTGCCCAGCCACTCCTCGAGCGACCTGATGCGGCGGCTCAGCGCCGGCTGGGTCACATGCCGTCGCTGGGCGGCGCGCGAGAACCCGCCTTCCTCAGCGATGGCAAGGAAATCCTCCAGCCAGACCAGGTCCATGATGCGGTTTTGTCCTCAAATCATACCGATACGGCATTAGCGCCTGACACGCCGCTGGTCCAATGTAAACGGCATCGCAAGACAAGAACAAAGCGCCACCTTCGCATGGCGCGACGATGCCGTTGGAGGAAGCAAATTGCAGATCGCCGCAACGCCGCTGTCTGAGCCCATATCGACTGAGCCGATGTCGCGCCCGGTTTCCGAACGCCGCCGCAAGCCGCTCTGGCGCGAGCAATATGTCCTCGTCGTCGCCGGCGCCGCGCTCGGCGCACTGTTCGGATTCCTGCTTCCGACCGTCGCCGTCGAATTCAAGCCGCTCGGCGATGCCTTCATCTCGCTGATCAAGATGACGATCGCGCCGCTGATCTTCCTGGTGGTGGTCACCGGCATCGCGCAGGTCGGCGACATGAAGGCGGTGGGCCGCATCGGCCTCAAGGCCTTTGCCTATTTCGAGGCGGTGACGACCGTCTGCCTGTTGATCAGTTTTGTGGTGGTGCGCTGGGTGCAGCCCGGCGCGGGCGTGGCGCATGCCACGGCGCAGCAGGCGGAGACCGTCGCGCGCTATTCGCAGGCCCATGTCGGGTCGTTGTCAGCCTACATCCAGCACATGATCCCGGAGAGTTTTGTCGGCGCGTTCGCGGCCGGCGACGTGCTCCAGGTTCTCGTGCTCGCGCTTCTGTGCGGTATCGGCTTGCTGCTGCTCGGCGAAAAGGCAGCGCCGCTGCGGACGGGCCTTGAGCGGATCACCGAACTCGTCTTCAGCGTCGTGCATGTCGTGGTGGCCTTGGCGCCGATCGGCGCCTTTGGTGCCATGGCTTTCACCGTGGCGAAGTTCGGCGCCGCCACGCTCTATGCGCTGGCGCTATTGGTCGGCACCGCCTGGGCGATGATGGCGTTCTTCATCTTCGTCATTCTCAACGTGATCTGCCGTCTCGCCGGTATCCGCCTGATGGACCTGTTGCGCCTCTTGCGCAACGAGCTGCTCGTCGTGCTCGGCACCTCCTCGTCGGAGACTGCCATCCCCGGCATGATGGAGAAGCTGCCGAGGGCGGGTGTGGGGCGGGCAGTCGCTGGCCTCGTCATTCCCTCCGGCTATTCCTTCAATCTCGATGGTGTCGCGCTGACGCTGCCGCTCTCCACGATGTTCGTCGCCCAGGTCTACGGCATCGAATTGTCGGCCGGCCAGCAATTGAGCCTGTTCGTGGTGATGCTGTTCACCAGCAAAGGCGCCGCGGGCGTTACCGGCGGCGCTTTCGCCGCACTCGCCGCGACGGTGATCGCCGCGGGGTTGCCGGCGGAGGGACTGGCGCTGCTGCTCGGCATCGACCGCTTCATGTCGCTGGCGCGCGCCATCACCAACACCATCGGCAATGCCGTCGCCGCCGTCGTGGTCGCGAAATGGGATGGGGAATTCAACCGCGAGGACTGGGCTCAGTCCGCCGATCAAATCCAAGAAGTGAAGTAAGGACTCAAGGTTTCTATCATGGCTACCAGCACCAAAGAACTGCCCGTCATCGCGCTCACCCCCGGCGATTGCACTGGCATCGGCCCCGAACAGGTCGCGCGCATTCTGTCCGATGACCGGCTCGCGGATGCGGCCCGTCTCGTCGTCGTCGGCGATGCCCGCGTGCTCGAGATGGGCATGGCGCATGCCGGCGTGAAGCTGAAGGTCGAGCGGATTGCCTCGCCCAAGGCGGCCAACTGGGGCCGCGGCGCCGTGCAGCTCGTCGACCTCGGCAACACCGATCCCGGCAAATTCCCGATCGGCAAGGCCAGCGCGGAATCGGGCCGGCTGACCGGCGAGACGCTGTCGCGTGCGATCGATTTCGCCAAGGCGGGCGAGGTCGACGCGATCACGTTTGCGCCGCTCAACAAGCGCGCGATGTTCGACGGCGGATGGAAGTTCCCCGACGAGCACAAGATGTTCGCAAGCCTGCTCGGGCATAAGACCTATTTCTCCGAGATGAACGTGCTCGACGGGCAATGGATGTCGCGCGTGACCGGGCATCAGTCGCTGCGCGAGGCGCTCGACGGCATCAATCCGGCGAGCATCACCGACTCGATCGAACTGGTCGACCGCATGATGCGCAAGGCCGGCGTCGCCAAGCCGCGCATCGCGGTCGCCGCCCTCAATCCGCATGCCGGCGAGAATGGCCTGTTCGGCCGCGACGAGATCGAGATGATCCGCCCGACGGTCGAGGCCGCCGCGAAGACCGGCATCGCCTGCACCGGGCCTTATCCCGCCGACACCGTCTATATCCGCGCCTTCGCCGGCGAATTCGACAGCGTAGTCGCGATGTATCACGACCAGGGCCAGATCGCGACCAAGCTGCGCGGCTTCAACCGCGGCGTCACCGTCACCGCGGGTCTCGAGACCGTCTTCACCACGCCATCGCATGGCACCGCGTTCGACATCGTCGGCACGGGCGTCGCCAAGACCGGCGCGCTCGAAAGCGCGGTCCGCCTTGCAGCGCAACTGGTATCGATCAAGGTCAAGGAGGCTGCCCATGCAAACTGATCGCAGGACCCTGCTCCAGGCGGCGGCCGCGCTGCCGCTCGCAACTGTCGGCGCCAACGCGGCATTCGCGCAGGCACCCACCGCAGCTCCCGCAGCAGCGCCACCCAAGGAGGTGACGCGTGCGCTGGCGCATTATCTCGTGACCGCGAGTTATGACGACCTGCCGGCCAATGTACGCAAGGAAGGCGTGCGCACGCTGCTGAACTGGGTCGGCGTCGCCATTGGCGGATCGCATCACGAGACGGTCGATATCGCGGTCTCCGCGCTCGGTCCGTTCTCCGGGCCGCAGCAGGCCTCGCTGTTCGGGCGGCGCGAGCGGTTCGACATCATGAACGCGGCCTTCATCAACGGTGTGTCGAGCCATATCTTCGACTATGACGACACCCACCTGAAGACGATCATCCATCCTGCCGGTCCCGTGGCCTCGGCCATTCTCGCGCTGTCGGAAATGCAGCCGGTATCGGGCAAGGAATTCCTGAACGCGCTGGTGCTCGGCGTCGAGACCGAGTGCCGGATCGGCAACTCGGTCTATCCGAACCACTACGATGTCGGCTGGCACATCACCGGCACCGCCGGTGTGTTCGGCTCGGCCGCGGCCGTCGGCAAGCTGTTGAAGCTGAACGAGCAGCAGATGACATGGGCGCTCGGCCTTGCCGCCTCGCAGCCGGTGGGCCTGCGCGAGTCCTTCGGCTCGATGAACAAGAGCTTCAATCCAGGCCGTGCCGCATCAAGCGGCATTTTTGCGGCGATCCTGGCCTCGAAGAATTTTACCTCGTCCGACGCCATGATCGAGGCCAAGCGCGGGTGGGCCAACACGATCAGCACCAAGCAGGACTACAACGAGATCCTGGGCGACCTCGGCAAACGCTATGAGGCCGCGCTCAATACCTACAAGCCATTCGCCTGCGGCATCGTCATGCACCCGGCGATCGACGCCGCGATCCAGCTCCGCAACGAGAGCAAGGTGACTGCGGACCAGATCGAGCGCGTCGACCTCAAGGTCCATCCGCTGGTGCTGGAGCTCACCGGCAAGAAGACGCCGAAGGCGGGCCTCGAAGGCAAGTTCAGCATCTATCACGCGGTCGCGGTCGCCATCGTCGAGGGCGCCGGCGGCGAGAAGCAGTTCAGCGACCGGGCCGTGACCGATCCGACCGTCGTCGCGCTGCGCGGCAAGGTGAACCCGGTCATAACATCAGGCATCAAGCCGGAGCAGGTCGATCTCACCATCATGCTGAAGGACGGCCGCAAGCTCAACCGCTACATCGAGCATGCGATCGGCAGCGTCGAGGTGCCGATGACCGACAAGCAGCTCGAAACCAAGTTCTCGGACCTTGCCGAGGGTATCATCCCTGGTGCGACGATCCGGCGCGTGATGGACGCCTGCTGGAATGTCGAGAACTTGCCGAACGCGGCGGAGATCGCAAGGATGTCGGTCGCAACCTGACCGCGGAGGAGAACAGCATGCCGTCACGCCGCCGTTTCCTGCAGTCCGCCGGTTCGGTTGCCGCCTTGGCCGCGACCGGCGGTCGTGCGGCTCTCGCGGCGAGCCCAGGTGTCACCGAGCGTCTCGCCCGCTACATGGTCGCCGCGCGCGACCAGGAGCTGCCGGAGCAGGTGCTGCTCGAATGCAAGCATCGCATTCTCGATACGCTCGGTGCGATGGTGTCGGGCTCACGCATGCGGCCGGGCGAGATGGCATTGAAATATATTCGCACGCTCGGCGGTGATGAGCAGGCATCCGTGATCGGTTCCGATTTCCGCACCACGGCGGTCAACGCGGCATTGGCCAACGCGATGTGTGCGCATGCCGACGAGACCGACGATTTCGAGCCCGTCACCAAGGCGCATCCTGGGTGTTCGGTCGTGCCGGCTGCACTCGCGATTGGCGAGCGCGAGCATCGCAGCGGACAGGATTTCATTCGCGCCGTTACGCTCGGCTACGACCTGACCTGCCGGCTGCTGATGGCGCTGGGCCCGGATCTCGTGCGCGGCTCGCATCGGAGCGCGGAGGGAACGTCGTCGACATTTGGCGCGCTCGGCGCCGCCGCATCGCTGGCTCAGCTCGACGAGAAGGGGACGCGCTACGCGATCTCCTATTCGTCGCAGCAGGTGTCCGGCCTCTGGAGCTGGGTCAAGGACAAGGACCATATCGAGAAGGCCTTCGACTTCGCCGGCATGGGCGCACGCAACGGCGTGATGGCCGTCGACATGGTGAAGAATGGCTTAACAGGCGTCGACGACGTGCTCGACGGCACGCATAATCTCTTCATTGCACTGTCGAGCGATCCGAAGCCGGAAGAGATGGTGAAAGAGCTTGGCAGTCGCTTCTACGTCACGGAGACCGCAATCAAGACATTTTCGGTCGGCTATCCCATCCAGTCGCCGCTGGATGCGATGTTGACGCTGCGCAAGCAGCACAGCCTCGCGCCAGACAACGTGCGTAGCATCCTGGTCAAGCTGCCGACCGATGCGATGGGAATTGTGGGCGAGAGCGCGATGCCAGACGTCAACTGCCAGCATCTCGTGGCTGTCGCGCTGGTCAAGGGCGCCGTGTCGTTCAACGACAGTCACGACGTCGCGCTGATGCACGACCCCAAGATCCTCGAACAGCGCGCCAAGGTGACGCTGGCCGACGACAAGGCACTGATGGACCCGGTAGCGCCGCGCGGCGCTGTCGTCGAAGTGACATTGACCGATGGCAAGAAGGTCGAGCACTTCACGAAATATCCGCCGGGCACCAAGGAGAATCCGCTGAGTACGGAAGCCGTGGCGGCCAAGACGCGGGATCTGATTGCACCGGTATTGGGCAGTGACAGGGCCGAGAAGCTGATCGACCAGATTGGTCATCTCGAACGGCTTGACGACGTCGGCAAGTTGAGGCCATTGCTGACGGCGTGATGAATCAATCAACAACAAGACAAACATCAAGGAAGTGCCCATGCGCGGGGTTATGCGACGCACCTTTGTGGCCGCCTGTGCGGCCGTTCTGTTCTCCGGCTTCGCGGTAGCGCAGGATTATCCCTCCCGACCCGTCAAGATCATCGTGCCGTTCCCGGCCGGCGGGTCCAACGACATCATCGCCCGCATCGTCGCGCAGAAGCTGACTGAGCGGAACGGCCAGACCTTCCTCGTTGAGAACCGCGGCGGCGCCGGTGGCAATATCGGTGCCGAGACGGTCGCGAGCGCAGAGCCCGACGGCTACACCTTGCTGCTGACCGCGCCGCCTCCGCTGACGATCAACGGCTCGCTCTACAAGAAGCTGCCGTTCGATCCTGCAAAAGCCTTTGCGCCGGTGGCGCTGATCGCCTCGGTGCCGATCGTGCTGGTTGTCAATCCGTCGGTGCAGGCGAAGAACGTCGGCGAACTGATCGCGCTGGCCAAGGCCAAGCCGGGCTCGCTGAATTTCGGCTCGTCCGGCATCGGCTCGACGAATCATTTGGCGGGCGAATTGCTCAAGAGCATGGCCGGCGTCGACATCGTCCACGTGCCCTATCGTGGCGCGGCGCCGGCGATGAACGACCTGCTCGCGGGCCAGATCCCCTTCATGTTCGACAACATGCCCGCGGTGCTGCCGCAGGTGCAGGGCAAGGCCATCAATGCGATCGCGGTTGCCGGTACCAAGCGTGCGGAAGCACTGCCCGACGTGCCGACCGTGGCCGACACCATTCCCGGCTTCGAGGCTTCGTCCTGGTTCGGACTGGTGGCGCCGGCCAAGACGCCTGCGCCCGCGCTCGCCAAGCTGAGCGGCGAGCTCGAGACCATTCTGAAGATGCCGGATGTCAAGAAGCGGCTCGCTGAACTCGGGGCCGAGCCCGGCACCGTTTTCGGCGACACATTCGGTCAGTTCATGACGGAAGAAACCGCAAAATGGGGCAAGCTCGTCAAGGCCTCCGGCGCCACGGTCGATTAGCGAGTTAGGGTAGCGTCATGGATCTGAACCTGGGCGGCAAGGTTGCCGTCGTGACCGGCGGCAGCGTCGGCATCGGTCGTGCCATTGCCGCCGAACTCGCGCGCGAGCAGGCGCATGTCGTCATCGTCGCGCGCGACGCCGAGCGGCTTGCGGCGGCGGCGCAAGAGATGTCGCGGGACACCGGCCGGCGCGTGATTGCCTGTGCCGGCGACATGACCAAGCCTGACGACATCGCCCGTGCAATGACCACCGCGCGCGAGGCCTTCGGCCGCATCGATATCCTCGTCAACAACGCCGGCGCCTCGCCGATGGGCCGGATCGCGGAGACGCCGGATGCGACCTGGGCCAAGTCGATCGAGCTGAAGCTGCTTGGCTACATGCGCTGTGCGCGCAATGTCCTGCCGGAAATGCGCGACCGCCGCTGGGGCCGCGTCATCAACATCATCGGCCGCAGCGGCCACCAGCCGCGCGCGGCCTATATGGCGGGCGGCGCGGTCAATGCCGCGCTGCTGAACTTCACGCTGGCGCTCGCCGAGGAATGCGCGCCGGACAATGTGCTGGTCACCGGCGTCAATCCCGGACCGGTGCAGACCGACCGCTGGGACAGCCTCATCTCTCAAGGTGCGGCGATCTCGGGCCAGGATCAGGGCGCGACCAATGCTGCGGCGATCGCCTCGGTTCCGCTCGGCCGCGTCGGGCAGCCGCACGAGGTGTCCGGCATCGTCGCGTTCCTCTGTTCAGACCGCGCGTCCTTCATTACTGGTACCTGCATCAATGTCGATGGCGGTGGAACGAGGTGTATCTAATGGCTAGCGAACTGCGGAAGATCGGTGTCAGCGAGGATTGCGAGCTTGCGGTTCGCATCGACGATTATCTGCTGCCATGGGACGTCAAACCGCCGGTCGTGATGCTGCACGGGCTCGCCGAGAGCGGCGAGGCGTTCCGGCGCTGGGTGCCGTATTTCGCCACGCATCATCTGGTGGTGCGGCCTGACCTGCGCGGCTATGGCGATTCGACACCGATGCAGGGCGACTACGTTTACCGCTTCGCAGGCCTTGGCGACGACATCATCCGGATGCTGGACGTGCTGAAGCTCGATCGCGTTTTCCTGGTTGGCGGCAAGATCGGCGGCACGCTGGCGATGCACCTGACCGCAAAACACCCGGATCGCGTGATCGCAGTCGCCGCGGTCGGTGCGCCGGCCTCGCTCACCTCGTTCAACGAGCGGGCGCCGACCTGGCGCAAGCAGATCCGCGAGCAGGGCGTCGAGCCCTGGGTGCGCGAGACCACGGCCGGCCGCCTCGGCTCCTCGCTGCCGCCGCCGGCGCTGGACTGGTGGATCAAGCTGATGTCGAAGACCAAGGCTTCGACGCTGGAGGCATTCCTACAGATGGTGCCGACGGTCGACGTCACCGGCGAACTTCCGTCCATCAAGCGTCCGACGCTGGTGATCACCACGACCGGCTCCGGTCTTGGCGACGTCGCCTCCGTGAAGGCATGGCAGGAAACGATTCTGGGCTCGAAGCTGGAAGTGCTGCCGGGCGATTCCTATCACGTCGCCGCGACTGACCCGGACGTCTGCGCGCAAAAAGTTCGCGCGTTCTTCGATCGCGTCGCGACTTAAGATGCACAGGGCGGGCCATTGGCCCGCCCTGCATTTGGCTCTAAGACTACCGTTCGACAAGAAACGGCAAATATCAGGGAGTGAAGCCATGACAAAAACCACGCGACGCAGCGTGCTCACTGCCGCGGCCGCGATGACAGCGGCAGGCCTTACTGAGGCGGCGCCGGCTGCGGCGCAGGCCGCACCCAAGCCGATCTTCCCGGTGCCGATGGTCGCGATCCCGATCGTCGGCGAGACCCAGGTGTTCCAGGTCCGCCGCATCTACTGCATCGGCCGCAACTATGCCGCGCACGCGATCGAGCGGGGCTCGGATCCGAACCGCGAGCCGCCGTTCTTCTTCCAGAAGCCGACGGATGCTATCCAGAACGTTGCGGTGGGCGAGGTCGCCGACCATCCCTATCCGTCGCTGACCAAGAACTATCATCACGAGGTCGAACTGGTCGCCGCGCTGAAATCGGGAGGCACCAACATCCCGGCCGACAAGGCGCTCGATCACGTCTATGGCTACGCGCTCGGCCTCGACATGACCCGGCGCGATCTCCAGAACGGCATGGCCGCGGAAAAGAAGCCCTGGGAGATCGGCAAGAGCTTTGACCACGCCGCGGTGATCGGGCCGATCCATCCGGCCAGCAAGACCGGCCATTTCGAGAAGGGCGCCATTTCGCTGGCGATCAATGGCACGGTGAAACAGAACTCGGATCTCAGCAAGATGATCTGGAGCGTTGCCGAGCAGATCGCAAAGCTCTCCGAAGCGTTCGAGCTGAAAGCTGGCGACATCATCTATTCCGGCACGCCAGAGAATGTCGGCCCGGTGGTGAAGGGCGACGTGCTGCTGTGCAAGCTCGAGGGCCTGCCTGATATGTCGATCAAGATCGTTTAACCGATCCCTGCAGCCAAGTATCGCGTCGGGAGGTGCTCATGTTGCGGCATGCTGTGATCGCCACGTTGAGTCTGGCCTTTGCGATCACCGTTGCAAAGGCCGAAGGCCCCGTGGACATCGCGCCGACGGGAGCGCTCCGCGTAGCGGTGGCCGTCGGCCCGGCCGCGTCGGCCTTCTGGACCACGCGCGATCCTTCGACCGGAAAGCCGCGCGGCGTCACGGTCGAGCTCGCCAGGGCCGCCGCTGACAAGCTGCACGTTCCGCTCCAGCTCGTCGAATATCAGAGCTCCGACGAGATCGCCGCGGCCGGCAGCAAGGACGTCTGGGATCTCTCCTTCATGCCGGCGGACGTCAAGCGCGAGGCGTTCGTGGACCAGGGGCCTGCTTACGTCGCCTATATGAGCGGCTATCTCGTGCGGGCCGGTTCGGACATCCTGATCGTTGCGGATGTCGATCGCGCCGGCATGCGGGTCGGCTGCATCGAAGGGACATCGACGTCACGTACGGTCGAGAAATCGCTGATGCAGGCGAAGCTGACAAAGTTCGTGAAGCCGGAAGAGGCGGCCGAATTGATCGGCAAGGGGCAGCTCGATGCTCTGGCGATGGGCATGGGAGCTCTGGAAGACCTTTCGCGAAAGCTGCCCGGAACCAAGGTGCTGGACGAAGTTATTCAATCGACCGGCGTGGTCGTGGTCGTTCCCAAGGGCAAGGCCGTGGCGAAGGCCTGGGCGGCGCGCTTCCTGGATGAAGCCAAGGTAGACGGGACCGTGCGTCGTGCGCTCGATGGTAATGGATTTACCAGCGACAAGATCGCGCCGTAGTTGCGCCGAACTGCGTCCGCTGGAACCGCGACTGGTGGCGGGGGTCTTTGAATTGCCGGAGTTCCATCGGCCATTGCCCCGTGTTGGGCAACGAACAAACCTCGTGCGGCCATATTTGAGTAAGAGTGATCTCCCGAGAGGGAGGCGCTCCGATGAAGAAAGTTTTGATCACTGCGGTCGTGCTGCTGGCTGGCGTGCCTGCGAGCGCCGTTGCGCAGGAGCGCGCTGGTGCTGCGGCGATAGGCGCCGTGTCCGGGGCCGTCGTGCTCGGTCCGGTCGGTGCGGTCGCGGGTGCAGTGATTGGCTATACCGCCGGTCCTTCAATCGCGAGGTCATGGGGCGTGAGAGGTTCGCGGTCGGCAAGACACCAGCAGCCGCCACGCCGCGAGGCGTACCGCGCAGCCGCGACCGGCGCTCCGCCGCGCGCGCGTGAGGCGATGAATGCCAACGGCCAGATCAGAGCTGCCAGCAATCCGCCGGCTCAAGCCACGCCCCCGGTGCAGCCAGTTCAAGCTGCCCCGGCTCCGCCGGCGGAGACTTCGACCCCGCCCGTTCAGGGACTCGAATGAGGCTCCGGCTTTAGGCCGCGGTCGTCTTCGGCCGCAGCCGGTCGACGGTCCGTGCGATCAGCGCGGCCACCTCCGGCACTTTTGGACCAATGCGAAATTCCGGCCCTGCGACGACGACCGAGAGCCGGCGGTCACCGATCGGCAGCGGGATCGCCGCGCCGGCGAGGTCGCGGCTGTAATCGGCGAAGCTCTGGCAATAGCCGCGCGCGATCGAATTGCGCAGCTCGATCTCGACCGCCTCGATGCTGATCGGCGTCGAGGGCCCGTATTGCTTGAACTCGATCTTGCGATAGACGGAGTCGCGCTCTTCCTGCGAATATTGCAGCAGCAGGGCGCGGCCGCTGGCGGTGGCGTGGATCGGCACGCGGTGGCCGATGGTCGCGAAATAGCGGATCGCGGCCTGGGATTCGACGACGTCGATGAACACCGCCATCACGCCGGCCGGCGCCACGATCGATGCGGTCTCGCCCGTCTCGGCGGAGAGATCTGCGATCAGCTGATGCGTCCACGGCGGCAGCGGCTCGACCTCGGAGATCATCCGTGCCATCGCCAGCCAGCGCGGCGTCGGATAGAATCCGGCGCGCGGCCGCGGTTCATAGAGGTAGCCCTTCTCGGACAGCGTCGCGAGCAGGTTGAAGGTCGACGAGCGCGGCCAGCCGAAATGATCGGCGATCTCGGCAAGCGTCGCCGGCTTCCTCGTTTGCGCGAAGAATTCCATGATCTCCAGGACGTTTGCGGCTTGGCGAACGATCATGGTGGCGGCGTTCCGATCTAGGTCTGGCCGAGGATCTTCTTCGCGGCGCGAAGATGCGGCTTGTCGATCATCTGGCCGTCGAGCCGCAGCGTGCCGGAGTTCGGATTGCTCGCGAATGCCGCGATCACTTTTTCCGCCCAGGTGCGCTCAGCCTCGGTCGGCTCGAATGCCGCGTTGACGACGTCGACATGTTTCGGATGGATCAGCGCCTTCGCCGAAAAGCCGTCGCGCCGCGCCGCCCGCGTTTCCTGCTCGAGGCCGGCGAGGTTGTCGATGTCGGTATAGACGGTGTCGATCGGCGCGACTTCGGCCGCGGCCGCCGCCATCAGGCAGAGATCGCGCGCGAGCCGATAGGGGCTGTGGAACACGCCGCCCGAGGCTTTCTCGGTGGCGCCGAGCGAGGCCGAGAGATCCTCCGCACCCCACATCAATCCGGCGAGGCGAGGGGAGCAGCCCTTGTAGCTGCCAAGCCCGAAGATCGAGCTGGCCGTCTCCGTCGCGACACAGACGATGCGGGTCGCGCCGACCGTGATGCCGGCCGCGGCTTCCAAGGCTTCGAGCCAGGTTGCAACCTGGCGCACGTCATCGCCGCCTTGCGATTTCGGCAGCACGATGCCGTCGGGCTTGCCGGGCATGACCGCGGCGAGATCGGCGAGCGTCAGGTCGGTGTCGAGCGCGTTGACGCGGACATAGAGCTGATGCGGGCCGGGGCGGCCCTTCAGCATCGCAAGCGTCAGCCCGCGCGCTTCCGGCTTCTTCTCCGTGACGACGGAATCCTCGAGATCGATGATCAGCGCGTCGGCCTTGCCTTCGCTCGCCTTCTCGAATTTGCGCGGGGAATCCCCCGGCACGAATAGCATCGAACGCATCAGACCGGCCTCTTGTGCATCATCGCCATGCGGCGGCATTTGCCGACGATCTCGTCGTTCTGGTTCAAGGCGTGGTGCTCGAACTCGACGATACCCGCTCTCGGGCGCGATTTGGATTCCCTCAACGAAAGCACCTTCGTCGTCGCCCGCAAGGTGTCGCCATGGAAGACCGGTTTTGGGAACGTGACGTCGGTCATGCCGAGATTGGCAACGGTGGTCCCCATGGTCGTATCATAGACCGTCATGCCGATCATGATGCCGAGGGTGTAAAGGCTGTTGAAAATGCGCTGGCCGAACTCGGTCTTTTCAGCGAAATGCGCGTCGATATGCAGCGGCTGCGGGTTGAGCGTCAGCAGGCTGAACATGGTGTTGTCCATCTCCGTGACGGTCCGGGTCAGCGGATGCCTGAACTCCTGGCCCACGGAAAAGTCCTCGAAATAAAGTCCGGCCATCGCGGTTTCCTCCCTGTATCGCTGCGATTCTGGCCAGCGCTGCCGTTAGGGCGGCGCGGCCAGGTGAACTGCTTTTTGCTCTGCGAGCTGCTCGATCTCCTCGGTCGAGAAGCCGGCCTCGCGCAAAATGTCGCGGCCATGCTGGCCGAGCGTCGGTGCGGGGCCGGCGGCTTCCGGCTGGGTCACGCTCCAGGTGGAGGGCACGCGCATCTGGCGAATCCGGCCTTCGACGGGATGATCGACGGTCCTGAAGAAGTCGACGGCTTGGAGATGCGGATCGTCGAGGATCGTTTCCAGGGTGTGCATCGGCATCACCGGAATGTCGGCGCGCTCGAGCAGATCGCGCCATTCTGCGGTGGTGCGTGTGAGGAAGATGTGGCCGATCTCCTCGTAGATCTCGTCGATGTGCTTCGTCCGCGACGCATGGTTGGCGAAGCGCGGCTGATCGAGGAAATGCGGCTGTCCGATCGCCTCGAAGAAGCTGCGCCAGTGCTTGTCGTTGTAGATGAGGACACAGAGATAACCGTCGCTGGTCTTGTAGGGGCGGCGATAGCGCGAGAGCAGGCGGGCATAGCCGCCATGATCGAGCGGCGGATCGTAGGTGAGGCCGCCCAGATGATCGACCAGCACGAACTCCGTCATCGATTCGAACATCGGAACGTCGATGCGCTGGCCTTCGCCGGTGCGGCTCTGATGCATCAGCCCGCCCATGATCGCATTGACCAGCATCAGGCCGACGATGCGGTCGGCGATGGTGACGGGAACGTAGCGCGGCGTGCCGTCGCCGGCCGCCGCAAGCAGCGTCGGAATCGTGGCGGCGCCCTGGATGAGATCGTCATAGGCGGGCTTTGCGGCATAGGGGCCGGACTGGCCGTAGCCGAACGCGCCGACATAGACGAGAGCGGGATTGATCGCGGCTAGCGTCTCGTAGTCGAGGCCGAGCCGGGCCATCGCCTGCGGGCGCACATTGTAGACGAGCGCGTTGGCCTGCTTCGCCAGCCGCAGCAAGGTGTCGCGGCCTTCCGTCTTCTTCAGGTCGAGCACGATGCTGCGCTTGCCGCGATTGGCATTGAGGAACATCCCGCCCATGCCGGGCGTGCGGCCGGGACCGATCTGGCGAACGATGTCGCCCTCGGGGCTTTCGACCTTGATCACGTCGGCGCCCATGTCCGCCAGCACCTGGGTGCCGTAGGGGCCCATCAGCACCGAGGTCAGGTCGAGAATGGTGAAGCCGGCGAGCGGTCCCATGAGGCCTCGTTGGATAAATTCATATAGGTGGAGTTAAAGTTCATAAAGTAGCCGTGTCAATTCGACGGCTCCGGTCTACGACGCATAGCTCCATGCATAGTTCATATACTTGACAGATAAATTCACCTATATGTACATTTTCAAGCAAGAAATAGAGCGAGGGCCGGACGGCGCCGCAGCAATTCGCTGCCGCGTTCGGCGTGGGGACGCGTCAAGGAGAACGACATGAAGAAGAATCTGGTCAGGGCCGCAGCAGTGCTCGCTCTCTCGCTGCCGGTCTCGACGCTGCAGGCGCAGGCCCTGGAGCTGAAGGTCGCCGATAGCTTCCCCGCCGGTCACTATCTCGTCCGCCTGATGCTGAAGCCCTGGATGGACGACGTCACCAGGCGCACCAATGGCACGGTGACCTTCACCTATTATCCGAACCAGCAGATCGGCAAAGCCGCCGACATGTTGCGTCTGACGCAGTCCGGCGTGGTCGACATCGGCTACATCGGACCGTCCTATGTCTCCGACAAGATGCCGCTCTCGGAAGTCGCGCAATTGCCGGGTGCGTTCGCAACCAGCTGCCAGGGCACACTCGCCTATTGGAAGATCGCGCGTGAAGGCATTCTCGCCAAGCAGGAATACGCGCCGAACAAGATCAAGCTGCTGCTCGCCGTAGTGCTGCCGCCCTACCAGGTGTGGACCGTCAAGTCGAAGGTGGAAACCACCAAGGACATGCAGGGCCTGAAGTTGCGCACCACGGGCGGCGCGCAGGACCTGACGCTGCGTGCGCTCAGCGCCGTGCCGGTGCGCATGGCTGCGCCCGATGCCTATGAGTCGCTGTCGCGCGGCACCATGGACGGCCTGCTGTTCCCGCTCGACAGCGTCGTCTCCTACGGCCTCGACAAGCTGGTCAAGCACGCCACCGAAGGCGTCAGCTTCGGCAGCTTCATCGTCGCCTATTCCATCAACCAGTCGGTCTGGGACAAGCTGCCCGACGACGTGAAGAAGGCGATGAACGAGGCTTCGGAGGCGATTACGCCGCAAGCCTGCGCCGGCGTCGAAAAGGAAGGCGAAGTCACCAAGAAGCAAATGCAGGACGAAGGCATCAGCTTCGATCCGCTGCCAGAGGCGACGCGCACCGAGATCAAGGACAAGCTCAAGGGCGTCGGCAAGGAGTGGGCGAGCGGGCTCGACAGCCGCGGCAAGCAGGCGTCTGCCGCGCTGAAGGAGTTCGACGATCTGCTCACCGCGGGCGGCGCCAAGTAAAGCGCCAGGTAGTCCGATATCCAACAGGGAGACGCTAGAGGTGATCAAACGGGCAGGAGATGTGCTCGGCGCGCTGGAACGCGCGCTGACGGTGATCGCGGTGGTGTTCATGTTCGTGATCATGCTGCTGGTGGTGACCGACGTGTTCATGCGTTACGCGCTGAACAGTCCGTTCTCCTTCACCTATGATCTGATCGGACTCTACCTCCTCGCCGGTGTGTTCTTCTTCACGCTGTCGGACGCCTTGCGTGAGCATGTCCATGTCGGCGTGGACATCCTCTTGTCGCGCTTCTCGCTGACGGGGCGGCGGTTGTCCGAGATCGTCACCGCGCTCGCCGGCTTGTTCGTGTTCATCCTAATCTGCAAGGTCGGCTTCGAGCGCGCGCTGGAGAATTACGAGCAGCACGACGTGCTCTCCGGCGCGATCCCCTGGCCGACCTGGATTTCGGCGGCGCTCGTGCCGTTCGGCTGCGGCGTGCTGGTGCTGCGGCTCGCGCTGCAGCTCGTCGGCAACGTGCTGAGCCTCGTCAGCGGCCGCGATCTGTATCCGCTGCCGCCGGTGACCGGCGTCGGCGAAGCACGCAGCTTCGAGTAACGGCAGGCCTTCATGACCCCTTTCATCGTTCTCGCCCTGCTATTCGGCCTGCTCGCGCTCGGCACGCCCGTCGGTTTCGCCATGGCCTTTTCCGGCTCGGTCGGCCTCGTGATGGTCGGCGGATGGCCCACGCTGCTCGGCATCCTGCAGACCGCGCCGCTCTCGACCGTCTCGGCCTACGAGCTGATCACCATTCCGATGTTTCTCTTGATGGCAGACCTCGTGCTGCTGTCGGGCGTCGCGGACGATCTGTTCAAGACGGCATCGGCCTGGGTCGGCCGCATTCCCGGTGGCCTCGGCATGGCAACTGCGCTCGCAGGCGCCGGCTTCGGTGCGATCTGCGGCACCTCGACGGCATCGGCCGCGACGCTGTCCTCGACCAGCCTGCCGGCGATGATCCGCCAGGGCTACGAGCCGAAGATGGCGGCCGGCGTCGTTGCGATCTCAGGCACGTTGTCGATGCTGCTGCCGACCAGCGTTGCGCTCGTCATCTTCGGCCTGCTGGCGGAGGTGAACATCGGCAAGCTCCTGATCAGCGGCATCATCCCGGCGATCCTGGTGACGTTCACCATCATGGCCACGATCTATTTCCTGGTCTGGCAGGACCCTTCGCGCGCACCGGCCGCGAAGTCTGTACCGTGGCGCGAGAAATTCGCGCTGTTGTGGCAGGTCTCGCCGATGGTGGTGCTGTTCTCGATCGTGACAGGCACGATCTATCTCGGCGTCGCGACGCCGACGGAAGCCTCCGCCTTCGGTGCGTTCGGCGCCTTCCTGCTCGCCATCGTCAAGGGCAAGATCACGCCGTCATCGCTCTATGCGACGCTGCTGCGCGCCTGCCACGGCACCTGCATGATCATCATGATCCTGGTCGGTGCCTCGATCTTCGGCTATTTCTTCACGCTCACCCATGTCACGCAGGACCTCGTCGCCTGGATCGGCAGCCTGCCCGCTTCGCGCTGGGTGATCATCACGCTGATCCTGTGCGGCTACATCGTGCTCGGCTCGTTCATGGACCAGATCGCAATCCTGGTGCTGACCGTGCCGATCGTGCTGCCGCTGATCAAGACGCTCGGCTTCGATCCGATCTGGTTCGGCGTCATCAAGATCGTCACCGCCGAGGTCGGCATGATCACGCCGCCGGTCGGGCTGAACTGTTTTATCGTCGCCCGCTATGCCAAGCGACCGGTGGCGGAAGTCTTCCACGGTACCTTCCCGCATTTCATCGCGCACCTGATCGCAATCGCGATCCTGGTGGCGTTTCCCTCGATCATTCTCTGGCTGCCCTCGCAGATGGGGCGCTAGGATCGGAGCTCGGCTCCCAATAAGGAGATCAAGAACATGGATTTCGCGCTCACCGATCAGCAGGAAGCCATTCGTGCCGCCGTTGCAAAAGTTTGCGAGGACTTTCCCGACGCCTATTGGCTGAAGAAGGACCACGACGGCGGCTTCCCGCATGACTTTCACAAGGCAATGGCCGATGCCGGCTGGCTCGGCATCTGCGTGCCGGAGGAATATGGCGGCTCCGGGCTCGGCATCACCGAAGCCGCGATCATGATGCGCGCCATCGCGGAATCCGGCGCCGGCATGTCCGGCGCCTCCGCGGTGCACATCAACGTCTTCGGGCTCAACCCCGTCGTGGTGTTCGGCACCGAAGAGCAGCGCAAGCGCATGCTGCCGCCGATGGTCGAGGGCCGCGAGAAGGCGTGCTTCGCCGTCACCGAGCCCAACACAGGCCTCAACACCACGCAGCTCAAGACGCGTGCTGTGGCCAAGAACGACCGCTACATCGTCAACGGCCAGAAAGTGTGGATCTCCACCGCGCAGGTCGCGCACAAGATCTTGCTGCTGGCGCGCACCACGCCGCTGGAGGACGTGCGCTCGCCAACCCATGGGCTGAGCCTGTTCTACACCGATTTCGATCGCAAGAAGATCAAGGTCCACGAGATCGAGAAGATGGGTCGCAAGATCGTCGATTCCAACGAGCTGTTCTTCGAGGATTTCGAGATCCCGATGGAGGACCGCATCGGCGAAGAGGGCAAGGGCTTTCAGTATATCCTCGAAGGCATGAACCCCGAGCGTATCCTGATCGCCGCCGAAGCCGTCGGCCTCGGCAAGCTCGCGCTGTCGCGCGCGACCGAATACGCCAAGACGCGCGTGGTGTTCAATCGGCCGATCGGCAAGAACCAGGGCATCCAGCATCCGCTCGCGGTGAACTGGGTCGAGCTCGAGGCGGCCTGGCTGATGGTGATGCAGGCAGCCTGGCAGTACGACAAGGGCTTGCCCAGCGGCGCTGGTGCGAACGCCGCGAAATATTTCGCAGGCGAAGCCGGATACCATGCCTGCGAGCAGGCCGTGATGACCCATGGCGGCTTCGGCTATGCCAAGGAATTCCACGTCGAGCGCTATTTGCGTGAAGTCCTGATCCCGCGCATCGCACCGGTCAGCCCGCAGCTCGCGCTCAGCTTCATTGCGGAAAAGGTGCTCGGTCTGGCGAAGTCTTACTAGTCTTCGCGCGGATCGCTTAGCGGGGACGCCAATGGAAGTCGACTTCTCCGGCCTGATCCGGGAGGGCGACCGTGTCGTGTGCGGGCAGGCAACGGCTGAGCCGGTCACCCTGACCGAAGCGCTGGTCGCGCAAGCCGGGCATCTGCCGGCGTTCCGCATGATGGTCGGTCCAATATTCTCCGACACCTTTTCCGCGGCGTGCGCGCCCAACATCTCGTTCCAGAGCTATGGTGTGATCGGGAATGCGCGGCGGCTCGCGAAAGCGGGACGGCTCGACGTGATCCCGAGCAACTACAGCGCCTTCTGCGCCGATTTCGCCTCACGGCGCCACCGTGCGGATGTGGTGCTGGTGCAACTCGCCGAGTCCGGCGATGGTCGATTGAGCGCAAGCCTCTCCAACGATTATGTCATCGATGCCGCACGGGGCGCGCGCATCGTCATCGCCGAGATCAATCCGGATGCGCCCTGGACGTTTGGCGCGGAATGGCCTGCGGACGCGCCGATCCATCTGCGGGTCGCCGCTCGCCGTCCGCCCGTCGAACTGCCGCCGGCGCCACTTGATGACGTCTCACGGAAAATCGCGTCACATGCGGCGAGCCTGATCGCCGACGGCAGCACGCTTCAGTTCGGCGTCGGCCGGATTCCGGATGCGATCCTGTCTTCGCTGTCGCATGCGCGCAATCTCGGCATCCATTCCGGCCTGATCAACGACGCCGTCGTCGACCTGATCGAGCGCGGCGCGGTGACGAATGCGGAGAAGGGAACCGATGCCGGGATCACGGTGACGAACCAGGTGATCGGCACGAAGCGGCTCTATCGCTTCGTGCACGAGAACAAGGCTGTTTCGGTGCGACCGACGTTGTACACGCACGGCCAGAACGTGCTGGCGCGGATCAGCCGGCTGGTCGCGATCAACTCGGCGCTCCAGGTCGGGCTCGACGGCAGCGTCAATTCCGAGACGCTGAACGGCGTCGCGATCGGCGCCATCGGCGGGCAGCTCGATTTCGTGCGCGGTGCCAATGCATCGCCCGGGGGCAGGGCGATCATCGCGCTGCCGGCGACGGCGTCCGACGGGACCAGCCGCATTGTCGTCAATGTGGAGACCGTGACGACGCCGCGCGCCGACGTCGATGCCATCGTGACCGAATGGGGCGTTGCGGAGCTGCGCGGTTGCGGACTTGCCGAGCGCGCGCGCCGCATGATCGCGATCGCGGCGCCCGGGCACCGCGATGCGCTGTCGGCACAACTTCGCGCCGCGCACTAGCGAGCTATCTGAAACAGGCCGGCCTATTCGGCGGCGATCCGTTCCATTGCCATGGCGCGAAGCCGGGCGCGCTGGATTTTCACACCGTTGGCGCTGTCGGTGACGGGGAAAGCGTCGACGATATAGATTCGGGCCGGCACCTTGTAGCCGGCGAGCCGCTCGCGCAGGCGCGCCACCAGCATCTCCTGCTGCGGCGGCTCCTTGGCCGGGATCACAAAGGCGACGCAGCGCGCCTGACCCCTAAGATCGATCGCGACAGCCTGGGCGTCGGCAACCCCCGTGCAGGCTTTGAGCTCGTCCTCGATCTCGCCCGGCGCAACCAGGAAGCCGCCGAGCCGCATCGCATCGCCCGCGCGGGTCTCGTAGACGAAGGCGCCGTCGCCGCGCAGGCGGCCGATGTCGCCGGTGCGGAAGAAGCCGTCGGCAGTGATCGCATCGCGCGTCGCATCCGGGTTGTTGAAATAGCCGAGGAAGCACGAGGGCGCGCTGATCTCGATCTCGCCGGAGATGCCTTGCGCCGCCAGCTCCCCGGTCTCGGTATCGCGCACGCGCACCTTCGCGCCGGGAGACATCGGCCAGCCGCCGCCTTCGATGCGATCGGCGAAGGCATCACCGGGGCGGGCGATCGAGAACAGCGCCTGCACCTCGCTCGAGCCGTAGAGGCCGAACAGCGGCATGCCGCGCGCCTCGGCCTCCGCGGCGAGCTCACGCCAGCCGGGCTGGAACGCGGCGAAGCCGCAGACTTCGAGATGCGGGAATGGCCGTGGCGCATCGGCGAGCGCGAGGATGCGGCGGAACATCTCGTCGGAGCCGAAGGCGTGCGTGATCTTGTGTTCGCCAAGGACCTTCGACGCTGATGCCGCCTCGAAAGCATCGAGCACATGGATGGTCGCGCCGGCTGCGATGAAGCCGAGCAGGCTGGTCATGCCGAAGGTGCCGCAGAACGGCAGCATGGCCAGCAGCGAATGGCGCTGTGGCGCGAGTTTTAGCGCCTTGGCGACGGAGGCGGCGTGCGTGGCGAGCGTCCGCTGCGAATGCGCGACGAGCTTCGGCCCCTTGGTCGTGCCCGATGTCGTGTAGAGCAGCACCGGCAGATCGACATCGTCCTGCGCCGGCGGCGCTGGCGGATAGGACTTCTCGAACGCATCGAAGTGCGCACAGGGCCAGTGTGCGGGGATCGCATCCCCGCCGACCACCACGAGCCTTTGCAGCGCAGGCACTTCGTCCCTGCTGACCTCGGCGAGGATGGCGGAAAAATCGATCGAGCGGAAGGCGGCCTCGACCACCATCAGCCTGGCGCCGGACACCTTGAGCAGATGGCCGACTTCCGCGCTGCGGTAGCGGGTATTGACCGCGGCCACGATCGCACCGCAGCGGGCGGCGGCGAACAGCAGTGCGATCCATTCGACCCGGTTGACCAGCCAGACCGCGACCACGTCGCCCTGGCCGATGCCTTGCGCGGCAAGCCATGCGGCGGTCTGCTCGACCTTCCCGGAGAATTCCGCGCGCGAGACCGGCCTGCGGTCAAACACGAAGGCGGGCTCGGCGCCTTCGGTGCCGATCAGCGATTGAAGCGAGAATTGGTTGACGCTCATGGCAACCGGACTAACCCGATCGCGCAGACCTGTCTACTTGGTGCCGAACATCCGGTCGCCGGCATCGCCCAGGCCCGGCACGATGTAGCCGTGGTCGTTGAGCCGCTCGTCGATCGCGGCGGTCCAGATCGGCACGTCGGGATGCTCGCTCTGGAACTGCGCGATGCCTTCGGGCGCGGCCAGAAGGCAGACGAAGCGGATGTCGCGGGCGTCGCGCGCCTTGAGCAGGGAGGCGCCGGCGCAGGCCGAGTTGCCGGTCGCCAGCATCGGGTCCATCAGGATCACGGTGCGGTCGGACAGGTCCTGCGGCGCCTTGAAGTAATATTCCACGGCCTGCAATGTCTCGGGGTCGCGGTAGAGCCCGATATGGGCGATGCGCGCCGACGGCATCAGCGCCAGCATGCCGTCGAGGAAGCCGACGCCGGCGCGCAGGATCGGCGCCAGCGTGAGCTTCTTGCCGGCGATCTTCGGTGCCCGCATCGGGGAGATCGGCGTCTCGATCTCGACGAGCTCCAGTGGCAGATCGCGCGTCACCTCGTAGCCGAGCAGCATCCCGATCTCGTTCAGGATCTCGCGAAAACTCTTGGTCGAGCGGTCCTTCTCCCGCATGAGGGAGAGCTTGTGCTGGACCAGGGGGTGGGCGACGACATTGACGCTGCTTGTGCTCATGAAACCGATCTACACGGTTCCGTGAAATTGCGCCAGATCGGCCAGATCTTTTCGCGGGGATACGCGGCCTCAGGCGGGCATCGCGACGGCGCTGCGCACCCGGCTGCTGGCCTCGTAGGCAGCCATGGTCAATTCACGGTCCATCGATGTGCCGGATTCTAAACTCCCAGCCCGCGTGCCACGAGCGTGATCACGATTGTCAGGATCGCGCCCCAGATCAGGCTCAGCGTCATGGTCAGGATCGTCGTCGTGACCGCCTGCTCCAGATTTCCCTTGAGGAGCTGCATGCTACTTGTCCGTGGCAGGCGCGGCGCCGATGCGCATGCCGAGCAGCAATGCCCCCATCACCGCAACCAGGATGGCGATCTTGAGCTCAATCATGTCCGCAGCCTTGCCGCCGCGCGGGCCAGGAGCCGCCTCGCGCCCTCCGCCAGCGCAATCAGCGGATTGCCGCGGTTCTCGATATCGAGCTCGAAGGTCTCGGCGGGAAACACCAGCGCGCATCTTGCGAGGCCACTCTGCCGGTTGGCGAAATCGACCGCTGAGCTCTTGAACAGGAAGAGACCGCCGATGCGTCCATGCGCCTCCCGCGCGACCCAGAGGCCGGCGCTGTTGCGCCCGATGAAGAAGGCGGGGATGGCGGTGCTTATGACATCCGGGTCGATCGGTCCAAGGCACGCCGCGGACGCGGCCATTGTCGGTCGCTCGGGCTGGCGGCGCGTGGCTTGAAGGGCGATCGCGGTCATCGCGGCTTCCTCACACATCTGCAAGGTCATGATGGTCTCCCATGCCGTCAGGCGTGGAGGTGCCAGACATAGATCGCGGTCTTCAGCGCGATCAGCGCTGCGAGCACGCTGCCCATCGAGAGCAGGGTCAGCGCGCTGAGCGCGATGCGCTTGAGCTGCGCCTTGCGCTCCGGCGAGATCCGTGCGGGGCGTTCGGCCCAGCCAAGGGAGCGCTCAACGCCATGTGTCAGCATCGACATGTCTGCATTCCTTCGTCAGCATGGCGGCGGCCGAGGCCGCCGCAATCTGCCTCCTATGATGTCCATCGTTGCGTAGGATTGCGAGATGAGCGCCGAGGCACCAGTATAGGAATGCTATAAGGATGCCGACCGTCGCGCCGGCAGCCCTCTGAAGAGACCGGGGTTCCGCTTCGGCCGGGCCTGAGACGGCGCAGGATCCGAATGCGTCATCCCGATCGCTGCGGCAAAGGCGTTCCGCAGCCGCGGTTCCTCGATCTGCTTGCAGAAGCATTCCAGCGTCGCTTCCACACTCTGCCGCTGCCCGCTGATGGCCGCACAGAGTTGCGAGCTGGTCCGCCGAAAGAAGTGGAGGGAGTCCGTGGCGCCGCCGCCCAGATGATCGAGCTCCGCCGCGAGCGCGGCGACATTAAGCCTGTCGGACTCATCGAGCGTCACGGCAAATCGCAGCAGCGTGAGCTGCCAGGCGCGGAGCAGCCTGTGAGGCCCTTCGATTGATTGCCGCATGGGGATACCCGGATGCCGTGCGACGCCTCAGGCGCCGACGCGGTCGATCAGCTCCTCGTCGGCGATCGCGGCGAATGCGCGTACCACTTCCCTCTGCGCGGCTGCGTCCAGCGGAACGATCGGAAGCCTTGTGGCGGGCGACATCAGGCCAAGCACGCCGAGTGCACATTTAAGTGCGGCCGGGCTCTCCTTCCCGAGGCAGGCGATCAAGGGGATCAGGCGCCTGTGCAGGTACCGGGCGGATTGCAGCCGGCCCTGCCTGACATGTGAAAAAATCGTGCGGCAGAGATCCGGCGCGACGTTGGCAATCTCCGAGATCGCGCCATCGCCGCCGTCCGCGATGAAGCCGAAGGCGGTGGTGTCGTCGCCGGATAGACAGCGAAAGCCGGCGGGCAGGCGGTGGGACAGGCGCATCGGACGGGTAATGTCGCCACTCGCATCGCGCAAGCCCACGAACTGGCGCGATTCGACGAGACGCAGAAGCGTCTCGTCGGCGAGCGGCCGCAGCGTGCGGGAGGGTGCGTCGTGCAGGATCACGGGCAGGCCGATCGAGCCGGCAATGGCGCGGAAGTGCGCGAGCATTCC
This sequence comes from Bradyrhizobium sp. MI1.7, assembly GCF_055811795.1. Lineage (NCBI taxonomy): Bacteria > Pseudomonadati > Pseudomonadota > Alphaproteobacteria > Hyphomicrobiales > Nitrobacteraceae > Bradyrhizobium > Bradyrhizobium sp. MI1.7. The sequence goes on from NZ_JBVVPO010000005.1 coordinate 126,724, forward strand.
TTCCTGCATCGGCTTGTTGTAGGCGGGCACCACCGACATCACGGCATCGGCGCCGGCCGCCTCCGCGCGCCGCGCGAGTTCGATGGCGTGGCTCGTTGAATTCGACACGGCGCCGGCAATGATCCGCACGCGGCCACGCGCGACATCGACCGCGGTGCGAATGATCAGCGCCTGCTCGGCCGGCGAGAGCGTCGGTGCCTCGCCGGCGGTCTCACACACCACCAGTGCGGGTACGCCGGCCGCGATCTGACGCTCGCAGAGCGCGACGAACGCCTTCAGGTCGATCGCGTCGGCCGAATCGAACGGCGTCGGCAGGTCCGGTATGAACCCGGTGAACCAGGCGGAGGGTGGGATGAACATGGTTTTTTGCCGAGAAGCTCAGGCGGCGCGCTTGGGAGCGGCGGCATCGGGCCTGCTGCCCATGTCGAGCTCGATCTCGCGTGGCAGCTCGATGATGGTCTCGGGGTGCTGTCCGTTTTCGAACAGCGCATATTTGATGGCCTGGGCGCGGTTGACGAACAGGCCACCGTAGAGGCCGTTCTGCTGCTGGGCGACCCACTGTCCCCTGTGGTTGCGGCCGATGAAGACGATGGTCGAGGGAGAGCTGCACGAGGGAGGTTCGACGAGTTTCACTTTCGTATTCCGTCCGATTGACGCGGGCGGCGGGTGCGTGTCCCGCGACCACCCGATCAATATCTTTTCAAGCGAATATGATTTCGAGTGAGGCTGCGCGACGATCTCATAGGAAGGTCATAAAGCCCGATGTTCAGGCCAGCTCGTTGACGACCTGAACCAGCGCGAACAGGGCGCCGAAGGCAACGCCCTCGTCCCAATGATTGAGGACGGCACCGAACAGCGGCTCGCGCCTGACGAGGCCGGCGAGGGCGCACAGGATGATCGACATCCAGAGCAGGGCGGAGAGGCTGCGTGCAAAGCCGACGCTGCCGAAGGCTGCAAAGGCGACGAGCAGTGCGATGCGGACGGCAAAGCGCGCGATCAACCGCGTCGGGCTGAGGCCCCGCGACATGTCTGAAGATTGCGGCAAGGCGCGAACCTCCGCTTGGCCTAGCTGAAATTCTCGCAAGCGACCGGCTGATAGAGCGGGTCCGGGGCGGCGCGCACGGTGGGAACGCTCGGCCGCGATACCTCCACGGCCAATGCCTGTACCTCGATGAAGGCCGACAGCAACGCCAGCGCGAGATCGGCATGCCGGGCTTCGACAGCGGCGTCGAGCCAGTCCGGCAATTCGCGCTCGCGCGACAGCGCGCAATGCCACTCGCCCTCGTCATAGGCGATGCGGCGGACCTGCCACATCGGCAGCTCGAGCTCGATCAGCGCCAGCGCGGCGTCGGTCCAGGCCTCGGCGTCGACCAGGCGCGTGATATGCGCGCTGCGCTCGCTCCGCCCGCGCGACGGGAAGCGCCGGCAGGCCTGATCGATGATGTCGAGCATCAGCGGACGCGTCATTGCCGGTGCCGCGCGAAGCTGCTGGTTGAGGGAAGGTGGGGCAAGGCGTCGGAGAACGGCGGTCATGTCAGGCCTCCTGGAATTGGCGTCGGTCAGTCGGCCGGCCTCTCCAAGATGGCTGGAAGCGCATTTGAAAACGAGATGGGGGCGGGACGGGCGATATAAGGATTTCATAAGTGCACGGAATCTTCCGGATAAGAGCGACAGATCCCCGGCCGCCGTCGCCGCCGAAGGTCGAGGCTTATAGAAGCAGGGCTTTTTGAAAAGACCCTGGCCATGGCCTGCCTTAACAACGGTAGTGAAAGCAACGGTGGCTTGTGTCGCTGCGCTGCCTGCTCGGAACGACCGTCCGGAATACAGTGTCGGTGCCACATGGCGAACAGCCACGACGCGTCGGCACTTATAGAATTCATATAACTTCGCCATAGGCCTCATCTCGAAAACCTATGCCGGTGGTGGCACTTCAACACGGTCAAAAGTCCCGGCTGGTGCCGTGGAAATGCTTTGCATTTCCTTCGTTCCACGCGCTCGCCGGACGCCTGAGAAACGGTTGCGTCCGACATAAAGCCGCAACGAGGAGCATTCCCATGATGGACATTCTGGTGCTGGCGCTGGGCTTTGGCTTCTTCGCGCTTGCGATCGGCTACACCTACGCCTGCGAACGGCTGTGAGGGAGCGGACCATGACCTTCGATTATTCGCTCGCCGCCGTCGTCTCGCTCGGTCTCCTGTTCTACCTCACTTACGCACTGCTGCGGCCCGAGCGGTTCTGACCCGTGCTGCTGCTTCTCGAATTGCTGCTCGCGGACGCCGCGCTCGTCGCGTGCCTGCTTGCCCTGATCCTGCCGCTCCTGCGCAGGACAAACGTCCTAAAGGGTTGATGCCATGACTATGATCGGTTGGCTCCAGATCATTCTCTTTTGCGCGATTATCGTCGCGCTGACAAAACCGCTCGGCGGGTACATGACGGCTGTGTTCAACGGCGAGCGGACGTTCCTGTCGCCGGTGCTGCGGCCGATCGAGGCCGGCATTTATTGGTTTTCTGGCGTCGAAGAGAGGCGCGAGCAGCATTGGCTGACCTACACGGTCTCGATGCTGCTGTTTCATGTCGGCGGCTTCCTGATCATCTACGGCGTGATGCGGCTTCAGGCGGTGTTGCCGTTCAACCCGGCCGGGCAGGGCGCTGTCGCCCAGGATCTCTCCTTCAACACCGCGATTTCCTTCATCACCAATACCAACTGGCAGAATTACGGCGGCGAGAGCACGGTATCCTATCTCGTGCAGATGCTCGGCCTGACGCACCAGAATTTCCTGTCGGCGGCGACCGGCATCGCGCTCGCGGTGGCCATGATCCGCGGATTCTCGCGCGCCTCGATGCGCACGGTCGGTAATTTCTGGGTCGACGTCACCCGCACGACACTTTACGTGCTGCTGCCGATCTGCGTCGTCTACACGCTGTTCCTGGTCTGGCAGGGCATGCCGCAGACGCTCGGTGCTTACGTCGAGGCCACGACGCTCGAAGGCGCCAAGCAGACCATCGCGGTCGGCCCGGTGGCCTCGCAGGTCGCGATCAAGATGCTCGGGACCAATGGCGGCGGCTTCTTCAATGCCAACGCCGCCCATCCCTTCGAGAACCCGACGGCGCTGTCGAACTTCGTGCAGATGCTCTCGATCTTCCTGATCGGCGCGGCCATGACCAATGTGTTCGGCCGCATGGTCGGCAACCAGCGCCAGGGCTGGGCGATCTTCGCGGTGATGGGCGTGCTGTTCATCGCCGGTGTCTCCATCACCTACTGGGCGGAAGCCAACGGCACCTCGATGATGCATGCACTCGGCCTGACCGGCGGCAACATGGAGGGCAAGGAAGTCCGCTTCGGCATCGTCGCATCCTCGCTGTTCGCCGTGGTGACCACGGCCGCCTCGTGCGGCGCGGTCAACGCCATGCATGACAGCTTCACCGCGCTCGGCGGCATGATCCCGCTGATCAACATGCAGCTCGGCGAAGTCATCATCGGCGGCGTCGGCGCCGGCCTCTATGGCATGCTGCTGTTCGTCGTGCTCGCGATCTTCGTCGCCGGCCTGATGGTCGGCCGCACACCGGAATATGTCGGCAAGAAGATCGAGGCGCGCGAAGTCAAGATGGCGATGCTCGCGATCCTGGTGCTGCCGCTGATGTATCTCGGCTGGACCGCGGTCGGCGTGGTCTATCCGGCGGCGGTCGCCTCCATGGCGAATGCCGGCCCGCATGGCTTCACCGAGGTGCTCTACGCCTTCACCTCGGCGACCGGCAACAACGGCTCGGCCTTCGCGGGCCTCACCGGCAACACGTTGTTCTACAACCTCACGCTCGCATCCGCGATGTTCGTCGGCCGGTTCTTCATGATCGTTCCGGCGATGGCGATTGCGGGCTCGCTGGCCGCCAAGAAGTCGATCCCGCCGTCGGCGGGCACGTTCCCGACTACAGGCGGGCTGTTCGTCGGCCTCGTCGTGGGCGTGATCCTGATCATCGGCGGCCTGACCTTCTTCCCGGCACTCGCGCTCGGCCCGATCGTCGAGCAACTCGCGATGAACGCCGGCAACGTCTTCTGATTGTTTGGAGTGACCTCCATGGATACGATGAAACTGCAAAAACGTGCCCCGATGTCGGCAATGCTCGATCCCAAGATCGTTCTGCCCGCGATCAGCGCGTCCTTCACCAAGCTCGACCCGCGGCTGATGATCAAGAACCCCGTGATGTTCGTGGTCGAGATCGTGGCCGCGCTCACCACGGTGATCTTTCTGCGCGACCTCGTCACCGGCGGCGAGAATCTCGGCTTCACCTTCCAGATCATCCTCTGGCTCTGGTTCACGGTGCTGTTCGCCAATTTCGCCGAAGCGGTGGCCGAAGGCCGCGGCAAGGCACAGGCCGAATCGTTGCGCAAGACCCGCACCGAGAGCCAGGCCAAGCTCCTGAGCGGCGCGGGCCAGGCCTTCACGCTGGTGCCGGGCACCAGCCTGAAGGTCGGCGATATCGTGCTGGTCGAGGCCGGGGACACCATCCCCTCCGACGGCGAGGTGATCGAAGGCGTCGCTTCCGTCAACGAAGCCGCCATCACTGGCGAGTCCGCGCCCGTGATCCGCGAGTCCGGCGGCGACCGGTCGGCGGTGACCGGCGGCACGCAGGTGCAGTCCGACTGGATCCGCGTCCGCATTACGGCCGCGCAAGGCTCGACCTTCATCGACCGCATGATCAAGCTGGTCGAGGGCGCCGAGCGGCAGAAGACGCCGAACGAGATCGCGCTCAACATCCTGCTCGCCGGCCTCACCATCATCTTCGTGTTCGCCACCGTCACCATTCCGAGCTATGCGGCTTATGCCGGCGGCTCGATCTCGGTGGTCGTGCTGGTCGCACTGTTCGTGACGCTGATCCCGACCACGATCGGCGCGCTGCTATCGGCGATCGGTATCGCTGGCATGGACCGCCTGGTCCGCTTCAACGTGCTGGCGATGTCCGGCCGCGCGGTCGAGGCTGCCGGTGACGTCGATACGCTGCTGCTCGACAAGACCGGTACGATCACGCTCGGCAACCGTCAGGCCACCGCGTTCCGCCCGGTTCGCGGCGTCACCGAGCAGGAGCTCGCCGATGCGGCGCAGCTCGCCTCGCTCGCCGACGAGACGCCGGAAGGCCGCTCCATCGTCGTGCTGGCGAAGGAGAAGTATTCCATTCGCAGCCGGGACATGGCCGAGCTTGGCGCCACCTTCATTCCGTTCACGGCACAAACCCGCATGAGCGGTGTCGATGCCGGCGGCTCGTCGGTGCGCAAGGGCGCGGTCGATGCCATGCTCAACTATGTCGGCGGCGGTGCGCCGCTGGCCGTTGCCTCCGGCAACACCGCGCGCGCCATTCAGCCTGCGGTGCTTTCCGACGTCGGCCGTGAAGTCCAGACCATCGCCGATGAGATCTCGAAAGCGGGCGGAACACCGCTTGCGGTCGCCAAGGACGGCAAGCTGCTCGGCGTCATCCAGCTCAAGGACATCGTCAAGGGCGGCATCCGCGAGCGCTTCGCAGAACTGCGCCGCATGGGCATCCGCACCATCATGATCACCGGCGACAACCCGATGACGGCCGCTGCGATCGCGGCGGAGGCGGGCGTCGATGACTTCCTCGCGCAAGCAACGCCCGAGGACAAGCTGAAGCTGATCCGCGACGAGCAGGCCAAGGGCAAGCTGGTCGCCATGTGCGGCGACGGCACCAACGACGCGCCCGCGCTCGCCCAAGCCGACGTCGGCGTCGCCATGAACACCGGCACCCAGGCCGCCCGCGAGGCCGGCAACATGGTCGACCTCGATTCCAACCCGACCAAGCTGATCGAGGTGGTCGAGATCGGCAAGCAGCTGCTGATGACGCGCGGCGCGCTGACGACGTTCTCGATCGCCAACGACGTCGCAAAGTATTTTGCGATCATCCCGGCGATGTTCCTGGCGTTCTACCCGCAGCTCAACGTGCTCAACGTCATGAACCTGTCGAGCCCGCAGAGCGCCATCCTGTCGGCGATCATCTTCAACGCGCTGGTCATCATCGCGCTGATCCCGCTGGCGCTGAAGGGCGTCGCCTATCGCGCGGTCGGTGCCGGCGCATTGCTGAGGCGCAACCTCCTGATCTACGGCCTCGGCGGCATCGTGATTCCCTTCATCGGCATCAAGGCGATCGACCTCGTCGTCACCGCCTTGCATCTGGCTTGATCGTCGTCGCGGGGCGCACCGCGCCCCGCGCAATGACGAAAGATTTGGAGACCTAACATGCTCAGAGAAATTCGCCCCGCCATCGTCCTGCTGCTGGTGCTCACCGCCATCACCGGCCTGGCCTATCCGCTCGCAATGACCGCTATTGCCGGTGCGATCTTCCCCTCGCAGGCGCAGGGCAGCCTGATCGAGCGGGACGGCAAGGTGATCGGCTCCGCCCTGATCGGGCAGGAGTTCAAGGAGGACAAATATTTCCACGGCCGCCTCTCGGCGACTTTGGCGCCGGACCCGAATGATTCGACCAAGACGGTGTCGGCGCCCTACAACGCGGCCAACTCGGGCGGCTCCAACCTTGGCCCGACCAGCAAGGCGCTGGCCGACCGGCTCAAGGAGGATGTGGACAAGTTGAAGGCTGAAAATCCGAACGCCGCCGTGCCGGTCGACCTGGTCACCACCTCGGCCAGCGGCCTCGACCCGGACATCTCGCCGGAAGCGGCTGAATTTCAGGTGCCGCGGGTGGCGAAGGCGCGGAATCTGCCGGACGATCAGGTCAAGCAGCTCGTGGCCTCCAACACCCAGGGCCGTTTGCTCGGCCTGATTGGCGAACCGCGGGTTAACGTTCTGGCACTGAACCTCGCGCTCGATCGCGCCACCGCGAAGTAGCGGTCTAGGCTGCGGGTGGGCGGATGATTATATTGGCCTGATGGTCCGAGAGCGCCGCGATCCCGAACAACGTCCGTCCCCTGAGGCGCTGCTTGAAGCCGCGCGCCGGGAGGAGAGCGCGAGCGGCAAGCTGAAGATCTTCGTCGGCGCCGCCCCCGGCGTCGGCAAGACCTACGAGATGCTGCAAAGCGCCCATGCCAGGCGCAACGCGGGCATCGACGTGGTGGTCGGCTTTGTCGAGACCCATGGCCGCGCCGAGACCGAGGCGCTGGTGCGCGGGCTCGAGGTGGTGCCGCGCAAGAGGTTCGATTACCGCGGCCAGAGCGTCGAGGAGATGGACCTCGATGCCGTGATCGAGCGCCGTCCTCGGATCGCGCTGGTTGACGAGCTCGCTCATACCAATGCCGCCGGCAGCCGCCATCCCAAGCGCTATCTCGACGTCGAGGAGCTGCTGTCCCACGGCATCGACGTCTACACCGCCGTCAACATCCAGCATATCGAGAGCCTGAACGACGTCGTCGCCCAGATCACCCATGTGCGGGTGCGCGAGACCGTGCCGGACTCGGTCTTCGACCGCGCCGATGCGATCGAGCTGATCGACCTCACGCCCGACGATTTGATCCAGCGGCTGCGGGAGGGCAAAGTCTATGTGCCCAAGCAGGCCGAGCGGGCGCTGGAGCACTATTTCTCGCCGGGCAATCTGACCGCGCTGCGCGAACTGGCGCTGCGGCGTACGGCCGAGCGGGTCGACGAGCAGCTTCTCACTCACATGCAGGCGAATGCCATCGCCGGCCCCTGGGCCGCGGGCGAGCGTATCCTCGTCTGCATCAGCGAGGATCCGCGCGCGGCCGGGCTCGTGCGCTACACCAAGCGGCTGGCCGACCGGCTGCATGCGCAATTCACCGCGATCTCGATCGAGACCCGGCGGTCGCTCCAGCTTTCGGACGAGGAGCGCGACCGTCTCGCCGATACGCTGCGGCTTGCCGAATCGCTCGGCGGTGAAGCGCTGACCATTCCCGCTGTCGGCCGCCGCATCGCCGACGACGTCATCAACTTCGCGCAAGGCAACAACGTCACCCAGATCGTGATCGGGAAATCGACGCGCTCGCGTTGGTTCGAACTGACGCGCGGCTCCGTCGTGCATGATCTCGTGCGCAGTGCCGGCAATATCAGCGTCCACGTCATTCCCGGCGATGAGCTCGCGGCCGAGCCGGCGCCGAAGACGGCGGTCCAGACGGCGGCACGGGCAGAGGCGTTTGATGCACGTCCCTATTTGAAGGCGCTCGGGATCACCGCGCTCGGCCTTGCCGCAGCGGTGGCCATCAAGCCGTATTTCGGCATCGAAAACGTCGACCTGATGTTCCTGACCGCGGTTGTTGCCGTGGCTGTTCGCTACGGGTTGTGGCCGTCGCTCCTTGCGAGCGTCGCGGCGTCGCTGGCGTACAACTTCTTCTTCCTGCCGCCGGTCTACACTTTCACGATTACCGACCCGACCAATGTCGCAGCGTTCTTCTTTTTCATGTTGATCGCGTTCGTGGTGTCGAACGTTGCCGGGCGGGTGCGCACGCAGGCGGACACCGCGCTCGGCCGCATCCGCACGACCGAGCAGCTCTATGCGTTCAGCCGCAAGCTCACGGGCACCGGCACGCTCGACGATGTGCTCTGGGCAACGGCCTATCAAACTGCGCTGATGCTGAAGGTTCGCGTGGTCCTGCTGCTGCCGGAGGAAGGGCTGCTCACGGTGAAGTCCGGCTATCCGCCCGAGGACCAGATCGACCAGGCCGATCTCGCCGCCGCCAATTGGGCCTGGAGCAACGATCGTCCCGCCGGCCGCGGCTCGGACACGCTTCCCGGCGCCAAGCGGCTGTTCCTGCCGATGCGCACCGGGCGTGGTCCGATCGGCGTCATCGGCATCGACAATGATCGGACCGGTCCGCTGCTGACCCCGGACCAGCGCCGGCTGTTCGATGCGCTCGTCGACCAGGGCGCACTGGCAATCGAGCGCGTGCTGCTGGTCGAGGACGTGGATCGCGTCAAGCGCACCGTCGAATCCGAGCGGTTGCGCTCTGCGCTGCTGACCTCGATCTCGCACGATCTCAAGACGCCGCTCGCCTCCGTGCTCGGTGCGGCCTCGACCATGCGCGATCTCGCCGGTGCCTTGTCCGACACCGAGAAGCGCGATCTGCTCGCCACCGTGATCGACGAGTCCGAGCGGCTCAACCGCTTCATCGCCAATCTGCTCGACATGACAAAGCTCGAATCCGGCGCCATCGTGCCCAACGCGGCACTGCACGATCTCGGCGAGATCGTTGGCAGCGCGCTGCGGCGTGCGAGCAAGATATTGACGGCCCACAAGGTGGAACTGGTGCTGGCCGCCGATCTGCCGATGCTTCAGCTCGATGCCGTGCTGTTCGAGCAAGTGCTGTTCAATCTGCTCGACAATGCCGCGAAATATTCGCTGCCCGATACAACGATCTCGATCCGCAGCCGGCGCGAGGGGAATCATGTTGTGCTAGAGATCGCCGACCAGGGTGGCGGCATTCCGCCTGACGAGCTCGAGAGCGTGTTCGACAAGTTCTATCGCGTGCAGAAGGGTGACCATGTCCGTCCCGGCACCGGGCTGGGGCTCGCCATCTCCCGCGGCTTCGTCGAGGCGATGCAGGGCACGATTTCGGCCGCCAACCGCGGCGACCGCAGCGGCGCGATCCTCACCATCCGTCTGCCCGTTCCGGCACGGACCCACGCATTGGATACCGCCGCATGAGCGCCGCCCCGATCAAGGTTCTGGTCATCGACGACGAGCCGCCAATCCGAAAATTGCTGCGGATGGGACTCTCGACGCAAGGCTACGAAATCCTGGAAGCGTCGAACGGAAAGACCGCGCTCGAGAAGCTCGCGGAAGAACCCGCGCTGATCATTCTCGATCTCGGCCTGCCCGACATCCAGGGCCACGAATTGCTGCGCACCATCCGCGGCCGCAACGAGGGCGTGCCGATCGTGGTGCTGTCGAGCCGCGGCGACGAGGCCGGCAAGGTGCAGGCGCTCGATCTCGGCGCCGACGATTATCTGACAAAGCCGTTCGGCATGGACGAGCTGTTGGCGCGCCTGCGCGCGGCGCTGCGGCACCAGCTCCAGGTCAAGGGCGAGCGTCCGGTGTTCCGCACCGGCGATCTCTCCGTCGATCTCGTGCGTCGCATGGTCAAGGTCGGCGAGCGCGAGATAAAGCTGTCACCGAAGGAGTACGATCTTTTGCGCGTGCTGGTGCAGCACGCCGGCAAGGTGCTGACCCATCGTTTCTTGCTGAAGGAGCTTTGGGACGAGCTCACCGACGCACAGTATCTGCGCGTCTATGTCCGCCAGCTCCGCCAGAAGATCGAAGCCGACCCCGAACGCCCGCAATATGTGCTGACGGAGACGGGGATCGGGTACCGGCTGAAGGCGGGGGATTAGCTTTCGATCCTCATCCTGAGGAGCGCGGAACGCGCGTCTCGAAGGATGAAGGCCCGGCTGCAGCAGCGAGGCCTGCATGGTTCGAGACGGCGCTTCGCGCCTCCTCGCCATGAGGGCAGAGAGTGGGTCGCGCGGCGAAATCACCCCGCCTTCCTCTGCCGCGCCGTCGAGCGCTGCGTCTTCTTCGCGCTGCGCTGCCGCCCCGTCGCACGACGCGCATGGGACTTCGCCGCCGTCTTCTTCCTGCCGCGTCCCTTCAGGCTCTGCTTCAGCGCGTCCATCAGGCTGACGACGTTGCTCGGCCGCTCCTCGCGCTCCGGCAGCTCGATTGTCTTGCCGCTGGCCTTGCGCTTCACCAGTGCCTTCAGCGCGGTCTCGTACTCATCCTTGAACTTGCTCGGGTCGAAATGTGCGGCCTTGGTACGCAGGATGTGGCCGGCGAGCTCGACCATGTCCTTGGTGATCTTGGGGCTCTTGATGCCGTCGAAGAACTGGTCCTCGTCGCGCAGCTCATAGGGGAAGCGCAACGTGGTGCCGAGCAGGCCCTTGCCGAGCGGTTCGATCGCTATGATGTGCTCGCGGTTGGTGAGCACGATCTTGGCGAGCGCCACGCGGTCCTGGTCCTTCATGGCGTCGCGGATCACGGCGAAGGCATCGACCGCAGCCTTGCCGTCGGGCGCGATATAATAGGGATGATTGAGATAGCGCTGGTCGATCTCGTCGCTCGGCACGAAACTCTCGATGTCGATGGTATGGTTGCTTTCGATCTGGACCGCCTCGAGCTCCTCCGGCTCGATCTCGACATATTTGCCCTTGCGCAGCTCGTAGCCGCGTCCCTTCTGGCCGCTCTCGACCACGTCACCGGTCCCGGAGTCCACCATCTGCTGCTTGAGCCGGTGTCCGGTCTCGCGGTTGATCATGTGAAACCGCGTCTTCTCGGCCGCGGTGGTCGCCGGATAAAGCGCGACCGGGCAACTGACCAGCGAGAGCTTTAACGTTCCCTTCCAATAGGCGCGCGGGGCCATTCCGTTCTCCAGCGTTTCAAGGCATTTTGGAACCCCAACAGCCCCATCGGGTTTTGGTTCCGGGTGGGACTTCCGCCGTGATAGGCTTCAACGCCGAAAGAGAATGCGGGACCGGTCGTGCTGCGAAAACTCTCCACCTACCGACAGAAACGCGATTTCGAGAAGACACCGGAGCCGTCGGGCAAGACCGCGGTGGCGCCATCGGCGCAGCGGCGCTTCGTGATCCAGAAGCACGATGCGACGCGACTGCACTATGATCTGCGGCTCGAGTTCGACGGCGTGTTCAAGTCGTGGGCGGTCACCAAGGGACCCTCGCTCGATCCGCATGACAAGCGGCTGGCGGTCGAGGTCGAGGACCATCCGCTCGACTATGGCGATTTCGAAGGCACGATTCCGGAAGGGCAGTATGGCGGCGGCACGGTCATGCTCTGGGACCGCGGCACCTGGGAGTCCGAGGATCCCGAGCGCGGCTTCCAGAAGGGCGACCTCAAGTTCACGCTCCACGGCGACAAGTTGCATGGCAGCTGGGTGCTGGTGCGGATGAGGCATGACCGCACCGGCGGCAAGCGCACCAACTGGCTCCTGATCAAGCATCGCGACGAATATGCCAGCGAGAGCGACGACATTCTCGGCGAGGACAAGTCGGTGGCCTCCGGCCGCGCGATGGCAGAGATCGCCGATGGCAAGGGTCGCGCACCAAAACCGTTCATGCTGGCGAAGGGCGCCAAGGCCAAGGCCGATGCGGTCTGGCAGTCCAATCGTGCCGAGGAGCCGAAAGGGCGCACCGTGAGGCCGGCGCCCGGTGCGGCGTTGAAGCGCGGGACGGGCGCAAAGAAAAACGCGACGACCGCGACAAACGCGAAGAAAGTCGCGGAGATGCCGGACTTCGTCGCGCCGCAGCTCTGTACCCCGGTCGAGCGGCCGCCGGCGGCCGATGGCTGGTGCCACGAGATCAAGTTCGACGGCTATCGCGTCCAGCTCCGCGTCGAGGACGGCGAGGCGACGCTGAAGACGCGCAAGGGCCTCGACTGGACCGACAAGTTCGCAGCCATCGCGAAGGAGGCGGGCGAGCTTCCCGACGCCATGATTGACGGCGAGATCGTCGCGCTGGATCACAACGGCGCGCCGAATTTCTCCGCGCTCCAGGCCGCGCTGTCGGACGGCAAGACCGAGGACCTGATCTTCTTTGCCTTCGATCTCCTGTTCGCCGAAGGGCTCGATTGCCGGCGCCTGCCACTCGGCGAGCGCAAGGACCGCCTCAGGCAAGTCCTGGACGCAGGCAAGAAGAAATCGAGCCAAATCCGCTATGTCGAGCATTTCGAGAGCAGCGGCGATGCCGTGCTGCAATCGGCCTGCAAACTCGAGCTCGAAGGCGTGGTGTCGAAGAAGCTCGATGCGCCTTACCGTTCGGGGCGAACGGAAAGCTGGACCAAGGCCAAATGCCGCGCCGGCCATGAGGTCGTGATCGGCGGCTGGAAGACCACCAACGGTAAATTCCGCTCGCTGATGGCCGGCGTGCACCGCGGCGATCATCTTGCCTTCGTCGGCATGGTCGGCACCGGCTTCGGCGCGGACACGGTCAAGCGCATCATGCCGTCCTTGAAGGCCATGGAGGCCAGGCAAAGCCCCTTCGGCGGCAAGAACGCACCGAAAAAGACGCGCGACGTGCACTGGCTGAAGCCGGAGCTCGTCGCCGAGATCGAGTTCGCCGGGTTCACCGCCGACGGCAATATCCGCCAGGCCGCCTTCAAGGGCCTGCGGCAGGACAAGCCGGCTGAGGAGGTCGAGGTGGAAACACCCGCCGATACCGAACTCGCAAAGCCCTCGGCCAGGAAGCGTGCCGTGCCGAAGGCAGGCAAGCGCAAGGATGCCGGCACGGCCGAGGTGATGGGTGTCGTCATCTCAAAGCCGGACAAGGAGCTGTGGCCGGATGGCGGCGACGGCGAGGGCGTCACAAAACTCGATCTCGCGCTCTATTTCGAGGCCGTCGGCGCCTGGATGATCGAGCACATCAAGGGCCGGCCCTGTTCGATCCTGCGCGCGCCTGATGGCATCGGCGGCGAAAAATTCTTCCAGCGCCATGCCATGCAGGGCACGTCGAACCTGCTGGAGCTCGCGAAGGTCTCGGGCGATCGCAAGCCGTACCTGCAGATCGATCGCGTCGAGGGGCTCGCCGCGGTCGCGCAGATCGGCGGCGTCGAGCTGCATCCCTGGAATTGTGCCCCGGACGCCTACGATACGCCGGGCCGGCTGGTGTTCGATCTCGATCCCGCGTCGGACGTCAAATTTGCCGATGTCGTGGACGCCGCCAAGGAGATGCGGCAGCGCCTCACCGACGTCGGCATGGAGAGCTTTTGCAAGACCACCGGCGGCAAGGGCCTGCACGTGGTGGTGCCGCTGCTCCATGGCGCGCGCGACAAGGTGAGCTGGAAGGAGGCCAAGGCGTTCGCGCAAGGCGTTTGCCAGTGGATGGCCGACGACGATCCCGAGCGCTATCTGCTCAACATGTCCAAGAAGCTGCGCAACGGAAAGATCTTCCTGGATTATTTGCGCAACGATCGCCTGTCGACGGCGGTAGCTCCGCTGTCACCCCGTGCGCGCGATGGCGCGACCGTGTCGATGCCTGTGACGTGGGCGCAGGTGAAGGGCGATCTCGATCCGAAGCGGTACACGGTGCGGACGGTGCCGGGTCTGCTGGCGCGCTCGAAAGCCTGGGATGGCTATGACGAGTCGGCTTCGTCAATAAAGACCGCGATGAAGAAGCTCGCGGAGAAGAAGAAGTAGGGTGGGCAAAGCGAAGCGTGCCCACCATCTTTCTTATTGCGGCGAAGAGGTGGGCACGGCGCGTTGCGCCTTGGCCCACCCTACGAGGCCGCCGCTAGATCCGTCCGAGCAACAGCAGGATCAGCAGGATGACGATGACGAGCCCGAGGCCGCCGCCGCCATAATAGCCGGTGCCGTAGAACGGGCCGCCGCCGATGCCGCTAAAGCCGCCGAGCAGCGCGATGACCAAAATGATCAGAATGATCGTACCGATAGACATGCTAGTCTCCTCCAGCCCTTTGTTGAAAGGGTCGTTTGCACCTGTCCCGTGGTGCGAGGGCAACTTGCCGCAGGTTCTATAGTTCCGACGATGAAACACGGCGAACGGGGCGAACTTGCATGGAACCTTTGCCAGTCCAGGCGGCATGACTATGTAAGGATCAGTCACCACAGGGCAGCGCCATGTCAGCACCGCTTGTCGTCTCCATTCCGCATCGTCTCGGCCGCGAGGAAGCCGTGCGCCGGCTCAAGACCGGGCTCGGCCGCGCCGCAGCCAGCATTCCCGTGATGCAGGTCGAGGAAGAGCGCTGGAACGGCGACAGCATGAATTTTCGCATCCGCGCGCTCGGGCAGATCGCGAGCGGTCAGGTCGATGTCGCAGACGACCACGTCAAGGTTGAGGTAGTGCTGCCGTGGCTGTTGCAGCGCTTCGCCGAGATGGCGCAGGCGACCATCCACAAGCGCGGGCAGCTGCTGCTGACCAAGGACGGGGGCAAGTAGCCGTCAGCTACGAGCGCGCTGTTGCCTGGGTCTCGCACTGCTTGCGGCGCGTGCTTCGATGACCGCAGCGGGAATATCCCGGAAGGCTTGCGCCAGCGGCAATTGATTGCCGGAAAAGCCCGGCCCGGTGTAGCCGGTGATGTCGATCGTCGCGTCAACACCCTCGAACGCGGGCCATTGTCGGCCCTCTTGCGTGAACGGCGCAAACTGGCGCCCGACCACGACGATCGCAGCCGTGCGGCCGTGTCGGCGGACAAAGGCGATGACGTGGTCTGCGTGCGCGCCCCGGACCTGTAGCGGCTGATACTCGCCCTGGGCGAACACATCGGCGACTTCGTTGCGCAGTTTGAGCAGGTGCCGCGTCCAGGCCAGCTTGAGCTGGCCGTTCGGCCAGGTCTTGATCAGCCCGCGCCAGTCCGGCGCTTCCAGTGACATCAGCGCCGTCTGCCGCGCGGCAAAGTCCACCGGGCGGCGGTTGTCGGGATCGACCAGCGACAGGTCCCAGTATTCGGTGCCTTGGTAGAAGTCGGGCACGCCGGGCAGAGTCGCCTTGAGTGTGAGCTGGCTCAGCGAGTTCAAGGAGCCGAGCAGCGCGACGCGGCGTGCCAGGGTTTGCAGCGCCTCCAGGAACTCGCTGGATTGCGCTGGATCGAGGATCTTCGCGATGAAGCTCGCGACGCCGTTCTCATAGGCCTCGTGCGGGTTGAGCCAGCTGGTCTCCTCCTTGCCCTCGCGCGCGGCCTTGAGCGCATAGGCCTGGATGCGCTCGACGAAGCCGGCATCGGCTGTCTCCCCAAGCGACCAGGCGCCGAGCAGGGTCTGGTAGAGCATGTATTCGAACGTCGCCGACGGCGCGCGCAGATTGCCGTCGAGCGCGAGGTGCGGCGCGTTCAGCACCTTCCAGCGTGCCACCGCGCTGGTCCATTCGCCGGGAATCTCGCTGAGCGCCGCGATGCGCGCGCGGGCATCCTCGCCGCGCTTGGTGTCGTGGGTCGCGGTCGCCGTCATCCCTTGCGGCCATTCGTTGGCACGCGCGCGCATGGCCTCGTGGAAGGCGGGCACCGTGAGGCCGTTGCTCGCGGGATCGCCACCGACCTCGTTCAGGGCGAGCAGCCGGTGGAATTGATAGAACGCGGTGTCCTCCAGCGACTTCGCCATCATCGGTCCCGTGAACTGCTGCACCTTCAGCGCGAAGCGGCGCACCCGCGGGGCGCTGTGCGGGGGACGGCCGGGTTTGAGCAGGTCCATGGTCAGCGCATCGTGCAGGAAGTCGAAGATGCCTTCATCCGCGGCGAACCATTCCGCGCGGGCCCGTTCGATGGTGTCGTCGATCAGCTTGCGGTCGAGCGCGGTCGGGCCGCTATGCGTCAAATAGGTGCGATAGACCGGGAAATGCAGCACGTATAATTCGAGCGCCTGCCGCAGACTGTCGGCGGAGAAGTCGCGGGTCGAGTAGTGGCCGTTGGCGATGCGCGCGAGCAGTCGGGTCAGCACGGTGAATTCGCTGGTCAGCAGCGTCTCCAGCACGCGCCGCTTGGCATCCTTGACGTAAGGAGCCAGCCGCGGCGGGCGGTTGCTGATCTGCCGCCAGGTCTCGTTCAGCGCCTCCAGCCCTTTCGCGTCGACCAGAACCTGAGTGATGACATTCATCCACTCATAGCCCGTGGTGCCCTGAACGCCGGCAAAACGCGGCAGGCGCTCGTGCTCGCACAGGATCTTTTCGATCACGGTATAGAACGGCTTGGTGTTGCCTTGCGCGTCGCGCACCAGTCGGCGCAGCCGCTGACAATATTGTGCGGGATCGCGCAGGCCGTCGATGTGATCGAGACGGATGCCTTGCAGCTTGCCGTCGGCAATGAGCTGCTTCACCAGCCGGTGCGTGGCGGCGAACGTGCTCGCGTCCTCGACGCGCAGGCCCGCGAGCCCGTTGACGTCGAAGAAGCGGCGATAGTTGATGTCGCTGGAGGCGAGCCGCCAGTGCCCGAGCTTGTAGTGCTGGCGCTCCAGCAGATGATGCAGCGCCAGCGTCTGTGCCGGCCGATCCTTGGCGGAACGATAGGTAGCGAGGCCGCGTACGATGATGTCGGCGCTGCCTGCGATCTCCTTGAGCTCCGCCTTGAAGCCGGGTGCTTCCCTGCGGTTGGGGCGACGCAACCCGGTGTAGCGGGCCGCGAGCGCGAGCAGGCGCTTGCCGGCCTCGGTCTCGGCGGCGTCGGCTTCCTTCACGATCACGCGCAGCATTTCGCCATAGCGTTCCGGCGCGATCGGCAGGCGATGCTCGAAATACCAGGCGGAAAAACTGCCTTCATCGGCATCGTAGCGCAGCTCGATGTCGCCGCGCTCCAGCGCCTCGCCATAGGGCGAGCCGAGGATCGGCAGCAGCACGCCGCCGCGGGCGCGATAGGCCAGTTGATCCCAGTCGATGTCGAAGGAAACTGCATGCGGCGAGGCCTGGCCCCATTCCAGCACGTCGAGCCACCAGGGATTGTCGGCAAAGTGCACGCCGACATGGTTCGGCACGAAGTCGATGATGAGGCCGAGGTCGTGCTGCGTGAGGGCATCGCTCAATCGAGCAAAGCCGGCCTCGCCGCCGAGCTCGGGATTGAACTGGCTGTGATCGACGGTGTCGTAGCCGTGGGTCGAGCCCTTGCGCGCTTTCATCACCGGCGAGGCGTAGAGATGCGTGATCCCGAGTGCCTTGAGGTAAGGCACGACCGCGGCGGCCTTGTCGAAGTCGAAATCCGCGGTGAGCTGAAGCCGATAGGTCGCAAGAGGTATGGCAGGAGGCATGCTAACCTCCGAGATGCCAGATCACCGACCAGGGTGGGAGCCGATCGCCGCTGACAGAGCCCCAGATCGGCGTGCCTGTCGCGTCGCTGGGACGTGCGATGTCCTTGTCCGAGAGATTGGCGGTCAGGCGCAACGTCGTGCCATCGCCCATGCGCCAATGCGCGGTGAGCAGGCCGCTATCGGCCGTCTCGGAATCGCCGAACCTCGCACCCTTCAGCCGCGGTGCGATCTCCTTGTGACGCAGCGCGAGCAGCTCCCGCACCAGCGCGAGCCGCGCATCCTGCTCCGGCGTGTGGCCGGTCCAATCCAGCACGGCTGATTGCGGCGTTTTGGGATCGAGTGGGTCGGGGACCTCGTCGCCGTATTTCTCGTAGGCCCAGGCATATTCCTGCTTACGGCCCTTGCGCACGGCATCGGCAAGGCCACCCTGGAAATCGCAGAAGAACGGGAAGGGCACCGTGGAGCCCCATTCCTCGCCCTGGAACAGCATCGGCACCATCGGTGCGAGTAGGGTCACCGCGAGCGCGGCTTCGATCTGCCGTGGCGATGCCAGGCTCTCGAGCCGCTCACCCAGCGGGCGATTGCCGATCTGGTCGTGGTTTTGCAGGAAGTTGACGAAGGTCGCCGGCGGCAACTCGCCGCTCGCCTCGCCGCGCGGCTTCTTGCCCCAGAACTCCGAGATCTCGCCCTGGTAGACGAAGCCCGACGCGAGCGCGCGCGAGAGATCCATGCGCGGCGTCTGGTAGTCGGCGTAATAGCCCGCGAGCTCGCCGGTCAGCATCACGTGCCAGACGTGGTGATAATCGTCGTTCCACTGCGCGCGATATTTGCCGTTGGGCGGATCCTGCGCGGCATCGAGCAGGCTGGCGCGGTTGTCGCCGTTCTCCAGCACGAGATGGATGTGCCGTCCGGTGGCCTTGGCAAGCTCGCCGGCGGCGACGCTGAGATCCTGCAACATCGACTGCTCGCCCGGGATCGCCATGATGTGATTGGCGGCATCCAGTCTCAGGCCGTCGAAGCGGTAGTCGGTGAGCCAGGACAGCGCGTTCTCGACCGCGAAGGCCCGGACCTGCGGCACGCGATAATCGATCGCGCTGCCCCAGGGCGTATGCGCATCGGTGAAGAAGGCCGGCGCATAGCGGCCGAGATAATTCCCCTCGGGGCCGAAATGATTGTAGACGACGTCGAGAAACACCATCAGCCCGCGCAGATGCGCCTCGTCGATCAGTGTCTTCAGGTCCTCGGGCCGGCCATAGGCGCTGTCGGGCGCGTACCAGAGCACACCGTCATAGCCCCAGCCGCGGCGGCCGGCGAAATCGGCCAGCGGCATCAATTCCAGCGCAGTGATCCCGGTCGCAACGAGATGATCGAGCTTGTCGATCATGGCGCGGTAGGTGCCCTCAGGCGTGAAGGTACCGACATGGGTCTCGATCAGCACTGTCTCTTCCCAGGGACGTCCGCGCCAATCGCGCGCGCGCCACGCGAAGGCATCATGATCGACGACTTCGCTCGGGCCAAAAACGTCGTCCGGCTGGAAGGCGGATGCGGGATCGGGCACGTCGATCTCGTCGTCGATCCTGAACTGGTAGGGACTTCCGACGGGCAGGCCGGCAATCTCGGCGACATACCAGCCATCCTGCCGGCGCTGCATCGCGTGTCTTCTGTCGAGCAGGAGATCGACTCGGCGAGCGCCGGGCGCCCACAGCCGGAACGACACGCCGTCCTTGGTCGGCCTCGCCCCGAACGATGGTCTCATAGCGCCCCCGCGAAGGCGAGCACGGAGCGCGGCGGCGCCTTGCTGTCGCTTCCGGGCTGCAGATCAACACTGTTCGGTCTGGCATCGGTGGTATTCAGGATCTGCTGCCAGCTTTTGTACTCGGCCATTTTGGGCAATTTGAATGCGATCTCTTCGGGGGCGGCGTTCAGTACGATAAAGATCGCGGCGCTCCCCGGTTCCATCGGCCCCATCACATAGGAGAGGAACCGCCCTTCCGGGAATTTCCAGTCGTTCTCCGTCATCTCGTCGCCGGCGGGCGTCAGCCACAGCGCGCCGTAGGAGACGCCGTCCTTGGGCCGGCCGTCGAGCCAGCGATGGCTGCGAAGTTGCGAGAAGCGGCGGCGGATCTCGGCGAGCCCGGCGACGAAATCGACCATGTCGTCGCCGTCCTTGCCGAGATTGTCCCAGCCGACCCAGCCGACCTCGTTGTCCTGGCAATAGGCGTTGTTGTTGCCGGACTGCGAATTGCCGACCTCGTCGCCGGCCAGGATCAGCGGAACGCCCTGCGCCAGCATCAGGCAGGCCAGCACGTTCTTGCGAAGCTGCCGCCGCAGCCCGAGAATCTCGGGATCGTCGGTCGGACCCTCGACACCGCAATTGTTGCTGTGGTTGTCGCTGGAGCCGTCGCGATTGTCCTCGCCATTGGCCTCGTTGTGCTTCTCGTTGTAGCTGAAGAGGTCGGCGAGCGTGAAGCCGTCATGCACCGTGATGTGGTTGATGCCGGCGCGCGGTCGCCGTCCGTCATGGTTGAACAGGTCGGATGAGGCTGTCATGCGGCTGGAGATGTCGCCAATCAGGCTGCCTTCGCCGCTCCAGTAGCGGCGCATGGCGCTGCGATACCGATCGTTCCACTCCGACCATTGGGAAGGGAATGCGCCGACCTGGTAGCCGCCGAGCCCGAGATCCCAGGGTTCGGCGACGAGCTTCACCGCCGCCAGCACCGGGTCCTGCCGGATCGCCGTCAGGAACGAGCTGCCGCGATCATAGCCGTTCGGTCCGCGCGCGAGCGTGGTGGCGAGGTCGAAGCGGAAGCCGTCGACATGGCAGACCTCGACCCAGTAGCGCAGCGAATCCATCACCATCTGGAGCACGCGCGGATGGGTGAGGTTCACCGACGAGCCGCAGCCGGTGAAGTCGTCGTAATAGCGCGGGTTCTCGCGGTTCAGCCAGTAATAGGAGGCATTGTCGATGCCGCGGTAGCACAGGGTCGGACCGAGGTGATTGCCTTCGGCCGTGTGGTTGTAGACGACGTCGAGCATCACCTCGATGCCGGCATCGTGCAGGCGCGCGACCGTGGTGCGGAAGGAATCGAGCGCATTGTCCTGGGCGTAGCGCGGTTCGGGCGCAAAGAAGGACAGCGTGTTGTAGCCCCAGTAGTTGACGAGCTTCTTCTCGACCAGAATGCGGTCGTCGATGAAGCTGTGGATCGGAAGCAGCTCGACGGTGGTGACGCCGAGCGTTTTCAAATGCTCGATCATCGCCGGCGACGACAGGCCGCCATAGGTGCCGCGCAAATTCGGCGGCACGTCGTCGCGCTTCTGCGTCAGACCCTTGACGTGGGCCTCGTAGATGATGGTGTCTTCCCAGGGGATGTTGGGCCGGATCTCGCGACGGCCCCAGTTGAAGGTCTCGTCGACGACGACCGCCTTGGGCATGCCGCGCGCGTTGTCGCGCCGGTCGAAGGAGAGGTCCTCGCGCGGCGAACCGGTGCGATAGGCGAAATGGGCATCGCTCCAGACCAGCCGCCCGGCGAGCCGTTTGGCGTAGGGGTCGAGCAGCAGCTTGTTGGCGTTGAAGCGGTGGCCGTGCTCGGGCTCGTAGGGGCCGTGCACGCGATAGCCGTAGAGCTGGCCCGGCGAGATGTCATTGAGATAGCCGTGCCAGACGTCCTCGGTCCGCTCGGGCAGCTCGACACGCTCGAGTTCGCGCCTTCCTTGCGTGTCGAACAGGCACAGCTCGACCTTCTGCGCATTGGCGGAGAACAACGCGAAATTGGTGCCGCGTCCGTCCCAGCTTGCGCCAAGGCGTGCGGGCGATCCAGCAGTCAGGCGCATCGGTCAGCTTTCCGGAACGAGAAAGATCGCGGCGAGCGGCGGAATGGTGAGGCGAAGCTCGGGCACCTTGCCGCCAGCGGCATGAACCTCGCCGATGTTTCCGACATTGGTGCCGCCGTAATGGGCGGAGTCCGAATTGAACACCTCTTTCCACTTGCCGGCGAAGGGCACGGGGACGCGATAGTTGCGATAGACGTTGGGCGAGAAGTTGATGATCACGAGACACCGTGCGTGCTCGTCGAATCCCTTGCGCAGCCAGGCGAACACGTTGCGGTTGGCGTCATCCGTGATCAGCCATTCGAATCCGCCCTGTTCGCAATCCATCTGGTGCAGCGCCGGCACCGCGCGATAGAGCCGGTTGAGGTCGCGGATCAGCGCCTGGATGCCGGAATGGTACTTGTATTCGAGCAGGTGCCAGTCGAGCGACTGGTCGTGATTCCATTCGCGGCTTTGCGCGATCTCCGCGCCCATGAACAGTAGCTTCTTGCCGGGGTGGCCGAACATGAAGCTGTAATAGGCGCGCAAATTCGCAAAGCGCTGCCATTCGTCGCCGGGCATGCGGCCAAGGATCGAACGTTTGCCGTGCACGACCTCGTCATGCGACAGCGGCAGGATGAAGTTCTCCGAGAAGGCGTAGTGCAGGCCGAACAGGATATCGCCGTGATGATGCTTGCGGTGGATCGGATCCTTGCTGATGTAGTTCAGCGTGTCGTGCATCCAGCCCATGTTCCACTTGTAGCCGAAGCCGAGCCCGCCGAATTCGACCGGGCGCGAGACCTGCGGCCACGCGGTGGATTCCTCGGCCGCCGTGGTCACCTGCGGGAAGCGCGCGTACAATTCGGTGTTGAAGCGGCGCAGGAACGCGATCGCTTCGATGTTCTCGCGGCCGCCATACTGGTTCGGAATCCAGGCGCCCGGCGGGCGGCTGTAGTCGAGATAGAGCATGGAGGCGACCGCATCGACGCGCAGGCCGTCGATCGCGTAACGCTCGAGCCAGAACAGCGCATTCGACACCAGGAAGTTCGTCACTTCGGTGCGGCCGTAATTGTAGATCAGCGTGCCCCAGTCGAGGTGGCGGCCCTGGAGCGGATTGGCATGCTCGTAGAGCGAGGTGCCGTCAAAGCTGCCGAGCCCGTGCGGATCGTCGGGGAAATGGCCGGGCACCCAGTCGAGCAGCACGCCGACGCCCTCGCGATGGCAGGCGTCGACCAGCGCGGCAAAATCCTCAGGCCCGCCGAAGCGGCTGGTCGGCGCATAGAGGCCGGTCGGCTGATAGCCCCAGGAGCCGTCGAATGGATGCTCGCTGACGGGCAGGAATTCGAGATGGGTAAAGCCCATGTCGCGGGCATAGGCCGGCAGCTGCTCGGCCAGCTCGCGATAGGTGAGCCATTCGCCGCCGTTCTTGCGCCGCCAGGAGCCGAGATGGACCTCGTAGATCGACATCGGCGCCGAGAGCGCGTTGATGCCATCCGGCGCCGGGCGCGGGCGTGCGAGATGTGCCTCGTCGAACACGATGGAAGCCGTCTTCGGCCGCACCTCGCTCGCAAAGGCCATGGGATCGGACTTCAGCGGCACCTGATGGCCGTGCGGCCCGATGATATCGAACTTGTAGTGGTCGCCGGCCTTGGCGTGCGGGATGAACAGCTCCCAATAACCGGCACCGCGGACCCGCATCGGATGGCGCCGCGCGTCCCAGAAATTGAAATCGCCGACCACGGATACGCGCCGCGCATTCGGCGCCAGCACGACGAAGCCGATGCCGTCGATGCCTTCGAGCCGCATCGGATGCGCGCCGAGCTTGTCGTAGAGGCGCTGATGGGTGCCTTCGCCGAGCAGATAGAGATCGAAATCGGTCAGGATCGGCGGGAAGCGATAGGCGTCCTCGAACTCGACGATGTTGTCGCCGAACCTGGCGCGGAGCTGATAGCGCTTCGAGCCGTTCGGCAAGGCGCCGATGAACAGGCCCGAAGCGTGGACGCGATCGAGCTTCGCCACCTCGCCATGTTCGCCCACCGCCTCGACATTGGTGGCCTCGGGGAGGAACGCGCGCACCACGCTCTTGCCGCCCTCGGGATGCAACCCGAGATAATGGAAGGGGTCGGAGTGGCGGCCCTCGATGATCGCGTAGGCCTCGGCTGGCAGTTTAGGCATGGGCTTCGCTCTCATTGGACAGAATGCGAAGCAGTCCGGTCAGCGGCGCGCGGAGCCCCTCAGGCCGGTGGGACAGCTCGTACTCTACTTCGTCGAAGGCTTGATCAAGCAGGAAAAACCTTAACAGGCCTTCCGCGGATTGCCGATCTTCCGGCCACAGCCGGCGATCGGTCATGGCTTCGCGGTAAGCGTTAAGGAATGTCGCGGCGGCGCGTTCGCGCCATTCGCCGAGTGCGGTCGTGAGCCGGTCCTGCTCGTCGGATGCGCCCGTCAGCGCGCGGCCGAGCGCTGTGTTAACCGAAAGCTCAATCGAGCGGATCAGGCCGGCGACGTCGCGTGCGGCCGGTGCCTTGCGCCGCTTGTCGGCCAGCGCGAGATGCGGATTGCCGTCGAAGTCGATGATGAAGATATCGTCCTTCACGATCAGGATTTGCCCGAGGCGGAAGTCGCCATGATGACGGATGTTCAACCCGCCGATGTCGGATGGCAAGAGTGCATAGAGGTGGTCGGGCAGGGTCGTGCGCACCGCGACGAGCTGGTCGATCAGAGGCCGGTCGGCCTCGCGCAGGCCGTCGCGGCTGTCGGCCAGCCGTTCGAAGATCCGCTCGGCCCGTGCCTTGAGCTCGGATGCCCAGCGCTCGACATGCGCGGGGCCGATCGGCTCCGGCGCGAGATCATCGGGCCTTGCGGCGGCGAGAGCGACATGCAGCTCGGCGAGCCGCCGGCCGATCTGCGCCATGAAGTGCAGATAAGGCGCCTGCTCCTGGGTCTCTCGGGGCGCTTCGCTCATCGGCGCCAACCGCTGCTCGTCGATATAGCGGTCGAGATAACCCGTGGTGACGGTCCAGCCGTCGCCCTGGTTCTCGACATAGGCGTGCAGCACGCCGACCGCGCTGCTTCGATCGCCTTCGACCAGCTCGACACTGCCGAGCAACGCCGGCGTATTGGCAAAGTGCGCGACGTCAGTGAGGTAGGAGCCGATCTCGATCTCGGGATTGATGCCGCCTTCGAGCTGGCGATAAATCTTGGCGACGTACTGGTTGTCGACCAGCGCCGTGCTGTTCGACTGCTCGATGGCGCGGATGCGTTCGGGCTCCTTGATGATGTAATCGGCGAACCGGCTGGTCGCCTTGAACTCCAGGCGCAGATTGTTCTCTTCCACCACCAGGTTCTGCGACAGATTGCGCAGGAACAGGCCGATGAAGATCTGCTCGGTCGCGACGTCGAGCAACGTACCCTCGCGCGCGCCCTGACGCACGGCGGCGAGCGCCTTCGGGTTGAAGCGTTCGCGGTCGAAGCGCACCCATTCGATCTGCATCGCCAGCACGTAGCGCGCCGTGGCATCCTGTTGCGGGGTTTCGAAGATCGCGATCCAGGGCCTGTTGTCGCCGATGTCGCAGAACGGCACCGCCGAGGTCAGCGTCGGCTTGATCTGCTTGGGATCTTGCTCGGGATACCAGCGCGTGCGCGACAGGAAGCCTGGCAGCACCTCGTGCTCGAACACGCCGCGCTCGCGCGCCAGCGACACCCAGGTCGAATTGACCGGCACCACCAGCGTCTCGAACTCAGGCACCGCGCGCGGCGTCACCGGCTCGGACTTGTTGCGCTCGGTGAGCTGGAACCAGTAGAAGCCGTAAGGCCCCAGCGTGATCATGTAGGGCACCTCGCCGATCGGCGGAAAACGCGTGCGTCCGAGCATCTCCTGCGGAATGCGGTCCTTCCACGGCGACAGATCGAGCTCGGTCGCCTGGGCTGCGCGCGAGAGGTTGGCGACGCACAGGATCACCTCGTCGTTGTACTGCCGGACATAGGCCAGCACGGCGCGGTTGGCCGGGCGGATGAAGGTCATGGTGCCGCGGCCGAAGGCGAGGGTCGATTTGCGTACCGAGATCAGGCGCTTGGTGGCGCTGAGCAGCGAGGACAGGCTGCGCGACTGCGCCTCCACGTTCACCGACTCGTAGCCGTAGACGGGGTCCATGATCAGCGGCGCGTAGAGACGGGCGGGATCGCAGCGGGAAAAGCCGCCATTGCGGTCCGGGCTCCACTGCATCGGCGTGCGCACGCCGTTGCGGTCGCCGAGATAGATGTTGTCGCCCATGCCGATCTCGTCGCCGTAATAGATGATCGGCGTGCCGGGAAAGGACAGCAGCAGCGAGTTCATGAGCTCGATCTTGCGGCGGTCATTGTCCATCAGCGGCGCCAGCCGCCGGCGGATGCCGACATTGATGCGGGCGCGGGGATCGTTGGCGTAGGTGGTCCAGAGATAGTCGCGCTCGACGTCGGTGACCATCTCCAGCGTCAGCTCGTCATGGTTGCGCAGGAACAGCGCCCATTGGCAGCTTGCGGGAATGTCCGGCGTCTGGCGCAAGATGTCGGTGATCGGAAAGCGGTCTTCCTGCGCGATCGCCATGTAGATGCGCGGCATCAGCGGGAAGTGGTAGGCCATGTGGCACTCGTCGCCGCGGCCGAAATATTCCTGCACGTCCTCCGGCCATTGATTGGCCTCGGCCAGCAGCAGCTTGCCCTTGGAGTAGGAGTCCAGTTCCTGGCGCAGGCGCTTGATGATCGCATGCGTCTCGGGGAGGTTCTCGTTGTTGGTGCCGTCGCGTTCGCAGAGATAGGGGATGGCGTCGAGGCGGAATCCGTCGACGCCGGCATCCAGCCAGCGCTTCATCACCTGGATCAGGGCGCTGACCACGCGCGGATTGTCGAAATTGAGGTCCGGCTGGTGCGAGAAGAAGCGGTGCCAGTAGAACGCCCCGGCTTCGTGGTCCCAGGTCCAGTTCGACTTCTCGGTGTCGGTGAAGATGATCCGCGTGCCCTGGTATTTCTGGTCGGTGTCGCTCCAGACATACCAGTTGCGGGCGCTCGAGCCCGGATGGCTGCGGCGCGCGCGCTTGAACCATTTGTGCTGGTCGGAGGTGTGATTGACGACGAGCTCGGTGATGACGCGCAGGCCGCGCTTCTGCGCTTCCTGGATGAAGCGCTTGAAGTCCTTCATCGTCCCGAAATCAGGATTGACCGAGCCGTAGTCGGCGATGTCGTAGCCGTCGTCGCGTCCTGGCGATGGATAGAACGGCAGCAGCCACAGCGCGGTGACGCCGAGCTCCTGGAGATAGGGCAGCTTCTCGGTCAGTCCGGCGAAATCGCCGATGCCGTCATGGTTGCTGTCGGCAAACGCCTTGACGTGGAGCTGGTAGATGATGGCGTCCTTGTACCAGAGTTCATCCACGATCTCGGCTGCCTCGGCTTTTTGGGTGTCGACGGAAGACAAAACATTCATGGCGTGATCCTTACGCCAGGCAGCGGAACAGCAGCGCCGGGTCGCGGTCGGGATCGATATATAATCTGATCCCGCCCCATTCGATGCGGGACAGTTCGCCTGTGATGAGATTTTCGAGTGCGGTGACGTGGCGGCGTGCGCCGCCGGCGTCGATGGTGAGGTCGCCGAGCGGCAACCAGACTTCGCGGACATGGCGCGAGAGGGCGATGACCGCGACGACAGTGTTGGCTGGATCGGCCGCCTCCTTGGCAAAGGCGATCGTCTCGCCGTCCTCGACGCCGAGGAAGCGCAAATTCTCCATTTGTTGAAGTGCGGCGTTATCGTTGCGGATGCGATTGAGCGCGGCGATGTAGGGCTTGATGTTGCCGGGCCGGTCCCAGTCGCGCTGCTTGATCTGGTATTTCTCGGAATCGAGATATTCTTCGCGGCCGGGAATCGCGTCATGCTCCAGCAGCTCGAACCCGCTGTAGATGCCGTAACTGCCGGACAGCGTCGCGGCCAGCGCGGCTCGCGACTTGAACGCCCAGGGCTCGCCACCCTGGAGATGATAGGGCAGCAGGTCGGGCGTGCTCACGAACAGGTTCGCCCGGTAGAAATCCCGCTCGGGATAGCGGGTCAGCTCGCCCAGATATTGCTCCAGCTCCCATTTCGCGGTGCGCCAGGGGAAATAGCTGAAGGACTGTGCAAAGCCGAGCTTGGCGAGGCCCTGCATCAGCTTCGGCCGTGCAAAGGTCTTGGAGAACAGGATCACCTCGGGATGGCGGCGGCGGATGTCGCTGATCAGCCACTCCCAGAACGGAAGCGGCGCGGTGTCGTGATTGTCGATGGCGAAGATGGTGACGCCGTGGTCGATCCAGAACAGCATGGCATCGCGAAACGCGTTCCACAGCCCGGCCCTGTCGACGGAGGCGAAATCGGGGATGACGATGTCCGAATAGGGATCATCCGCCGTCCGCACCGAGCGGTCCGGCCGCCATTTGAACCATTCCGGATGCTGCCTCAGCCAGGGATGGTCCGGCGAGCATTGCACGGCGAAGTCGAGCGCGAGCTCGAGGCCGTATTCGAGACAGGTCGCGACCAGCGCGCGGAAATCCTCGATCGTGCCGAGCTCAGGATGCAGTGCATCGTGCCCGCCCTCGGTCGTGCCGATCGCATAGGGCGAGCCGGGATCGCCTTCGGTCGCCACCGGCGCATTGTTGCGGCCCTTGCGGCGGGTGCGGCCAATGGGGTGGATGGGCGTGAAGTAGAGCACGTCAAATCCCATCGCGGCGATGTCGGGCACGCGCGCGATGCAGTCACGGAGCGTGCCATGCTGGCCGGGGCTCTGGCCCTGGCTGCGCGGCATCATCTGATACCAGCCGCCGAAGCGCGCTCTGTCGCGGTCGACGATCAGCGGGAAGTTCTGCGAGCGGGTCAGGTCGGGCCGCGACTGGCTCTCAGCCATGGCCGCGCCGAGATCGGCTGCCAGCAGCGAGCCGACGTCGCCGGTCTGAAGATAATCCTCGCATTGCTTCACGATGACCGCCGCGGCGTCCTGCCGGGCGCCATGTGCCTTGGTCAGGAGGCCGGCGCCCTCGATCGCGTCGAGGCTGACGTCCGCACCGGCGCGCCGCTTGCGCTCAACCCCGTGCGACCAGGTGGCGAACTCGTCGGTCCACGCTTCGATCGCATAGACATATTGGCCGGGCTCGCCGGGGGTGAAGGCGCCGGACCAGCGGTCATTGCCGTGATGGATCATCGGCTCGCTCCGCCATTCCCGGTCCTGTTCTCCTCGCCAGATCAGCGCGGCACCGATCACCGCGTGGCCGCCGCGATAAATGTCCGCCCAGACGTCGACCCGTTCGCCCGCAATCCGCTTCACCGCGAAACGGCCGCTGTCGATCGAGGGATAGATATCTTCGATGAGGAAAGCGCTGCCGGCTGCGGCACTCTCGACAGTTTGAATTGTCTTGTTCACGGTGATGCCATTGACAAGAAAGCAGGAGCCCGTTTCCCTTGTCGGGAACCTACGCTTGATACCAATATAGAAAGCCGCTTGTGTGTCATTGGTTCCCTTGGGAACGGCAGGCACGGTCTGCGAGTTAGCCCTGACTAACCTCTTCCACGACCTCGTTAAATTCCCTGCCCCCGGCCGGATGACGGCCTGCAAGCTGCGTGCCGAATGGATCTTTTAGCTCAAGCCCGGATCAAGGGCGTTCAGTCCGAATTCGTCGATGCCCTCGGAAAGCTGCGGGTCACCGATCCCGTGGCCCTCAAATCCATCCTCGAGGCCCTGCCGGAGAAGCGGGTTTACCGCTTCGTCGGCGGGCCCGTGGTGGTGCGCGCCCTGGGACATCCGCGCACCGAATTGACGACAATCGGCGCGCCGCCGCTGCAATGGACATTGCGCGCAAACGGCAATGTGATCGCGCAAGGCGAGACCCACGAGCCCGTGATCGCCTGGCCCGCCGGCCTGCCGCTCGGTTATCATCGGTTGACGCTGACCGATGCCAAGGGTGTTGCGGAAGAGGTGCCGATGATCGTGGCGCCCGAACGCGCCTTCGGCGGCGATTTCGCCCGTGGCTGGCTGCTTGCCGTTCAGCTCTACAGCGTCCGCTCGGACCGCAATTGGGGCATTGGCGATTTCACCGACCTCGCCGATCTCGTCCGGCTCGCCAGGCAGCTCGGCGCCGATGGCGTCGGGCTCAATCCGCTGCATGTTCTGTTCGACAACCACCCCGCCGATTGCAGCCCCTATTCGCCGAACAGCCGGCTGTTTCTCAACCCGCTCTATATCGACGTCGAGGCGATCCCGGAGTTTGCCGCCGACCTCGTCCCCGACGCGGCGGCGACCGCCGCGCGGCTGCGCGAAGGCGACCGTGTGCCCTATGCGGACATGGCGGCGCTGAAATGGCTCGGCCTGCGCGCCGCCTACAACAGTTTCGTGACGAGCGCGAGCGAGGCGCGCCGCAATGAATTCGACGCCTTCCGCGCGGACCGCGCGCCGCTGTTGTCCCGCTTTGCCTGCTTCGAGGTGCTGCGGCATCGCTTCTCCGGGCCTTGGTGGGAGTGGCCGCAAGAGTGGCAGCAGCCGGATGAAGCCAAATGCGCCGAGCTCCGCAACGGTCCCGACAAGCGCGAGGTCGAGTTCGTCGAATTCGTGCAATGGACGGCCGATAGCCAATTGCAGTCCGCCAAGGAATTGGCCGGCCAGCTCGGCATGCGCGTCGGGCTCTATCTCGACGTCGCCGTCGGCGTGCAGTCCAACGGCTTCGACGCCTGGAACGAGCAGATGGCGATTTCGCGCCATCTCGCCGTCGGCGCGCCGCCCGACGTGCTCAACACCGTCGGACAGGATTGGGGCCTTGCCGGCTTCAATGCCGGTGGTCTGGAGGCGCAATCCTTCGTGCCGTTCGCCGACATGCTGGCCGCCTCGATGCGCCATGCCGGCGCGATCCGGCTCGATCACGTGCTGGGCTTGAAACGGCTGTATCTGGTGCCGCGCGGCTTCAAGCCGGACAACGGCGCCTACGTGCAGATGCCGTTCGAGGCGCTGCTCGGCGCCGTGGTGCGCGAGAGCGCGGCGCACAAATGCATCGTGATCGGCGAGGACCTCGGCACCGTGCCGGAAGGTTTCCGCGAGACCATGCAGGATTTCGGCATCTGGTCCTACCTGGTCATGATGTTCGAGCGCGACGATGCCGGCCGCTTCCGCAATGCCGACCATTACCGGCCCAACGCGCTGGTCACGCTGAACACGCATGATCTGTGCACCTATGCCGGCTGGCGCTCCTTCAGCGATCTCAAGATGAAGCGCTCGCTCGGGCTCGACCCTGGCGAGAACGACCAGGCGCGCTGGGATGCGCTCGGCAGGCTCGACGAGATCCTGCGCCAGAACGGCATCAACGCCAACGATCTCTATTCGGTGCTCGCCTTCCTGTCGCGGACGCCGTCGCGTCTGCTGGCGGTGTCGCTGGAGGATCTGCTCGGCGTAATTGACCAGCCCAACATTCCCGGTACGATCGATGAGCATCCGAACTGGCGCCAGCGCCTGCCGGTGGCGCTCGACAAGATCGCCGCCAAGGTCGATGTTACGGCCTTGAAGGCGGCGACGCGGGAACGCTCGTTGACCGGCGGGAGTTGAAACGGCGGATTTTCCGGGGCTCGTGACACATTGGCTCAGAGGATCGAGGACTATGCGCTGATCGGCGATTGCGAGACCGCAGCGCTGGTCGGGCGCGACGGCTCGATCGACTGGCTGTGCTGGCCGGCCTTCGATTCAGATGCCTGCTTTGCCGCGATCCTCGGTACGCACAAGAACGGCCGCTGGCTGATCGCGCCAAGCGAGGACACGACCTCCATCTCGCGCCGCTATCTCGGCAACACCCTCATCCTCGAAACGCGCTTCGAGACCAGGAGCGGCACCGTTGCGCTGATCGACTTCATGCCGCCGCGCGGCAAGGCCTCCGACATCGTGCGGCTGGTCCGCGGCCTCACGGGCACGGTGAAGATGCGGATGGAGCTTGTCATCCGCTTCGGCTTCGGCGTCGACATTCCCTGGGTGCGACGCATCGACCATTCGCTGCTGGCGATCGCCGGCCAGGACATGACGGTGCTGCGCACCCCGGTGGAGACCCGCGGCGAGGATCTCACCACGGTCTCCGACTTCGACGTGAAGGCGGGTGAGACCGTGCCGTTCGTGCTGACCTACGGCCCCTCGCATCTCGATCCGCCCGCGCCGATCGATCCGGAGATCGCCTTCCAGGAGACCGAGAAATTCTGGAACGAATGGTGCAGCCGCTGCACCCGCGACGGCGAATATCACGATCTGATCGTACGCTCGCTGATCACGCTGAAGGCGCTGACCTTCGCCCCCACCGGCGGCATCGTCGCGGCGCCCACCACCTCGTTGCCGGAAAAGCTCGGCGGCGCCAGGAACTGGGATTACCGCTTCTGCTGGCTGCGCGATGCGACCTTCACGCTGCTGGCGCTGATGAACTCGGGTTACACCGAGGAAGCGTTGGCCTGGCACAATTGGCTGCTGCGCGCGGCGGCAGGCTCGCCGGCGGACATGCAGATCATGTACGGCATCTGGGGCCAGCGGCGTCTGCTGGAATGGGAAGCGGGCTGGCTCGACGGTTATGAGGGCGCCCAACCGGTGCGCGTCGGCAACGCCGCGCATGCGCAGCTCCAGCTCGACGTCTACGGCGAACTGATCGACGCCTTCCACCAGTCGCGCATGGCGAAGCTGAAGCTCGACGACGAGACGACCTGGGCGCTGGAATGCGCCGTGCTCAACCATCTCGCCGAGGTCTGGGACCGTCCCGATAACGGCATCTGGGAGCTGCGTGGACAGCCCAGGCACTACGTGTTCTCCAAGGTCATGACCTGGGTCGCCTTCGACCGCGGCATCAAGAGCGCCGAGACCTTTGGCTTCAAGGCGCCGCTGCTGCATTGGCGTGCCCTGCGCGAAGCCATTCATCGCGATGTCTGCAACAAGGGATTTGACGCGGAGGAGAATGCCTTCGTCGACTTCTATGGTTCAAAACTGCTCGATGCCAGCGTGCTACTGCTGCCGGCCGTCGGCTTTCTGCCGCCATCGGACCCGCGCATTGGGGGCACCATCGCCGCCGTCGAGAAACACATGATGCGCGACGGTTTTGTGCTGCGCCACGATCCCCGCGAAGTGTCCGAGGAGACGCAGCCGATCGAGGGCGCGTTCCTGGCGTGCAGCCTGTGGCTGGCCGATGCGCATGTGCTGGCCGGCGATCTCGACAAGGCTCAAGTGTTGCTCGATCGCGTGGTCGGCATCGCGAACGACGTCGGCCTCTTGGCCGAAGAATATGATTCAGGCGCCCAACGCCAGACCGGCAATTTCCCGCAGGCCTTGACCCACATCGCGCTGATCAACACCGCGCACAATCTCTCGGCCGCGAGGCAGGAGAGCGAGAAGCCGGCGGTTCAGCGGTCGAAGTAAGGGGGAGGGAGCGCACCTCCGTCGCGGCGCCAGTCGAGTCTCATCTCATCAGATCTCAGCCCACCCCGTTCCGCTTCAAGATCACCTCCATCGCCTCCGCAAAGCCGTCCTGTTCGTTGGTTGCGGTGACGTGGGTGGCCTGGTCCTTGACGCTGTCGGTGGCATTGCCCATGGCGATCGAGGTGCCGCTGACGCGGAACATCGCAAGGTCGTTCTGCATGTCGCCGATGGTGGCGACCGCGTCGGTGGAAATACCAAGGCGCTTGGCCATGGCCTGCACGAAGGTGCCCTTGTCGAAGCCGGGCGGGGTGATGTCGAGATAATAGGTCTGCGAGCGCACCGCGGTGGCCGCGCTGCCCAGCGCCTCCTGCATCGCCTTCTCGCAACGCTCGAGGCCGGCGGCATCGGCGCTGGCGCCGACGATCTTGCAGGCGTTCGCAAGGTACGGCGAGAAATCCGTCACGATGGTGGGATCGGAGCGGATCGTGTGCTGCTCGTGCGCGACGTATTTACCATCAGGGTTGTCGATCAGCCATTTGTCGGTGGTGAAGAGCCAGATGTCGGCGCCGAACTCCCGGAGGATCTGCAACGATCGTTCGGCGGCGTTCGCCGGGATCAGGTGCTGCTCGACCGGATGCATCTCGGGATCGACGATCGAGGAGCCGTTGAACGGACCGATCGGCAGCCAGAGCGCCAGCGGCTCGACCAGGAACCGCATGCCGATCGCTGGGCGGCTGGAGGTGATGGTGAAGCCGATGCCGGCCTTGTGCAGTCGCTGGACCGCGGACTGCGCGCGCTCCGTCAGCGTCTTGTCCTTGGTCAGCAGCGTGCCGTCGACGTCGGAGACGACCAGTGAGATTTTCGTCATGGCAGGACCTCAGGGTTTGTCGGCCTCAGCGTTTCGCCCCGCTCAGCTTTAATTGCCGGACCACGCCGTCAACGATCGCCTCGACGGATTCATCGATCGAGACGGTGACGACGTGCTCGCCAGCCTCGGGCGGCTCCAGCGTCGTGAATTGGCTCGTCAGCAGTTCGGGCGGCATGAAATGGCCCTTGCGTTGCGCGAGGCGGGCGGCGATCAGCTCCCTAGTGCCCCTCAGGAAGACGAAGCGGACGTCGTCGCGTCCGCGCAGAAGCACGTCGCGATAGGTGTGCTTCAGCGCCGAGCAGGCGATGATCACGTGCTCGCCTTTATCGCAAACCCGCGCAATCTCGTCGGCGATGGCGTTGAGCCAGGGCCAGCGGTCCTCGTCGGTGAGGGGGTGGCCGGCTCGCATCTTCTCGACATTGCTGGCTGGGTGAAAGCTGTCGCCGTCCTCGAAACGCCAGCCGAGCCGCTGCCCGAGCGCCTCCGCAACCGTACTCTTGCCTGAACCCGACACGCCCATCACGATCAACGCACAAGGTGCTTCAACGCCCGCCACGAATTCCCTCCGGAAGCGCGGCCTGGTCGACCAGCCAGACGGTCTCACCATTCGAGCGCGCGCGTACAGCCGGCAGAGTCTCGCCATTGAGCAGGCGCGTCAAGATCGGCTGCTTGTCGTGCCCGGCAATCTCGAACAGCATTTCGCGGCAGGAGGCCAAGGCGGGCAGGGTCAGCGACACCCGCGGCACGAACGGCGCGACATTGGCCTTGGGGACGCCGACCACCCAGCGTGTGGTCTCCTCGATCGCGGGGTAGCCGGGGAAGAGCGAGGCGGTGTGGCCGTCCGGGCCCGCGCCCATCAGGACCATGTCGAACAGCGGCCGTGCCGGATCGAGGTTTTCGGCGCCGTAGAAGGACTGAAGCTCGCGCGCATAGGCCTCGGCACCCGCTTCGGGGCTTTCAGCCGTGGTGGGGATCGGGTGAATATGCCCGGACGGCGCATTGCGGTCGAGAAAGGTCGCGCGCGCGACTGCCATGTTGTTGAGGGGATCGCTCGAAGGCACGAAACGCTCGTCACCGATGAACCAGTGCACGCGGTCCCACGGGATCTTGCCGCGATACGCCTCGCTGCCGAGCAATTGATAGAGCTTCTTCGGGCTGGAGCCGCCGGTGAGGCAGATCGCAATCCGCCCGGGATTGGCTGATATCCGCGCCATCACCCGTTCGGCTGCGGCCTGCGCCAGCGCCTCGGCATCGGCCTCGACGATCAGCTTCGGCTGGTCGGCCGCTGCCATCACGTAAACTTCCGCCAGCTTCGCCCGTCGCGCCGGAGCAGCTCATCGGCGCAGGCGGGGCCGTCGCTGCCGGCGGGATAGGTCTCGATGCCGTTGGTGCCTTCACTTTTCCAGGCGTCCAGGAACGGCTGCACCGCCTGCCATCCGGCCTCGATGCCGTCTGCGCGCTGGAACAGGATGTTGTCGCCGATCATGCAGTCGTAGATCAGAGTCTCGTAGCCGGTCGAGGGATCGGCGCGGAAATAGTCGCCGTACTTGAACTTCATCTCGACGCCGTCGATGGTGATGCTCGGCCCCGGGATCTTGGCGTTGAACTGCAGCTCGATGGTTTCGGTCGGCGCGATGCCGATGGTGAGGAAGTTCTGCGACAGGCGGTCGACATCCGTGCCTGAGAACATCGACAGCGGCGCCTGCTTGAACTTGATCGCCACTTCCGTGCGTTTGTGGCCGAGCGCCTTGCCGGTGCGCAGATAGAACGGCACGCCGGCCCAGCGCCAATTGTCGATCATCAGCTTCAGCGCGACGAAGGTCTCGGTGGTGCTGCCGGGCTTGACGTCCTCGGTCTTGCGATAGTCCGTGATCTCGTCGTCGCCGATGCGGCCGGCGAGATATTGCGCGCGCACCGAATTCTTCAGCGCCTCTTCCCGGGTCGGCTCCTGGATCGACGTCAGCACGTCGGCCTTTTCGGAGCGCACGGAATGCGCATCGAACCGCGCCGGCGGCTCCATCGCGACCAGCGACATCAGCTGGAACAGATGGTTCGGCACCATGTCGCGCAGTGCGCCGGTGGCATCGTAGAAGCCGCCGCGATGGCCGACGCCGAGCTTCTCCTCCACGGTGATCTGGATGTGGTCGATATGGTTGCGATTCCAGATCGGCTCGAACATGCCGTTGGCAAAGCGCAGCACCAGGATGTTCTGCACCGTCTCCTTGCCGAGATAATGATCGATCCGGTAGATCTGGTGCTCGTCCATGATCTTCAAGAGATCGGCATTCAGCGCCTTGGCTGACGCGAGATCGGTGCCGAACGGC
This sequence comes from Bradyrhizobium sp. MI1.7, assembly GCF_055811795.1. Lineage (NCBI taxonomy): Bacteria > Pseudomonadati > Pseudomonadota > Alphaproteobacteria > Hyphomicrobiales > Nitrobacteraceae > Bradyrhizobium > Bradyrhizobium sp. MI1.7. The sequence goes on from NZ_JBVVPO010000005.1 coordinate 162,796, forward strand.
TTTTCGATTACGAGCCGACGCCAGGCGCCGTTCTCCTTCATCATGCCGGTGCGGCCGAGCTCGCGCGCAGTCGGCGCGAACGCGGCAGGCGGCGTTGCCAGATAGAACAGTCGGTTGCCGCCGGTGTCCTGCGCGCATTCCAGCGAATCCAGATGCGCGCGCAAGCGGTCGAAGGAGGGGGGATCCTTCGGATCGGCCTCGACGAAGGTCACGCATTCCAGCAGTTTCCGGGCAATGTCGTCGTCCACGGGACGGGTTGCGAACTGGCGCAGGCCCTTCAACAGGCTGTCGCGCAGCTCGTCATCCGACTGGCGGTTGCGGGCCACGCCGACGACGCAGAACTTCTCCGGCAACAGGTGCTCGGCGGCCAGATTGTAGAGCGACGGCATCACCAGCCGATGGGTAAGGTCACCGGTCGCGCCAAAGATGACGAAGGCGCAATTTTCGGGCTTGGGCTTGGCCTGCGGGTCTTTTGTCACGAATGATCGGCCTTCGCTCTGTTACTTGTTACTTCGGCTCTTATTTGGGTTTCGAAGCGCCCGGCTGCTTCGGCTCCTTGTGGCCGCCGAAACCCGCGCGCATCGCGGAGAGAATTTTTTCGGCGAAGGTGTGTTCCTTGCGGGAACGGAAACGTGTGTAGAGGGCCGCGGTCAAAACTTCGGCCGGTACGGCCTCGTCGATCGCCGCATTCACGGTCCAGCGCCCTTCGCCGGAATCCTCGACGAAGCCGGAATATTCCGCAAGTGCAGGGCTGTCGGCGAGCGCCGTCGAGGTGAGGTCGAGCAGCCAGGATGGGATCACGCTGCCGCGCCGCCACACCTCGGCGATGTCGGCAAGGTCGAAATCGTAGCGATGATCCGCCGGCAACGCCTCGATGTTGGCATTCTTGAGGATGTCGAAACCTTCGGCATAGGCCTGCATCAGGCCGTATTCGATGCCGTTGTGGATCATCTTGACGAAATGGCCGGCGCCCACGGGGCCTGCATGGATGTAGCCCTGCTCGATGCGGGGATCGCGCCCCTCACGTCCCTCCGTGCGCGGAATGTCGCCGGCGCCGGGCGCAAGCGCGGCGAAGATCGGATCGAGCCGGTCGACCACCTGCTTCTCGCCGCCGATCATCATGCAATAGCCGCGGTCGAGCCCCCAGACGCCGCCTGAGGTGCCGACGTCGACATAATGGATGCCGCGCTCCTTCAGCGCCTTGCCGCGGCGGACGTCGTCCTGCCAGAACGTGTTGCCGCCGTCGATGATGACGTCGCCGGCCTGCATCACGGCCGCGATCGTGTCGATCGTCGTCTCGGTGATGTGGCCGGCCGGCAGCATCACCCCGGCCGCGCGCGGCCGCTCCAGTTTGGCGACGAACTCCTCCAGCGTCGCCGAGCCCTGTGCGCCGTCTGCGGCGAGACCCGCGACGGCCTTGGCGTCCTTGTCGTAGACCACGGTCGTATGACCGTGGCGCATCAGGCGGCGAACGATGTTGCCGCCCATCCGGCCGAGGCCGATCATGCCGAGTTGCATCGAGAGATTCCCTTAGTTCAGCGCATCGTTAAGCGCCGCGTTGAGCGCCGCGAGACCTTTCTTGAGCCCGCCCTTGAGGTGGACCCGGAGCGCGCGCCGGCCGCGCTCGGTGAGCACGTCGAAGTCGCCGCGCGCCTGCGCGGCCTTGATCACGCCGAAGCTCGCCTTCTGGCCCGGCACCGACAAGTCCTTGGCATCGTCGGCCGTGATCTGGAGAAACACGCCGCTGTCGGGCCCGCCCTTGTAGGCCTGCCCGGTCGAATGCAGGAAGCGCGGCCCGAACTCGGCGCAGGTCGCGACGTGACGCTTCTCGCGCACTTCGAGACGCATCGTCTGGAGTGCGTCGATCGTCGCCTTGTCGCGCGCGATGTAGCCGAGCAGGGCGACATAGTCGCCACGGCCCGAGCGGGAGAGATGCGCCTTCAGCCACGAGGTGAGGTCGCCGTTGGCGCCAGCGGCGCGCAGCGCCGTGGCGTTGGCCTCGTCGGTGTAGAGATCGGCCTCGTCGGTGCTGACCACCGGCTGTTCGGCCGGCAATGCACCGGTCTTCTCGAACGACGCGGTGAGCTCGCGGGTCTTGATCTTGGCCGCTTCCACGTCCGGCTGGTCGAACGGGTTGATGCCGAGGATGCTGCCAGCGACCGCCGTCGCCATCTCGAAGCGGAAGAACTCCTGACCGAGATGGTCGATCGACTTCATCACGATGCGCACGACGGGATGGCCGGCGGCTTCGACCGCGGCGAGCTTGGAGTCATGCGCGGCGTCCGCTTCGCCTTCGGTGCGAATGTCGATGAAGAAGCGGTCGTTGCCGTAGAGCGCGGGCTCGCCGAGTGGTTCGCCGGCGATCGGGATCAGGCCCTTGCCTTCCTTGCCGGTCGATTCCGCGATCAGCTGTTCGGCCCAGGCGCCGAAATCGGCGATCTTCTTCGACGACAGGATCGTCACCTTGTCGCGCCCTTCGAGGCCGGCGAGGCCCATGGCAAGGCCGAGCTGGACGCCCGGGTTCTCACCTGGCGGCACGTCGGGTCCGCAGGAGCGGGCCATGGAGAGCGCGTGCTTGATCAGCGTATTGACGTCGATGCCCGCGGTCGCCGCCGGCACCAGGCCGAACGGCGAGAGCACCGAATAGCGGCCGCCGATCGAGGGTTCCCCATGGAAGATGCGGGCGTAGTTGAGGCTCTTCGCCGCCTTCTCCAGCGACGAGCCGGGATCGGTCACCGCGATGAAGCGATGGCCGGTCTTCACTTTCGGCCCGACCGCCTGTGCGACGCGTTCGTGGAAATAATCCTTCATCGCGTTCGGCTCGGTGGTCCCGCCGGATTTGCTGGACACGATGAACACGGTGTTGGCGATGTCGATCCTGGCCTCCATTGCCCGGACCTGTGCCGGATCGGTGGAATCCAGCACGTGCAATTTCGGGAAGCCGGACTTCCGCGCAAAAGTCTCGGCCAACACCTCGGGGCCAAGGCTCGATCCACCCATGCCGAGCACGACGGCATCGGAGAACTTTTGGCCCTTCACGCGGCTCGCATAGTCCTCGTAGTCGGCGACGTCGGCCTTCGCCGCGCTGTCGAGCCAGCCGAGCCATTTGTCCTCGTCGGTGCCGGTCCAGACCGATTTGTCGCGCTGCCACAACCTGCGGATCTTTGCCGAGGCGCGCCATTCCTCGGTGGTCTTGGCCACCGCCTTGCCGAGGCCGTCGCCGAGCGAGAGAAGCTGGTGGTCGATCGCAGGCCCGAGCACGGTTGCCCGCTTGTGGGCGACGGCGCCATAGAGCTTGTCGGCGGCATCGGCGAACTGCTTGACGCCGTCCTTGACGAGCTCCTCGGTGATCGCCTCGAGCGAGACGCCGGAGCGTTCCAGTTCTTCCAGCACGCGGCGGGCGTCGTCGACGTTCTCTTCCAGGCTGTCGCGCGGCTTGCCGTGGTCGCGGAACGCGTCGAGCGTCGCCGGCGGCACGGTATTGATGGTGTCGGGGCCGATCAGCTCCTCGACATAGAGGACGTCGCTGTAGTCCTTGTTCTTGGTGCCGGTGGAGGCCCACAGCATCCGCTGCGGCTTGGCGCCCTTGGCGGCGAGCTTGTCCCAGCGCGGGCCGGAAAACAGGCGCTTGTAATCCTGGTAGGCGACCTTGGCGTTGGCGATCGCGACCTTGCCCTTCAGCGCGGCGAGCCGCTCCTTCTCGGATGGATCGTTGGCGCGGGCGATCTTCTCGTCGAGCTGCTTGTCGACGACCGAGTCGATGCGGCTGACGAAGAAGCTCGCGACGCTCGCCACGTGCGACGGGTCGCCGCCGCCGGCGACGTATTTTTCCAGACCGGCGAGATAGGCCTCGGCAACCTGGAGGTAGACGTCCCTGGCGAACAACAGCGTGATGTTGATGCTGATGCCGTCGCCGATCAGCGTCTCGATCGCCGGCAGGCCCTCCGGCGTCGCCGGCACCTTCACCATCAGGTTCTTGCGGTCGACATCCTTCCAGAGCCGCCGCGCCTCGGCGACCGTGCCGGCGGTGTCCATCGCCAGATAGGGCGAAACTTCCAGGCTGACATAGCCGTCGCCGGCCCTCAGGCGGTCATAGACCGGGCGGAGCACGTCCGCGGCGTTCTGGATGTCCTCGATCGCGACGGCCTCGAACAGGTCGGCCACGGTCCGGTCGCCGCGCTTCAGCGCCTTGCCGATCGGGGCGTCATACTCGTCCGAACTGCCGATCGCCTTCTCGAAGATCGACGGGTTGGAGGTGACGCCCTTGACACCGTCGGTGTCGATCAGCCGCTTCAGGTCGCCCTTGGCGATGAAGCCACGGGCCAGGAAGTCCAGCCAGACGGCTTGTCCGTGCTTTTCCAGTTCTTTGACGGGATTCATGATGTTTATTTATCTCCAAGCCTGCGGGCGAGGGGTTTCCGCGCCGGTCCTGACGCGCTATCCTCTAGCCTACATGCTCCCGGGAGGGAACCAATCAAGGGGATAGGCGTCTACCCTCCAGTGTAACTCCGTCGCGATCATGGCGATCCAGGCGGAAGTAGCTGTGTTGCGTAAAAAGTCGTCGGCCGGAACAATGGCCAAGGGCTCGTTACCAACGTAGCCGCTTCGTCTCGTCAGCCCAGTCTGCGTGGAGTGTCATCAGCGGATTACGGTCCGCCTGATAGATCGTCGCTCGGCCGCGAATGGCCATGCTGGGGAAGAGCATGCACGCACATCATGACCGCCTGACGCTCGCTGTTGCCGACAGCCCGCAATCGGTCGCGCCGGCCGCATGCATCGATGCGACCCACGATCTCGAAATCAGCCCATGTACGACCCAACTGCGGCTGCTGGTCGCGGCGGGCTTCGCATTGACCCTGTTCAGCGCGACCCTTGCCTTCGACTGGTGGGACGGTCTGGGCGACTACGATACGACGGTCGGCTATGCCGGCGTCGTGCTGTTCGGCCTGGTGACCGGCCGGCTGATCTGGCTGCTGCCCGCCGAGCGGGGACCGGTGGTGATCGTCACCCCCTATGGCATCCGCGACCTCCGCATCGGCAATGAATTTCTGCTGTGGGACTCGATTGCGGAGGTTTCGACTGAGGAAGGCCGCGGCCACAAGGCGATCGTGCTGACGCTGACGCCGGCCTTGCAGCGGCAGCTCTGCACCATCAGCACCTTGGCGCCCCGCGCGCAGAATGAACGGCAGAATGAACGGCAGAATGAACGGATTGTCATCCCCTCCGAGGGGTTGGCGACCGATTTTGATACACTGCTGCGCGCTTGCCGCGATTGTCATGCTGCGAGCGTTGCGCGCACCGCATTGCAGCAGGAAGATGAACGCGGCACGCAAGGCTTCGCCGTACAAGCGTCATAAGATTGCCGCTCGCAGATCGCTCCATGTTGCAGTGCCGGATGGGCTCATCCCCGGTAATGCCCGGATGTTGCGACCAAGTGACATTTTCTGGAAATGAGCGAAGATAGATACAGATTCGCACAAATTACAGGCATGTGCCTGTTCGTAACTCAACGAGTGCCTACGTTGTGCGTTGCGTCGTGTCGGCACCCGGGTGTCCAATGATCGTCATGTGCTCACGCTGATTCGAAATGGCCTGAGGAACGGTCCGGTAACTGCTTTCGTTTCAGCTTGTGGCGGAACTCACGCGGAGAGGGATCATGTATAACGATTCTCTATTCAACGCTTTCGCTAAGTCGTTCGAGGCGAGAAGCCAACACGACATGTCGATGGCGGAATATCTGGAATCGTGTCGAAGCGATCCCATGAAATACGCGAACGCGGCCGAGCGACTGCTAGCAGCCATCGGTGAGCCCCAGACGATTGACACGGCCAAGGACCCACGCCTTGGCCGTATTTTTTTGAACCGCACCATCCGGACCTATCCGGCCTTCGCCGGCTTCTACGGCATGGAAGAAACCATCGAGCGCATCGTCGGTTTCTTCCGCCACGCGGCGCAGGGGCTCGAAGAGCGCAAGCAGATCCTCTATCTGCTCGGCCCGGTCGGCGGCGGCAAATCCTCGCTCGCCGAGCGGCTCAAGTCGCTGATGGAAGTGCAGCCGATCTACGTGCTCAAAGCCGGCGATGAATTGAGCCCGGTGTTTGAAAGCCCGCTCAGCCTGTTCGATCCCGATCATCTCGGACCGATGCTGGAAGAGAAGTACGGCATTCCGCGCCGTCGCCTCACCGGCCTGATGAGCCCGTGGTGCTACAAGCGGCTGGAAGCCTTCGGCGGTGACATTTCTCAGTTCAGAGTCGCAAAAATCCAGCCGTCGCGGCTGCGCCAGATCGCGGTCTCCAAGACCGAGCCTGGTGACGAGAACAACCAGGACATCTCCTCGCTGGTCGGCAAGGTCGATATCCGCAAGCTCGAGACCTACGCGCAGAACGATCCCGACGCCTACAGCTATTCGGGCGGCCTCAACCGCGCCAACCAGGGCATCCTTGAATTCGTCGAGATGTTCAAGGCGCCGATCAAGATGCTGCACCCGCTGCTCACCGCAACGCAGGAGGGCAACTACATCGGCACCGAGAATATCGGCGCGATCCCGTTCACCGGCGTGATCCTCGCGCACTCGAACGAAGCCGAGTGGTCGAGCTTCAAGGCCAACAAGAACAACGAGGCCTTCATCGACCGCATCTGCGTGATCAAGGTGCCGTACTGCCTCCGGGCCACCGAAGAGCAGAAGATCTACGAAAAGCTGATCCAGGGCTCGGAGCTGGCGGCCGCGCCGTGCGCACCGTCGACCCTGGAGACGTTGGCGCGGTTCTCGGTGATGTCGCGCCTGCGCAAGCACGAGAATTCCACGTTGTTCGGCAAGATGCGGGTCTATGACGGCGAGAGCCTGAAGGAATCCGATCCGAAGGCACGGAGCGTCCAGGAATATCGCGATGCCGCCGGCGTCGACGAGGGCATGGACGGCGTCTCCACCCGCTTCGCCTTCAAGATCCTGGCTGCGACCTTCAACCACGATCCGCAGGAAGTCGCCGCCGACGCCGTGCATCTGATGTACGCGCTGGAGCAGTCGATCCGCCGCGAGCAGCTCCCTGAGGAAGTCGAGAAGCGCTACCTCGAATTCATCAAGGCGGACCTGGCGCCGCGCTACGCCGAGTTCATCGGCAACGAGATCCAGAAAGCCTATCTCGAATCCTACTCGGATTATGGCCAGAACCTGTTCGATCGCTACGTCGACTACGCCGACGCCTGGATCGAGGATCAGGACTTCAAGGATGCCGACACCGGCCAGCTGCTCGATCGCGAGCTTTTGAACCAGGAACTGACCAAAATCGAGAAGCCGGCGGGTATCGCCAACCCGAAGGACTTCCGCAACGAGGTGGTCAAATTCTCGTTACGGTCGCGGGCCCAGAACGGAGGCAAGAATCCGACCTGGATTTCCTACGAGAAGATTCGCGACGTGATCGAAAAGCGGATATTCTCGCAGGTCGAGGACCTGCTTCCGGTCATCTCCTTCGGGTCGAAGAAGGACGGCGAGACGGAGAAGAAGCACGGCGAGTTCGTCGCACGCATGGTGGAGCGCGGCTACACCGAGCGTCAGGTTCGCCGGCTCGTCGAATGGTACATGCGTGTGAAGCAGGCCGGTTGAGGCGGATGGAGCGGATGGAAAAGTGCCCATTCACATTATTGACAGGCGCCTGAATCCAGGCGGCAAGAGTCTTGAGAACCGGCAGCGGTTCTTGCGTCGGGCCAAATCCCTGGTGCAGGGCGCCGTCAAGAAGACCTCGCAGGAACGCGACATCAAGGACGTCCTGGAGGGTGGTGAGGTCACGATACCGCTCGACGGCATGCACGAGCCGCGTTTCCGCCGTGAAGGCGGAACGCGCGACATGGTTTTGCCCGGGAACAAGAAGTTCATCGAGGGCGATTACCTCCAGCGATCCGGCCAGGGCAGCGCCAAGGATTCCGGTCCCGGCGAAGGCGACAGCGAGGACGCGTTCCGCTTCGTCCTCTCCCGCGACGAGTTCGTGGATCTGTTCCTCGACGACCTCGAGCTGCCGGATCTTGCCAAGCGCAAGATCGCGCAGACCGAGAGCGAGGGCATCCAGCGCGCCGGCTACACCACGTCCGGCTCGCCCGCCAACATCTCGGTCAGCCGGACGGTGAAGCTCGCGCTGGCGCGGCGCATCGCGCTCAAGCGTCCCCGCAAGGAGGAGATCGAGGAGCTGGAAGCCGCGATCGCGGCATGCACCAACGAGGACGAGCGTGTGCTGCTGCTCGCCGAGCTCGAAAGGCTGAAGGCGAGAACCAAGCGCATTCCCTTCGTCGATCCGCTCGATATCCGCTACCGCCGCTACGAGAAGGTGCCGCGGCCGGTGGCGCAGGCGGTGATGTTCTGCCTGATGGACGTCTCCGGCTCGATGTCCGAGCACATGAAGGATCTCGCCAAGCGCTTCTACATGCTGCTCTACGTGTTCCTGAAGCGGCGCTACAAGCATGTCGAGATCGTCTTCATCCGCCACACCGACCGCGCCGAGGAGGTGGACGAGCAGACCTTCTTCTACGGTCCGGCCTCGGGCGGCACGCTGGTCTCGAGCGCGCTCCACGCCATGCACGAGATCGTGCGCGAGCGTTTCAATCCGGCGGACTGGAACATCTACGCCGCGCAAGCCTCCGACGGCGACAATTCCTATTCCGACGGCGAGCTCACGGGCATGCTGCTGACCGACAAGATCCTGCCGGTCTGCCAGTTCTTTGCCTATCTCGAGGTCGGGGAGTCCGGCGGCAGCGCCTTCGATCTCTCCGACTCCTCGCTCTGGACCCTCTACGACCGCCTGCGCAACAGCGGCGCACCGCTCTCGATGCGCAAGGTCAGCGAGCGCAGCGAGATCTTCCCGGTGTTCCACGATCTGTTCCAGCGCCGCGAAACTTCCCAGGAGAAAGCCGCTCCATGACGGAACGCTTGTTCGAAGGCGCCGATTGGGATTTCCACACCTTGCAGCGCATCACCGATGCCTGCGAGGAGGTGGCGACGAAGGATCTCGGGCTCGACGTCTATCCGAACCAGATCGAGGTCATCACCGCCGAGCAGATGCTGGATGCCTACTCGTCCGTCGGCATGCCGCTGTTCTACAAGCACTGGTCGTTCGGCAAGCACTTCGCGTTCCACGAGGCCTCGTACCGCAAGGGCCTGATGGGGCTTGCCTATGAGATCGTGATCAACTCCTCGCCCTGCATCTCCTATCTGATGGAGGAGAACACGGCGACGATGCAGACGCTGGTGATCGCCCACGCCGCCTTCGGCCACAACCACTTCTTCAAGAACAACTATCTGTTCAAGCAGTGGACCGACGCCGACGGCATTCTGGACTATCTCGACTTTGCCAAGAACTACGTGATGACCTGCGAGGAGCGCTACGGCCGCGTCGAGGTCGAGCGCACCCTGGATGCCGCGCATGCGCTGATGTCGCACGGCATCGACCGCTATCCCGGCAAGAAGAAGCTGGATCTGCGCGCCGAGGAGAAGCGGGCAGGGCGCCGCCGTCAGCACGAGGAGGAAGTCTTCAACGACCTCTGGCGCACCGTGCCGAAGGGGGCGTCGAAGACCCGCTCGGCGCTCAGCATCGAACGCCGCCGCAAGCTGCTCGGCCTGCCGCAGGAAAACCTGCTCTACTTCCTGGAGAAGAGCGCGCCGCGGCTGGCGCCCTGGCAGCGCGAGCTTTTGCGCATCGTCCGCCACATCGCGCAATATTTCTATCCGCAGAGCCAGACCAAGGTGATGAACGAGGGGACCGCGACCTACGTCCACTATCGCATCATGACCAAGCTGCATCAGCAAGGCCGCATCTCCGACGGCAACTTCCTCGAATTCCTGCAGTCGCACACCAACGTGGTGTTCCAGCCCGAATTCGACGATCCGCGCTTCTCCGGCTTCAATCCCTATGCGCTCGGCTTTGCCGTGATGCAGGACATCGAGCGCATCGTCACCAGGCCGGAAGACGAGGATCGCGAGTGGTTCCCCGACATTGCCGGCAAGAACGACGTGATGGGCGTGCTGCGCGACGTCTGGGCCAACTACCGCGATGAAAGCTTCATCGCGCAGTTCCTGAGCCCGAAGCTGATGCGGCACTTCCGCATGTTCCACCTGCACGACGATCCCGAGGAGCGTGCCGGCATCCGGGTCGATGCCATCCACGACGATCGCGGCTTCCGCCGGGTGCGGCGCGAGCTGGCACGGCAGCATGATGTCGGCTTCATCGACGCCAATATCGAAGTGGTCGACGTCGATCTCTCCGGCGACCGCCGGCTGATCCTGCATCACCACGTCATCAAGGGCTCGCAGCTCAACGAGACCGACGCCAAGCGCGTGCTCCAGCACCTCGCCGATCTCTGGACTTACGACGTCTCACTGATCGAGGTCGATGCCAACGACAAGGTCCTGCGCGAATATGTCGTAAGCCCGCGCCCGATCCCGGCGGCGGCCTGACGCGGCTGGCAAGCTGCTGGAACATCGACGTGGCGGTAGCTCGCCCGCGGCCAATCCTTCGAGACGCCCGCCTCTGGCGGGCCCTCAGGATGAGGACGGAGTGTGCGGGAGCTATGTCGACAGACAGCGCTTCTGCTTAGCCTCATCCTGAGGAGACCGCGGAGCGGTCGTCTCGAAGGACGAGGCGCTTGCTCTGGCCGTCACCAGGAATTTGCATCGACTTGACGTGGTCTAAGCCGATCGCTTCTTCGCCGGCTTCTTCTTGGACCCATTCAGCTCCACCGCCGCGCGGATCAGCGCTTTCAACGCCTTCTCGTTGATCTTTTCGCCTTCGCGAATGTCGATCGCGCGGCGCACGTTTCCGTCGAGGCTGGAATTGAACAGGCCGGCCGGGTCGTCCAGCGCCGCGCCCTTGGCAAAAGTCAGCTTCACGACGGCCTTGTAGGTCTCGCCGGTGCAGATGATGCCGTCGTGCTCCCACACGGGAACGCCGCGCCATTTCCATTCCTCGACGACGTCAGGATCGGCCTGCTTGATCAGGCTGCGGATTCGCCCCAGCATCTCGCCGCGCCAGTCGCCGAGCTCCTTGATCCTGCCGTCGATCATCCTGGAGGGCGAAGCGCCGTCCGTCTTGGTCGCGCTGCTTGTCTTCGCGGTCACAGCCCTCTTCATGATCACGCCTCTTGCCGCGCGCCGCCGCGGCGGCCGACATAGGGCAGCGCGAACATGTAGAGCCCGGTCGCGAGCAATGGAATCAGTGGGACGAATGCCAGCAGCCCGATCCACGTGGCCTGGATTTGCAGCGTCAGGGCAACAATGTTCGCGATCACGGCGAGCGTGAAAGCGATGGACAGCCAGCGATGGATCTGCCGAACCCACATATTCCCGGTCAATGAAACCTCCTCTTGAGATGATCGAATAAAGGCCGGCGACGGACCTAGTCAGCTCGCGCCAGCACCTCGTCCAGCTTGGCGAAAAACTGCTTCCAGCCGGCATGCGCGCCGCCATAGGCCTGCTTCTGGGTCGGGCTGAAGCCCGCCTGCTCGACGCGCAAATGCGTGCCCGCGTTCGTCGGCGTCAGCGTGAAGGTCACCACGCTTTTCAGATCGAACGCCGCGTTCTCATGCGAGAAATTCCAGGTATAGGCGAGCGCGCGCTGCGGCTCGATGGTGAGGACCTCGCAGTCCAGCACGCCGCCCCATTCGCCGCGAAGATTGAAGCGATGTCCCACGACCGGCTTGAAGTCGTTCTTCATCAGCCATTCCTCGATCAGATGCGGCTGCGTCAGCGCGCGCCAGATCCGCTCGGCCGGGAAGGAAAATTCGCGCTCGATCACCACGGAGCGCATCTCGGCGGCAGCTTCGGTCATTGGTCCATCCTCTTCAGGAGATCGTCGAGAGCATCGAGCCGGTTCTGCCAGAAGCCGGCCATCTGGCCGGTCCAGTCGATCAGCGGATTGAGCGCGCCGGGCTGCGCGCTGTAATGGGTCTGGCGTCCTGCATGGCGGTCGCGCACCAGCCCGGCCTGCTTCAGCGCGCCGAGATGTTTTGAGACCGCCGGCTGGGAAACGCCTGACGTCGCCGTCAGTGCCCCGACCGTCTGCTCGCCCTCCCGGCATAGCCGCTCGAAGATCGCCCTCCGGGTCGGATCGGCGAGCGTCCTGAACAGAAGATCGTGCGCGGCGGACATGTGAAATCCATAACCCATAAGTTATGGATTAACTCATAACCGTAGAGTTATGGATAAGTCAAGCCGGAGAATGAAAGACTTCGACGCCTAAGGCCGCAGGTAGAGATAACCCTGCGACTGGAGCTCGGCCAAACGGACCACGCCGCCCTTCTCCGCGCTGACGAAGCCCGGCAGCAAACCCGTCAGCGTGACGTTCTGCGCCTTCATAGTGTTGGCGCACGCCGCGAGCTCGACACCGTCCTTGGAGAAATCGCCGACGCGCTTGCCGACGTCGGGGTTGGCCTGTGCCCGGTGAAACGCCTTCAGCGCCGGCCCGTGAATCACCAGCGCGATGGTGACGTGTTGGGGACCGCCGACGCCGTCAGCGTGGTTCTGGATGTTGCCGAGCACGAAATTGACCTTCTCGGCGTCGCTCAGGTGATAGACGACCTTGAGCTTGTTGCCCGCGCCGACTTCCGTCGCGGCCTTCGCGCTGGAGCCGCCAAGCGCCGCGCCCAGGGCCGAGACGGCGCTCCACAAGATGCTCCGGCGGTTCATGGCGATCTCCCTCGACTGGCCTGATTTCGCCGAGGCCTATCACTTGTGACGCAGCGCGGCGAGTTCCTTGCGGTCCGTCACCAGCGAGGCGCATTCGCGGTTGTCGGTGCGGTCGAGGCGGAAAATGCCGTCGTCGGCACCAGCGACCAGCGATTGCTCGGCTTCGTCGTCCGGCTTGTTGTTCTGCCAGACCCTGACCCGCGCCAGCCGTACGATCGCCGACTTGTCGTCCCTGGAGAGCGCAACGCCGATACCGCCGCCTTCGCAGTCGACACCGCAGCCGAGCCGGATCTCGGTGCCGTCCTTGGTGAAAACAGCGTGGTTACAGGAGCCACTGGAGTCGAAATCGCCGGAGCGATGGCGGTATCTGAAGCCGAGCCGGAAGGAGTTGTGGAGCTCCTTGTCCTCCTTGTCCAATTCCGCCGAGACCAGCAGCTTCATCGAGGCGACCTTCTGCTTCGGATGCCGCGCCAGATGTGCGGCATCGTAGCGGCGGACGAAGCAGGCATAGGCCTTGCTGCCGGGTGTCCCGGCATACATGCGCGTGTTGAAGGTTTCGGCCTCGGCCTTGGTCGCCTCGCGGATATCGTCGGCCTCCTCGGCGCGTGCGGCGCCGACGAAGGCGGCAAGGACAAGCGGAAGGAGCAGGGCAAGCCTCATGATCGCACCGGGCGCGCGAACCATTGACGGCCGCATCGGAGGGGGGTGAGAGCCGACTGGCGGTTAGTCGCAAGCCGGACGCCGCGCGTTCAAGTGCCGATGCCTTGCATTCCCGTGGGCAGCCTCGCGCAAGGTTCCAGTCCTAATAACTCGGGAGAAGGGGCGTTCGTAAACCCAGGGTTGCTGCAAAAGGCTGGTGGCGGTCGAACATGTCCGTAGGTCAGAACTTGCCCAACATTACGATCGGCTATTCCCGGGGACGGCTGCTGGTGTTTTTCGGCGCCGGTCTGCTGCTGTCGCTGCTCTGCGCTGCGCTCGCATTCATGTGGCAGCAAGGCAAGAACATCACCACGTTCGAGGTCGCCGCCTGCTATGTCGGTGCGGTGTTTTTCGGCCTCGCCACCTTCAGGATGCTCTGGAGGTTGATCTCGGCCAGGTCGCCGGTCGTCTTCATCAGCCGTGTCGGCATTCGCGACCTCAGGCTCGCCGACGAGACCATCGCTTGGAGCTCCGTGCGGAAGATACAGATCTGGGAGCAGCGCCTGCAGAAGTTCGTGGTGCTCAAGCTCGATCCCCTTGTCGCCGGGCGATTCTCCGGGGGCTTCCTGAGGCGTGCCTTGTCGCTGATGAACAAGACGCTTGGCGCTGACAGCGTGATCGTCAATGCGGGCGGCCTGACCATGGACGTCAAGACATTGCTCGAGACCTGCAAGCAATATTGGGGTGCCGGACGACCGGCCCCTTCGGACCACTCCGTGCCGGAGCCTGAACCGGAGCCCGAGGCTGTCAGCTGAAGCGGGCGAGGATTCGCCTGCATCGGGTAAGATGCCGCGCATCGCAGCGGCGGTCGAAGCAGGCATAGGCTGCGTTGCCGAGTGGTCGCGCGAGCCTTAGTCCGCCGTCGGTCCGAGAAGGTTCAATCCTTGCGGCGCTTCTGCCCGGGAACTCGGCGCCGCTGATTTCTGCGAGATTGTCGCGGATCATCAATGTGATAGTCTTCACAGACAGCTGAAATTCGATGTCGTAAGCTCACCCGCGTTTGTGGAGTTCCCCGCAATGGGCGAGATTCGTAACTTCAGATCCGGAAATCATGACGAGCCGCCTCCACACGGCTCGATGCCGCGTCGTCTCGCCGCAATCATCGTCGGTGACATCGCTTCCTACAGCCGCTTGATGCAGGCCGACGAGGAAGGCACGCATGTTCGCGTTAAGCGGATCGAGCGGGATCTCATCGAGCCCAGCATCGTCGAACACCATGGAACGTTGGTGAAGACGACGGGAGACGGCTTCATCGCGATCTTCGACAGTCCCGTCGAGGCCGTTCGCTGCAGCATCGTCATCCAGCAGAATCTCGTCGGGCGCAACGCTTCGCTTCCGAAGGACTCCCGGATCGAATATCGGATTGGCGTCAATCTCGGTGATGTGATCGTAGAGCCGGACGATGTCTACGGCGACGGCGTCAACATCGCCACGCGCATCGAGGGTATCGCCGAGCCCGGTCAGGTCTATATCTCGGGCGCGATCTACGAGCAGATCAAGCACAAGGTGGTATGCGGCTATGAGTCGCTCGGCGACCGCAAGGTCAAGAACATCACCGATCCGGTGCGCGTCTATCGCGTGCTGCCGGACGCAGATGCGGTTGGGAGGACGCGAGGCCGGCGCGAGAATACCCTGATCTTCCTTCTGGGCGTCACGCTCCTCGTGATCGCTTCCGGTGTGTTGTGGTATCTGCTGGCGCAGCCGTCGGGCAGGGTGAGGGAGCAGGCCGCCGCGCCGACTGCTGCTCCGGTCGCATCGCCGAGCCCGCAACCTGCACCGCGAGAAGCCGCGACACAAACGCCGCAGCCGTCTCCTTCATTGGCGGCATCGTCTCCATCGCCCGCTCCGGCGCCAAGTGCTTCAGCGTCAAGTGCTCCGGCGCCAAGTGCTTCCGCGCCAAGTGCTTCGACGTCAAGTGCTTCGACGTCGAGTCCAGCACCAAGCCCATCGGCCACGTCGCTCCGCGAACCCGAGATGATCGCCATTCGCGGCGGCAGTTTCGCGATGGGAAGCAATGACGATCCGACCGAACGTCCCGTCCACCAGGTCACGGTCAAGCCGTTCTCGATCGGAAAGTATCCGGTGACCGTGCGGGAATGGAACGAATGCGCGGCTGCAAAGGCGTGCGGCTTCACCGCCATCGGCAAGGACGATGCGCCGATCACCAATGTGAGTTGGACCGACGCGCAGCAATATGCGGCCTGGCTCGCGCGGACCACGAAGAAGTCGTATCGGCTTCCGAGCGAAGCCGAATGGGAATACGCCGCGCGCGGCGGGACGCAGACGAAATATTGGTGGGGCGACAAGCTCCAGCCGGGCATGGCGGGATGCAAGGATTGCGGTGACCTCGCGGCCGAGCAGCCGGCGAAGGTCGGCAGCTTCAAGCCGAATCCGTTCGGCCTCCACGACATGGGTGGCGGTGTCGATCAGTGGGTCGAGGACTGCTGGCGCAGGACCTATCAGGGCGCACCCGGTGACGGCTCGGCATGGACCGGCGGGGACTGCTCGTCGCATGTCCTGCGCTCGGGTTCATGGAAGAACGATTCGAGATATGTGAGGCCGTCCAACCGCGATGGCTACGATACCAATGTTCGTTATCCGACGCATGGATTCCGCGTTGCGCTAAGTCCTTAAGTGGTGGAGTCATTTCGATGCAGATCATTCGTTGCGCCGCCCTGGCGGCGGCGCTCGCATTACTCCCAGGCGTCGCCTATCCGCAGGGCAAGACCGCTCCCAAGGATGCCAAGCTCTATTTCATCACCCCGCGTGACGGGCAGAAGGTTCGGGGCGGGTTCTGGGTCCGGTTCGGCTTGCGCAATATGGGCGTGACGCACGCCGGCGACGAGTACCAGAACGCCGGCCATCATCATTTGCTGGTCGACGTCAACGATCCCATCGATCCCAAGGAGCCGATCCCGCAGGACAAGTCGCATCTGCACTTCGGGGCGGGGCAGACCGAAACCCTGCTCGAACTTCCACCCGGGATGCACACGCTGCAACTGGTGCTGGGCGACGCGAAGCACTATCCGTTCGAGCCGCCTGTCGTATCGGAGAAGATCACCATACGTGTCAGGCAGCCGGTCGAGCGCGGTCGATGATCACCGCAGGCTGGCGTTGAACTTGTCCAGCGCAGCCGAGCCCGGGCACAGCGTGTCCGCCTCCAGCGTATTGAGCGGCGTCTCGACCGTGTTGAGATGCGTGTGCAGGTCTTCCGCATCGGGATCGACGTAGAGCAGACCGGTGACGATCTGGCCCTTGGCGGCGTGCTTCTGGAGGAAGGTCTGGGCGCCGAGGCGGTCGTGCGGGTCGTAATCCGCGTCGATCTTGCGCAGCGCGATCTTGCTGCCGTCGTGCTGCTCGACCACCTGCACCGTTCCCGGCGCATACTCGACGGCGATGGGATCGCGGCCGACCAGCACGTCGAGCCGGTTCACGGCGTCATTGTGCTCCCGCACATAGTCGAAGCTCTTGGTCGAGCCGGCGTGGTTGTTGAAGGCGATGCAGGGGCTGATGACGTCGATGAAGGATGCGCCCTTGTGGCCGATCGCGGCCGCGATCAGCGGCACCAGCTGGCTCTTGTCGCCGGAGAACGAGCGCGCGACGAAGGTGGCCCCTAGCTGCAGCGCGATCGCGACGAGGTCGATCGCGTTGTCGGTGTTGGTGACGCCCTTCTTGGACTTCGAGCCGCGGTCGGCGGTGGCCGAGAACTGGCCCTTGGTCAGGCCGTAAACGCCGTTGTTCTCGACGATATAGGTCATGTTGACGCCGCGCCGGATCGAATGAGCGAACTGGCCGAAGCCGATCGAGGCGGAATCGCCGTCGCCGGAGACGCCGAGATAGATCAGATCGCGGTTGGCGAGGTTGGCGCCGGTCAAGACCGACGGCATGCGGCCGTGCACGGAGTTGAAGCCGTGCGAATTGCCCAGAAAATAGTCCGGCGTCTTCGAGGAGCAGCCGATGCCGGAGATTTTCGCAACCCGATGCGGCTCGATCGAGAGCTCGTAGCAGGCCTCGATGATCGAGGCCGTGATCGAGTCATGGCCGCAGCCGGCGCACAGGGTCGAGATCTTGCCCTCGTAGTCGCGGTGCGTGTACCCGAGCTCGTTCTTCTTGAGGCCCGGATGATGGAACTTCGGCTTGGCAATATAGGTCATGACACGGCCTTGCGGAGCGGGGTCACCTTGAGGTGATCCTGGTGGTCGCCAATGGCTTTTGCGATGAAACGGGCGGTGATCGGTGTGCCGTCGTAATGCACGATCGGCACCAGGCGCACCGGGTCGATGCCGTTCTCGTTGACGATGAGCTGGCGGAGCTGGGCGTCGCGGTTCTGCTCGACCACGTAGACGAAGTCGTGCTCGGCAAGGAAGCTCGCCACGCTCGAGTGGAACGGGAAGGCGCGGATGCGCAGGCGGTCGAGCTGATGTCCGCGCGCCTCCAGCAGGCCGATCGCCTCGTCCATCGCGGGCGAGGTCGAGCCGAAATAGATCACGCCATATTTGGTCGGCCGTTCCGCGTTGGCCTGGAGCGGGCGCGGGACCAGGTCCTGCGCGGTCTCGAACTTGCGCACCAGACGCTGCATGTTGTCGGCATAGACCGAGCCTTCCTCGGAGTAGCGCGCATAGCGGTCGCGCGAGGTGCCGCGGGTGAAATAGGAGCCCTTGGTCGGATGCGTGCCGGGATAGGTGCGGTAGGGAATGCCGTCGCCGTCGACGTCGAGATAGCGGCCGAAGTCGCGGCCTTCCTCCAGCATCTCCGTGGTCATCACCTTGCCGCGGTCATACTGTTTCGCGTCGTCCCACTTCAGCGGGCGGCAGAGACGGTGGTTCATCCCGATGTCGAGGTCGAGCATCAGGAAGATCGTGGTCTGGAGCCGCTCGGCAAGATCGAACGCGGCCGCCGCGAACTCGAAGGCCTCGGCCGGATCTTCCGGGAACAGCAGCACGTGCTTGGTGTCGCCATGCGAGGCATAGGCGCAGGCGATGATGTCGCATTGCTGGGTGCGGGTCGGCATGCCGGTCGAGGGACCGGCGCGCTGGATGTTCATGATCACGGCCGGAATCTCGGCGAAATAGGAGAGGCCGATGAACTCGGTCATCAAGGAGATGCCGGGGCCGGAGGTCGCGGTGAAGGCGCGGGCGCCGTTCCAGGAGGCGCCGATGACGATACCGATCGAAGCCAGCTCGTCCTCGCCCTGCACGATGGCGTATTTCGCCTTGCCCGTTTCAGGATCGTGCCGATACTTCTTGCAGTGGGCGGTGAAAGCCTCCGCCACCGACGAGGACGGCGTGATCGGATACCAGGCGCACACGGTGGCGCCGCCATAGACCGCGCCGAGCGCGGCGGCGCTGTTGCCCTCGATGAAGATGCGGTCGCCGACCTTGTCGGTTTTCTTCACCCGCAGCCCGATCGGGCATTTCAAATTCTGCAGCGCCCAGTCGCGGCCGAGATGCAGCGCATGGACGTTGGAGGAGAGCAGCTTCTCCTTGCCCTTGTACTGCTCGCCGATCAGCTGTTCGATCAGCTTCGGGTCCATGTCGAGCAGCGCCGAGAGGCTGCCCAGATAGATGATGTTCTTGAACAGCTGGCGCTGGCGCGGATCGGTGTAGGTCGAGTTGGTGATCGCGGTGAGCGGCACGCCGATCACAGTGATGTCGTCGCGGAATTTGGTCGACGGCATCGGCTTGGTGGAATCGTAGAACAGATAGCCGCCGGGCTCGATGCCGGCGATGTCCTTGTCCCAGGTCTGCGGGTTCATCGCCACCATCATGTCGACGCCGCCACGGGCGCCGAGATGGCCGTCTTCCGTCACCCGCACCTCGTACCAGGTCGGCAGGCCCTGGATGTTGGAGGGGAAGATGTTGCGGGGGGAGACCGGAACGCCGTGACGCAGGATCGCGCGCGCGAACATCTCGTTGGCGCTGGCCGAGCCCGAGCCGTTGACGTTGGCGAAGCGGACGACGAAGTCGTTTACGCTGCTGAGCGGCTTTTTGTCGGACATGTCGAACCTGCGTAAGTCATCTCGATGAAATATTTCTGCATGTCCCAGGCTCCGGTGGGACAGCGCTCGGCGCACAGCCCGCAATGCAGGCAGACGTCCTCGTCCTTGACCATCACGCGCCCGGTCTTGAGGTCGCTGGAGACGTAAAGGTCCTGGTCGGGATGTGGCGAGGGCGCCTTCAGGCGCTGGCGTAGGTCGCTTTCCTCGCCATTATCAGTGAAGGTGATGCAGTCCATCGGGCAGATATCGACGCAGGCGTCGCACTCGATGCAGAGCGAGGTCGAGAACACGGTCTGGACGTCGCAGTTCAGGCAGCGCTCGGCTTCGCCCAGCGCCAGCTTGACGTCGTAGCCGAGCTCGACCTCGGTTCGGATGTCCTTCAGCGCAATCACCTTGTCGCGATGCGGAACCTTGAAGCGCTTGTCGTTGGAGATGTCGTTGTCATAGCTCCATTCGTGGATGCCCATCTTCTGCGAGGAGATTTGCACCTCCGGCAGCGGCCGTTCGGTGATGTCATCGCCCGAGAGCATCTTGTGGATCGACAGCGCGGCGTCGTGGCCCTGCGCCACGGCCCAGATGATGTTCTTCGGGCCGAACGCGGCGTCGCCGCCGAAGAACACTTTCGGATTGGTCGAGACGAAGGTCTTCGGATCGACCTTGGGCATGTGCCATTTGTCGAACTCGATGCCGCAATCCTGCTCGATCCAGGGGAAGGCGTTCTCCTGGCCGACCGCGACCAGCACGTCGTCGCAGGGAATGGTTTGATCGGGGTCGCCCGAAGGCACCAGATTGCGGCGGCCTTTGGCGTCGTATTCGGCTTTGACGTGCTGGAAGGTGACGCCGATGAGCTTGCCGGCGACATGCTTGAATGCCACCGGCACCATGTAGTTGAGGATCGGAATGTCCTCGTGGATCGCGTCTTCCTTCTCCCAGGGCGAGGCCTTCATCTCCTCGAAGCCGGAGCGCACAATGACTTTCACGTCTGCGCCGCCGAGGCGGCGCGCGGTGCGGCAGCAATCCATCGCGGTGTTGCCGCCGCCGAGCACGATCACGCGCTTGCCGATCTTGTCGATATGGCCGAATGACACCGAAGACAGCCAATCGATGCCGATATGGATGTTGGCGGCAGCCTCTTTCCGGCCCGGAACATCGAGCTCGCGTCCGCGCGGTGCGCCGGAGCCGACGAAGATCGCGTCGTATTTCTCCGCGAGCAGCGCCTTCATGCTCTCGATGCGGTGGCCGCCTTTGAATTCGACGCCGAGATCGAGGATGTAGCCGGTCTCCTCGTCAATGACCGAATTGGGCAGGCGGAATTTCGGGATTTGCGTGCGCATCATGCCGCCGGCCTCGGGATCGCCGTCGAACACGGTGCAGTGATAGCCGAGCGGGGCAAGATCGCGCGCCACCGTCAGCGAGGCGGGGCCACCGCCGACGAACGCAACGCGCTTGCCGTTCTTCGGCGACGGACGCGGCAGGCGCTGCCTGATGTCGTCCTTGAAGTCGGCGGCGACGCGCTTGAGGCGGCAGATCGCCACCGGCGTTTCCTCGACGCGTCCGCGACGGCACGCCGGCTCGCATGGACGATCGCAGGTGCGTCCCAGAATTCCGGGAAACACGTTCGATTTCCAATTGATCATGTAGGCGTCGCTGTAGCGGCCTTGTGCGATCAGTCGGATGTATTCGGGAACCGGGGTGTGTGCAGGACAGGCCCACTGGCAATCGACCACTTTGTGAAAGTAGTCGGGGGCCGCGATGTCGGTCGGTTTCATTCCTACCCTGTCCGCACAGGCCCAAAGACCCGGCGGCCTTTTCTTGAGCTTGGCGAACGCTAATGCGCGTCGATCTGGTTTATGAATGACGTCATTGGGTTAGCTTATTAGAATCATTCCGAAGTACAACGGCAAATTTATGCGATCACCTGCTTTCATAGGTGCTGCGCGCGCTCAGCATTAACGGCCGCACGCAAGGTGCGTGCGGTGCAATATGTTGCGTTGCGGATGGCCGCTAGCCGGACGCGATATCGCTCTTCGCGAGATCCCACATCAGGCTGTAAGTGCCGACGGAGACAGGAAGCGGGAAGGGCGATGCGGCGGGGCCGGTGAAGCGTTCGGCAATGACCGCGGAGACCGCGCCGACATGCGTGCCGTCGATCAGCACGAACCAGTCGCGCGCGCCCTCATTGCGCACCGCTGGAATGTCTGCGGTCGCGCCCGACAATTCCGGCTCGCTTTCGAGCAGATGCATCGAGATGATGCCCTCGCGCTCCCCGGGCGTCAGCTTTTCGTGCAGTGCATCACGCCATGTCCCGGCATTGTCGGCGCTCGGCCGCAGCCGCACCAGCCCGAGTGCTGCGCCGCGACCGGTGCCCTTGCTGATGGTGATGCGCGCGACCACGCGCAGCATGTTCTTGAAATGCGCCATGGTCCGCCGCGACCATTCGGTCTGGTTGGCGAGGCGGGCCCGGTAGGCGGGACTGTCGAGCACGTCGAGCGTCGCGGTCGAGTACAGCGAGAGATATTTGGGATTGGCAGCATGCGCGACATAGCGCCGCGCCTCCAGGAAACCCTCGATCGCGACGCGCTCTTCCAGATGCTCGCGATCGTACCAGCGATTGAAATCGGCCTCATCTGGAACGTCGATGTTCATCGACGTCAGCAGCATGCCTTGCCCGGCGAGCGGCATTGTTCTTGTCCTTCCCATTCAGACCCTCATGGCGAGGAGCCACGAAGTGGCGTCGCGAACCATGAAGGCCCCACTGCTAGATCCGGGCCTTATCCTTCGAGACGCGTTCCTTTTGGAGCGCTCCTCAGGATGAGGAGATCGATCTAGCGCGCGGCTTTCGACGCGAGATCGGCGATCGACTTCATGACCGCGTCCCGCACGCCGGCATCATAGAGCGAATGTCCGGCTTCTTCCACGATCCGAATCTCGGAACCCGGCCAAACTTTCGCAAGCCGCTCGGATGTCTCAGGAGGGCACAACAGATCGTAGCGGCCCTGCACGATGATGCCGGGAATGCCAGCGAGCTTGCCGGCGTTCCGCAACAGCTGGTCGTCCGTCATGAAGCTGTCGTGGACGAAATAATGTGCCTCCATGAATGGCGTCGCAGGCAGCGTGCGCCACACGTTCAGCGATGCGAGGTCCAGCCCCGTCTTGGCCGCCTTGTGCTCAGACAGGACGCGTTCGGTGTCGTGCCAGGCCCGCGCGGCGGGACCATGCAGGGCCGGATCGGCATCGAGGATGCGGCGCCAATAGGCGTCCACCGGGTGTGCGCGCTCATCGGGCGGCAGCACGCTGAGAAAATCCTCGTGGAGCGCTGGATAGAATTGCGACAGGCGCGACGTGAAAGCGGTTTCGACCTCGGCACGGGTGCCCAGGAAGGTTGCGCGGAGCGCAATGCCGGAGATGCGGTCGGGATGGGCCTCGGCATAGGCCAGCGCCAGCGTCGCGCCCCAGGAGCCGCCGACCACCATCCAGCGGTCGAAGCCGAATTTCTCGCGGATCTTCTCCATGTCCGCGATCAGATGCGCCGTCGTGTTATTTTACCGCGATCCCTTGGGACGGCTGCGGCCGCAGCCGCGCTGGTCGAACAGCACCGCGCAGAAGCGTTCGGGATCGAACAGCTTGCGATGGTCGGGTTGGCAGCCGCTGCCGGGCCCGCCATGCAGATAGATGGCGGGGATGCCGTCAGCGCGGCCGACGCTCTCGACATAGAGCTCGTGGCCGTCGCCGACGTCGAGCATGTCGGAGGTCAGCGGCGCAAAGGGATCGGCACGTTTGGCGGATGCGGCCGCGTCGGCGTCAGGCATCATTCCCGGATTCCAGAGTGCCGCCGGCGAAATTGCGATAGAGGAAGCGGTTGGTCTCGCCCTCGGCCTCGCGCTCGGCCTGCTTGAAGATGGTCTCGTGCAGCGGCGACAGCGCGCAGGCGGGATCGGTGTTGGCGGCGTCGCCCGTCAGCGCAAAGGCCTGGCAGCGGCAGCCGCCGAAATCGATCTCGCGGAATTCGCAGGTCTTGCACGGCTCCTTCATCCAACCGGTGCCGCGATAGCGGTTGAAGGCGTCCGAGTTCTGCCAGATCCAGGCGATCGAATGATTGGAGCGCACGGATTCGAAGTCGAGCCCGGTGATGCTCTCGGCGGCGTGGCAGGGCAGCACCTTGCCGGCCGGCGAGATGTTGAAGAACTGCCGGCCCCAGCCGCCCATGCATTTCTTCGGCCGCAGCGCGTAATAATCGGGAACGACGTAGTCGATGGCGAGCGTGCCCTTCAGCCGCTCGCGCGCCTCCTCGACGATGCGGGTGCATTCGTCTAACTGCGCCACGGTCGGCATCAGCGCGGCGCGGTTCTTCAGCGCCCAGCCGTAATATTGGACATTGGCGACCTCGAGCCGGTCGGCATCGAGATCGATCGACATCTGGATGATGTCGGGGAGCTGGTGCAGGTTCTGCCGGTGCATCACCGCGTTCACGGTGAGCGGCAGATCGAGCTCGCGCGTCCATTTCGCCACTTCGAGCTTCTTGCGATGCCCGTTCTTGTAGCCGGCGACGCGGTCGGCGAGACCTTCTTCAACGCCCTGGAAACTGATCTGCACATGGCAGAGCCCGGCATCCGCCAGCTCGCTCAGCCGCTCGCGCGTCAGCAGCACGGCCGAGGTGATCAGATTGGTATAGAGGCCGACGTCGCTGGCATGCTTGACCAGCTCGACGAGGTCCTTCCGCGCCGTCGGCTCGCCGCCGGAGAAATGCACCTGGAGCACGCCGATCTCGGCGAGCTCGCTCAAGACCTTCTTCCACTCCTCGGTCGTCAGTTCCTTGCCGGAGCGGTCGAGCTCGACCGGATTGGAGCAATAGGGGCATTGCAGCGGGCAGCGATGCGTGATCTCGAGCAATACGGCGAGCGGAATGCCGAACGTCTCCGCTGTCGAGCGTTGCTTCTCCAGCACCGCGAGGCTGTCGCTGATGTCGGGCGGAAGATTGCCGAGCAGGTCGCTCATGACGTCTTCTCCCGGGCCTCGGTGAGGAAGCCCTTGTCGGCGAGATCCTGCAGCATGACGATGACGTCCGCCAGGATCGCTTCGCGCGGCGCGGCGTATTTCGCGGCCAGCTGGTCGGCGACGTCGCCGACATTGCGCTCGCCATCGCAGAGCTGCAAGACCTCGACCGCGATCTCGTCGGGCGCCAGCACCCGTTCCGGCGCCAGGATCACCCAGACCTTGCGCGTCTCGTCATATTTCAGCTTGGCATGCCGCGGCAGCACCGGGCGGCTTGCCTCGCTGACGCTGATGTTCCGCGGCCCGGCCATTGCTCTGATCCCTCAGCTCGCTTTGGGCACGAAGGCGCCCGGCGGAATGTGGCCCTCGACATAGGCGTGCTGGAGCGCATCGAGCTGCACCCACAGCACGTTGGTCTTGAAGATCAGCGCGTTGCAGACGGAGGCGCGCTGCTCCGGCGTCGTGGCATGCGCCTTGACGTAGTCGAGCGCGAAACCGGCATCGCGCGGCGCCTGCGCTAAGCGTCGCTTGAAGTAGCTCATGATGTCGGGATTGACGAAGTCGTAGTGCTCCAGCATGCCGGAGATGCGCTCCTCGTGCAGGTTCGGCGCGAACAATTCGGTGAGCGAGGAGGCGATCGCCTCCAGCGGGCTCTTCTCGCGGCAGTAATGGACATAGGCTTCGACCGCGAAGCGCGTCGCCGGCAAGATGCCTTCGGTCGATTCCACATAGGCCGTGTCGAGGCCGAGGCCTTCGGTCAGCTTCAGCCAGCGCTCGATACCGCCCTCGCTGCCGACGTCGCCGTCATGGTCCTCGATGCGGTGGCGCCATTCCAGCCGCGTAGCGCGGTCGCGGAAGCGCGAGATCACCACGGCGTCCTTGATCGGGATCGTGCTCTGGTAATAGTAGCGGTTCAGCGCCCAGGCCTGCACCTGGCCCTTGTTCAGCTTGCCGCCGTGCAGCAGCTTATGGAACGGATGCAGGCTGTGATAGCGCGTAGCCCCGATATGGCGCAGCGTCGCCTCAAGCTCCTCGGCCGAGTTGAGCCTGATGTCCTTGCCAACAGAGAGCGCGGTCATTCCAGTCAGTGACGCGGCATTCACAGCACGATCTCCGTTCCGTCGGCGGGTATCCGCCAGCCCGCGGCCTCAAGCGCTTTACGCTCCGGCGTATCGGGCAGCAGCGCCGGATTCGAGTTATTGATATGCAGAAACATCTTCCTGTCGAGAGTGAGGTCGGCGAGGCGCGCGATCGCGCCATCGTGACCGGACATCGCGACATGGCCCATGCTCTTGCCGGTCTTGTGGCCGAGCCCGGCCTTGATCATCTCGTCATCCTGCCAGACCGTGCCGTCAAAGAACACCAGTGCTGCGCCATCGATCTCGGCCTTGAGCGCATCGGTCACCTCGGCGCAGGCGGCGATGAAGTAGAAGCACTTGCCGGTTGATTTGTCCGTGATCTTGAGTCCCAGCGTATCGCCGTCGCCGGTCTCGCCGCCGGGATGCGCCTTACCTTCCAGATACCAGGCCGACTTGCCGGGCACCGCGAAGGGCAGCACCTCAAGTCCTGAGCGCGCGCCATCAGGCAGCCGCGGCTCGAACGGCTCGTGGATGGAAATCGGCTGGCGCTGTACGTTCTTCTCGTTCAGGACGTTGAAGATGCTGTTGCTCTTCAGGATCGCCAGCACCTTCTGATGCGCATAGACCGTGAAGGGTGAGCCCTCGCGCATCGACAGCAGGCCCGCGACCGCATCCACCTCGCTGTTGGTCAGGATCACGCCTGCAACAGGTGTATGGCGCAGCGCGCCGGCCTTGGGATGCAGCTGCGGCGTGGCGTTCAATTGCTGGCGAAGATCGGGGGAGGCGTTGATCAGGAACCAGTGCTCGCCGTCGCCACTGAAAGCGACCGAGGCTTGGGTTCTCTGAAGCTCCTGGCCATTTTCACGGGCCGCCCGGCAGCCCTCACACCCGCAGTTCCATTGCGGGACTCCGCCGCCGGCCCCGGCGCCCAGGACGACGACGCGAAGCATAATACGTCTCCTGGAGGGAACGTCGCGAGGTGGATCTCAGGCCGACACGGATGCCGACAAAGTTCGTGTCTTCCGGAAACCGATCGTGACCGAAAGATCCACCTGCGCAGAAACCACCAACCGCTTACTTGCGGGTGGCGCTCACATACATGTTGATTTCCATGCCACAGGGCACTTCGACGATCTTCGGGGCTTTCCAAGCCATTTTGGCTCTCCATTTTCACGAATTCGGACGTATCCGCCCAACGGTTAAAGTAATGCGAGCGGAAAACTTCGCTAGTGAAATCTTCCCGAGAAAGCCATGTTGCGCCGCGAAAATGATGGTGGAACATCACTTCCCGTGATGCTGCCTTGCGCGTGGCGCATTCGGTCGCGAACCCTGTCCTGATAAAGCAGTTGT
The DNA here is from genome assembly GCF_055811795.1 of Bradyrhizobium sp. MI1.7. Classification (NCBI taxonomy): domain Bacteria; kingdom Pseudomonadati; phylum Pseudomonadota; class Alphaproteobacteria; order Hyphomicrobiales; family Nitrobacteraceae; genus Bradyrhizobium; species Bradyrhizobium sp. MI1.7. Next base: position 189,578 of record NZ_JBVVPO010000005.1, read on the forward strand.
GAGTGCAGTGCAGCTTTCAATCCGGTACAGGCCTCCCAATTTGGACTCTCGTGATGCCCAGATACTTCTTCAACACCCGCATCGGCGACGAATTGATCGTGGATCCCGACGGAGAGGACCTGCGTAACCCCGATCGCGCCTGGGAGGTCGCCCGCCAGATGATCCTGGAGGTGGTGAAGTCGGAGGGCGCCCAGCCGGCGCTCATGGAGGCCGTCATCGAGGTGACCGACGACGACGGGGAGATCGTGCTCGAATTCCCCTTCACCGAGGCCCTGCTGGACATCCCGGATCAGTCCGCGACCAGGCATTGAGGCCCCCGCGCGCTCCCCTGTCATTGCGAGGAGCCCTTGCGACGAAGCAATCCAGATTGTCTCCGCGGAGGGATTCTGGATTGCTTCGCTGCGCTCGCAATGACCGGGAATGAGGCACCACCCGGCGCCAAGCCCGCTCTTCCTCCCCGCGAAATCCGCATGGCTTTGCCGCGTTCCCGGCGCTAAAAGACGCCGGTTAAACGGAGCAAACCATGCAAGATCTCTGGCGCCTGTCGGCCGCCGACCTCGCTACCCTCGTCAAATCCAAAAAGGTCTCCGCCAGGGAGGCGGCCAAGGCCGGTCTGGCCCGCCTGGACGCCGTCAATCCCCAGCTCAACGCGGTGATCGACCACCGGCCGGAGGACGTGCTCAAGCAGGCTGATGCCGTCGATGCCGCCATCGCCAGGGGAGACGATCCCGGTGTGCTCGCCGGCGTGCCCGTCACCATCAAGGCCAATGTCGACCAGGAAGGCTTTGCCACCACCAACGGCCTGAAACTCCAGCGCGACCTGATCGCGCGCGAGGACAATCCGGTGGTCGCCAATTTCCGCAAAGCGGGCGCCATCCTGCTTGGCCGCACCAATTGCCCGGCCTTCTCCTATCGCTGGTTCACCACCAATCTGGTCCATGGCGACACCAAGAACCCCCGCGATGCCTCGCTGACCCCGGGCGGCTCGTCCGGCGGCGCCGGCTCGGCGGTCGCGGCCGGCATCGGCCATATCGCCCACGGCACCGACATCGCCGGCTCGATCCGCTATCCCGCCTATGCCTGCGGCGTGCACGGCCTGCGCCCGACGCTCGGCCGCATCCCGGCCTTCAACCCGGCGCTGCCGGAGCGTCCGATCGGGCCGCAGATCATGGCCGTCTCGGGCCCGCTGGCGCGCACGGTCAACGATCTCAGGATCTCGCTCGAAGCCATGTCGGCCCGCGACATCCGCGACCCCTGGTTCGTGCCGGCGCCGCTGGAGGGCCCCGCGCGGCCGAAGCGCGCCGCGCTCTGCCTCAACCCGGACGGGCTTGCGACCAAACCGGAGGTGAAGGCCGCGGTGACCGACGCCGGCAAGCGGCTGGAGCGCGCCGGCTGGACTGTCGAGGTCATCGAGAACACGCCGCCGATGCGCGAGGCGGTCGAGTGGCAGAGAAAACTCTGGCTTGGCGACGGCTATGAGGCGCAGCTGGAGATGGCTGAGCGCGAAGGCGATCCCGGTGCGCTGGCCTGCCTGCGCGGCAATCGCGCCAAGGTCACGCCGATGGACCAGGCGGACTACGCCAAGGCGCTCACGCGCCGCGCCACGCTGACCCGCGACTGGATGCTGTTCTTCGAAAAATATGCCGTGGTGCTCACGCCGGTGTCCGGCGAGTTGCCGTTCCCGGATCATCTCGACCGCAAGGACAACGAATCCTTCGAGCGCGTCTGGGAGGCGCAGATGCCGCAAATCGCGACCCCGTTCATGGGACTGCCGGGCCTGGTGGTCTCCACCGGTCTGGTTGGCAAGGCGCCGGTCGGCGTGCACATCGTGTCCGGCCGCTATCGCGAGGATCTGTGTCTGCTCGCAGGCGAAGCGATCGAGGCGGGCGGCGTGCCGCCGTCGCCGATCGATCCCGTGGGTTAGCGATGTCTGTGATCTACGACTTCAAGGCCAACTCGCTTCTCGGCGAGGAGGTGCCCATGCGCCGTTTCGAAGGGCAGGTGCTCTTGATCGTCAACACCGCGAGCAAATGCGGCTTCACACCGCAATATCGCGGGCTCGAGGATCTCTATCGCGACCTCTCGCCGCGCGGCTTCTCGGTGCTCGGCTTTCCCTGCAACCAGTTCGGCGCGCAGGAGCCGGGGCCGGCGAGCGAGATCCAGTCCTTCTGCTCGACCAACTACGACGTCACCTTTCCCCTGTTCGAGAAGATCGACGTCAACGGCGCCCATGCGCACCCTCTGTATGAGTACCTGAAACGCCAGCAATCCGGCCTGCTGGGCGCCTCCATCAAATGGAATTTCACCAAATTTCTCGTGGACCGTGCCGGCAAGGTGATCGCGCGCTACGCGCCGACCGCACGGCCGGAAGGACTGCGGAATCAAATCGAGACCCTGTTATGAGCGAGACAATCATGAGCGACGAATTTCCGGACCGCCTGTCGGTCGACCCGAACAGCCCCTATTACAACGCGGATATTCTCTCGCGCGACGTCGGCATCCGCTTCAAGGGTGTCGAGAAGACCAATGTCGAGGAGTACTGCATCAGCGAAGGCTGGGTCCGCGTCACCGCCGGCAACGCCAAGGACCGCCACGGCAATCCGCTGACGATCAAGGTGCATGGTCCGGTCGAGCCGTATTTCAGGGATAAGAAATAGTTTCTAAGCGCGCCGTGCTCTCTCCACCCGTCATTGCGAGGAGCGCACACTCTCTCCACGTCATTGCGAGCGACTTGTCCGCCATAGCTCGAAGAGCGACGGCGGAAGCGAAGCAATCCAGAATCTTTCCGCCGTGACAGTCTGGATTGCCTCGTCGCTTCGCTCCTCGCAATGACGAAAGTAAAAGGCCAACCCCATGTCCGTCCGCATCGTTGACGTCCGCGAGATCACGAAGCCGATCTCTTCGCCGATCCGCAACGCCTATATCGACTTCACCAAGATGACGACGAGCCTCGTCGCCGTCGTCACTGACGTCGTCCGCGACGGCAAGCGCGTCGTCGGCTACGGCTTCAATTCCAACGGCCGCTACGGGCAGGGCGGCCTGATCCGCGAGCGCTTTGCCTCGCGCATCCTGGAGGCCGATCCGAAGTCGCTGCTGAATGCGGCTGGTGACAATCTCGACCCCGACAAGGTCTGGGGCGCGATGATGACCAACGAGAAGCCGGGCGGCCATGGCGAGCGCTCGGTCGCGGTCGGCACCATCGACATGGCGGTGTGGGACGCGGTGGCGAAGATCGCAGGCAAGCCGCTGTTCCGCCTGCTCGCCGAACGGCACGGCGTGAAAGCAAATCCGCGCGTGTTCGTCTACGCCGCCGGCGGCTATTACTATCCCGGCAAGGATCTCTCGATGCTGCGCGGCGAGATGCGCGGCTATCTCGATCGCGGCTACAACGTCGTGAAGATGAAGATCGGCGGCGCGTCGATCGAGGACGACCGCACCCGCATCGAGGCGGTGCTGAAGGAGATCGGCAAGGACGCGCAGCTCGCGGTCGATGCCAACGGCCGCTTCGATCTCGAGACCGGCATCGCCTACGCAAAAATGCTGCGGGACTATCCGCTGTTCTGGTACGAGGAAGTCGGCGATCCCCTCGACTACGCGCTGCAGGCCGCGCTCGCCGAATTCTATCCGGGCCCGATGGCCACGGGCGAAAACCTGTTCAGCCACCAGGACGCGCGCAACCTCATCCGCTACGGCGGCATGCGCCCGGATCGCGACTGGCTGCAATTCGACTGCGCGCTGTCCTATGGCCTCTGCGAATACCAGCGCACGCTGGAGGTCCTGAAAACCTACGGCTGGTCGCCGAGCCGCTGCATCCCCCACGGCGGCCACCAGATGTCCCTCAACATCGCAGCCGGCCTCGGCCTCGGCGGCAACGAGAGCTATCCCGACCTGTTCCAGCCCTACGGCGGCTTCCCGGATGGTGTGCGCGTCGAGAACGGCCACATCACCATGCCCGACCTGCCGGGCATCGGCTTCGAAGGCAAGTTCGATCTCTACAAGGAAATGAAGGCGCTGGCGGAGTAGGATTGGGCTCGACGGCCGCGCCGACACTCTCCGTCATTGCGAGCGCAGCGAAGCAATCCAGAGTCTTTTCGCAGAGGCACGGCTGCAAGCTTCTCGTCTGGTACGAACTGCACGCGACAATGACCGATGCGATTGTACGTGAGAAGCAGATCAAGGGTGGCAGCAGAGCGAAGAAGCTTGCGCTGATCGAGAGCGCCAATCCGGACTGGACGGATCTCTACGAGACGCTGATCTGACGACAGGGGGAGTGGCGGTAGTAGGCGAGAGGGCGCCACTCATCCCGTCATTGCGAGCGTAGCGAAGCAATCCAGAATCTTCCCGCGGAGGCAGTCTGGATTGCTTCGTCGCATGTGCTCCTCGCAATGACGGCGGAGGGACCTTGGTCACTGCACGCCCTCCACCCGTGACAACAACATCGGCTGCAGTGCACCATACATCAGCGTGCGCCACAGCCATTCGATCGGGCCGTATCGGCAGTGGCGCAGCCACCATGCGCTGAACAGCACCTGTCCGACGTAGACGGCGATGCCGATAGCGAGGGCCTGGGTGATGCCGAGCCGTCCGAACAGGCCAAGGCCGTAGCCGTAGAAGATCCAGCCGAAGATGAGCGATTGTGCGACGTAGTTGGTGAATGCCATCCGGCCGAGCGGCGCGGCCCAGCCGAGCAGCCTCTTGCCGCGTCCGAAACTGGCGATGAAGAGGATGGCGGCACCATAGCCCAGCGCCAGCAGGATGTTGCCGAGCGGCTCGATGCCGACGTAAAGCAAGGCCGCGCCGAGACAGATAGCCGGAAGCGCGATGACGAGCAGGCCGCGGGCATTTTGCAGAATGCCGCTCCGCCAGGCCAGCGCTCCGACGAGAAACAGCCCGATCGTGCGCAAGAAGACGAACGCGTGCAGGGACGCGATGAGAGGAATTTCGCGGAGACGAAACGCCAGCACGTCGAGGAAGCCGCCCGTCGCATAGATGCGATTTGCATCCATGACGTCCCGCCAGATCGCGGTCCTGCCGGGAAACAACCCCGCGGGCGGAAAGGCCTGCATGGCCAGATACAGCGCGAGAGACGCCAGCGCGGCGAGCGTCAGCAACCAGCGCGGGCCAAACAGGAACGGCAGCACGATGAATCCCGCCAGTGCATATTCGGTGAGGATATCGCCGTTCCAGATCAGGCACAAATGAATGACGCCGAACACCAGCAGCACAGCGAGCCGCCGCAGGAGCAGGAAAGTGCGGCGCTCGCTGTTCGCGAGCCGGTCGAATTGAATGGCAAGGCCTGCGCCGAACAGCAGCGAGAACAGCGCAAACGCCTTGAGCTCCACGGCCTGCGTCAGGATCGTTTCGACGGCGCGATCAACCGGCGAAGCAAGCGTCCTGGCACCAAGAAACTGCTCGAAGATCGAAATGCGAAATTCCATGACCACGTTGATGGCCATGACGCCGAACAGGGCAATGCCCCGCAGCACGTCGATGGCGTCGATCCGGTCCGAGGGGCTTATTGGCCGAGGAGATGCGGCACCATCGGATGTCATGGAAGAATTCCAATTGTAGCTCGACGATGCGTGGCGCGGGGCGAGATGCCTGCCACACGCTCCGTCATTGCGAGCGCAGCGAAGCAATCCAGAATCTCTCTGTGGAGGCAGTCTGGATTGTTTCTTCGCAAGAGCTCCTCGCAATGACGATGTGGCGAAAGTCTGCCATCCCTTACGAAATTTCGCTCCTCACACGCGTTGCAGCAGCGGCCGCAAGCTGCGGATGTCGGTCACAGCCTCAATCTCATACACCGACTTGATCAACCGCTCGGCCTTCTCGCCGCCGACCACTGGGGCAATCAGATCGCGCGCCTTGTCGATGACCTCGTCGCGCGTCATCGGGTTGCGCGGCGTGCCGCGCACGGCGGTGACGCGCTCGGAGAGGCGGCTTCCATCAGTGAGCTCTATCTCGACGACGGCGACGCGCACCGGCAATAGTTTGGCCAGCTCCTCGTCGCGCACCAAATTCACCTTGGCGCGCTCCTTCAAAACCGCCGCGTCCTGCATGCGCGGCTTGTCGTGCGCGGCGTGGAACGAGGCGGTCTTGTCGAGCAGCATCACGGCGACCATGTGCTGGAGACAGATGTCGGGGATGTCGCGGTTGTCCACGACCTCGGCGACCGACGGCGCAAGACGTACGGTGACGCGCTTGACCTCTCCGGCCTCGAACGCCTGCTTGCTGCGGATGGCGTAGACCGCATCGAGCGGTCCCTGGATCGGTGAACCCACCGTCCATTTCTTGATGTCGGTGCCTGCGATCTCGTAACGCTCGCCAAGCTTCTCCACGAGTTTTCCGGTCGCTGCCTTCGGCGCATAGGCCAGGAAGTAATTGTCTGGCCCTGAGAACACGTCGTCGATGCCGTTCCAGTCCGAACGCACCAGCAGTGCCGACGTCACGCCGTTTCGGGCCGGCATGCCGGCGAACACAAACCCCTTCTCGATATGGTCGACGTCGCGCCGCCACACGATGAAGCCGGAGGATTGCTGCGCGGCATAGTCGAGCACCCAGCGCATCCGGTGCGCGTCGAAGCCGGCGACGCTAGCCGCCGCAGCGGAAGCGCAGAACGTACCGGAAATGCTGTGCGTGCTCAGCACGCTTTCATAGCTGAAATCGGCCCCGCCCATCGCCATCACCACGCGCGTGCCGACGTCATAGCCGAGCGTCACCGCACGCAGAAAATGGGCGCCGTCGATTCCGAGGTGTTCGCCGAGCGCAAGTGCCGCGGGCACAGTCGAACTGCCGGGATGCGAGCGCGACGGGCTGTGCGAATCGTCGGTCTCGTCGGCATGCGCCATGACGCCGTTGGCAAGCGCAGCTTCGACTGGCGACGCGGTGAGCGATGTGCCGGCAATGGTCGATGTCCCCTGCGCAGCATTGGCGCGAATGTAGCGCTGCGCCGCCTGACCGGGCGGCAGCTCCGATCCTGATATCATCGACGCCAGCGTGTCGAGGATGTGGTGCTTTGCTTGTTCGACGACTTCGGGCGGCAGCGCGCGGGTTTTCGCAGCGCTCATGTAGTCGCACAGCGCCGTCATTTCTGGCCCGGAGCCAGATCCCTCCGCGAAACTGCGCGCGGGCGAAAGCGAGAGGCCGGTTGCCGCCGCTGCGGTCAGGCTGAGAAAGTCGCGTCGTTTCATGGTGTCCCGTCTTTGGTGCAGGAACTGATGAAACGGATAGCGCCTGGGATAGCGGTATGTCCAGTAGCCGCCGCGCTCCGCTGTCATGCCCCGCGCAGGCGGGGCATCCAGTACGCCGCGGCGGATGTGGTCAGAGCGAGTTTCTCCAACGCCGGCCTCTGGAATACTGGATCGTCCGCCTTCGCGGACGATGACACCGCAATTGTCCCTACGACAGCCGCATGTCCAGCAGCCTGCGCCCCTCGCCCTTCAGCAGCTTCTTCACCGCGCTCGACGCCACGACCTCGCCGTCATTGGCGTAGGCTTCGTGGTTCTTCTCGATGTCGTCGAGGCGGTAGAGGTAGTTGACCATCACGCCGGCGGACTCGCGCGCGCCTTTCGGCGAGAGGTCGCCGAGCCAGTTGATGCGCTCGAGCCGTGCGCCGTTGCCGAGATGGAAGCGGGCGACGGAATCGATCAGCTTGCCCTTCGGCGTGCGCGCTTTCAGGAAGTAATAGGCCGCGAGCGGCTCGATCACGGTGCGGAGCAGCGTCGTCGTCTCGGGGTTCTCGAACCATTTGGGATCGTCGAGGCGCTTCAGCACCTCGCGGTCCTCGTCCGAGAGCGGCAGGTCCCTGTCCTGCTTCACCCATTGCATGAAGCCCGGCACCGGCGACAGCGTCACGAAGGTGTCGAGTTTTGGCGTCTCGCGGCGCAGCTCTTCGACCACCTGTTTGATCAGGAAGCTGCCGAAGGAGATGCCGCCAAGCCCGCGCTGGGTGTTGGAGATCGAATAGAACACCGCGGTGCGCGCACGCTCGATCGGCAGATGCTGGCGGTCGACCGCCAGCAGCGGCGCGATCGCACCGGGGATCGTCTCGGTCAGCGCCACCTCGACGAAGATCAGGGGCTCGTCAACCATGGCGGGATGGAAGAAGGCGTAGCAGCGCCGGTCGACCGGATCGATGCGGCGGCGCAGGTCGTCCCAGTCGCTGATCTCGTGCACGGCTTCGTAACGGATGATCTTTTCGAGGATGTTGGCCGGGGTCGACCAGTCAATCCGGCGCAGCACGAGAAACCCCCTGTTGAACCACGACGAGAGAAGGTGCGAGACGTCGCGATCGAGCGCGGCGAGATCGGTGTGACCGTTCATCATGCCGAGCAGATCGGCGCGCATGTTGACGAGATCGCCGGTGCCGCCCGGCGCGCGGTTGAGGCGGCGGATCAGCTCCTGCCGGCGCGGCTCGGAGGCGAAATGCAGCGAGCTCGCGTCTTCGTCACTGGGACTGGCGCGCCATTTTTCGATCGCCTTGGACAGGCGTTCGCGATCGGGGCCGAAATCGCGCACCAGGGCTTCGAAGAAGGCGCGGCGTCCTGCCGCATCCAACTCCTGGTAGATGTCGAGCACCTCACGCGCCATGGCGGTGCCCGAAGCTTCGCCACGACCGGACAGCAGCGCACCGCAGAGCTCGATCAGCCCGTCGGCATCGTGCTTGGCGTCGGCGGAATCCCCGCGGCGCAGCAGCGTGCGGCCGCGATCGGAGATGGTGGCGAGCAGGTCTGAGAAGAAGGCGTTGGCCATCTGGTCGTTTCGATTCCGGTTTGTGCGCTGCGGAAGCTTACACGGGATTTAGGCGGAAGCCGATCACAATCAAGCAGGGGAATTTTGTATCTTTCGTGGTGCCATGCGCCACCAGGAAAGCTGTCATGCCCCGCGAGGCCGAGAGTGCCACCAAAGCTGTCATGCCCCGGGTTGACCGGGGCATCCAGTACGCCGCGGCCTCTCGGCTCAATCACGGCCGTCTCTGGAATACTGGGTCGGGGGGGGGCGGGGGGGGGGGGCGCGCGGGGGGTTTTTTGGGGGGAAACACACCGCGCGGCCGCACCCCACCGCAGAGTCGGGCAGCACAAC
>NZ_JBVVPO010000005.1:198668-274919 GCF_055811795.1 Bradyrhizobium sp. MI1.7
CGCTGTCCGCCGGCGGGGGGCGGGGGACTCCCGCCGCGCGGGGCCCCGGCTCCCCACGCCGGCGTTTCTTTTTCTGGGGGGGCCGCCGGCCCCGGGGGCCCCACGACACCGTGACTATTTCCCCGCAAACTCCGTCGGCGTCCGCCCAGTCACCTGACGGAATGCTGCCGAAAACGCCGGCACGCTGGCATAGCCGAGCTGGGTGGCGAGCTGCTTCACCGACACATTGGGGTCGGTCGACAGCCGCTGGATCGCTGCCGCAACCCTTGCGCGCTGGCACCAGCTCTTGAAGCTCAATTGCGTCTCGGTCGAAAACAGCCGCGACAACGTACGCGCGGAGGTTCCGACCTCACGCGCCAGCGTGTCGATGTCGTGCAGGCCGGTGGGATCGTCGAGCACGATCATCGCGGCGCGCCGGCAGCGCGGCTCATGCGGCAGCGGCACGAAGGTCGCGGAATCCTCCGCCTGGTGCAATTCCAGCATCACCAGGCGGACCAGCAGCTCGGTGCGCTCCTCGGTGTTGCGCGCGTCGAACAGCGCGAGGATCGCCTGGTTGAGCAGCGGCGATACCCGCACCACGAATTCCTTGGTCAGCCCCTCATAGCGTTGTTCGCGCTTGAGCCAGGGCAGGTCGAAATACAGCGTGCGCATCTCGATGTCGGCGAGCAGGTCGAGGGCATGCTCGAGCCCGGCCGGCACCCAGACGGCGCGGTCCGGCGGCACCAGCCAGCGCCCCGCGGGCGTCGTCACCTGCATCGTGCCCTTGGCGGCATAGATCAGCTGCGCCTCGCGGTGCATGTGCAGATCGATCCGCATGCCCTTGGGATAGTCGCGGGCGACGAGGTGCACACCCGCTGGCGAGCGATGGTTGCTCCGGACCTCCCGCAGGATTGGCGTTTCCAAGACAGTCATTGGCAGCATCCCGTCATGGCTCCGACATATAACCCATTTCGGAGCAGGAGAGGATTCGGAATGAATAGTCCCAGCCGGGTGATCAGTTTCGTCAACGCAGGCCATTTCATCGACCATTATGCGATGCTGATTTTCGCCGCCGCCGTGATCATCATGGGGCCGGCGCTCGGCATGGCCTATTCGGAACTTCTGCCCTATGCGACGCCGGGCTTCGTCGCCTTCGGCGCCGGCTCGCTGCTCACCGGCTGGCTCGGGGACCGCTGGAGCCGCCGCCACATGATGCTGATCTTCTTCGTCGGCATCGGTGCTTCCATGATCTCGGTCGGCTTCGTGCAGACCCCGGCACAGCTCGGCGCGGCGCTGTTCGCGATCGGCATTTTTGCCTCGATCTATCACCCCGTCGGCACCGCGATGATCGTGTCCTATGCCGACCGGCTCGGCCGCGAGATGGGGATCAACGGCGTCTGGGGCAATCTCGGCGTTGCCTCCTCCGCGCTGGTGACCGGCGTGATCGGCCAGTATCTCGGCTGGCGTTTTGCCTTCATCGTGCCCGGTGTCGTCACCATCCTGATCGGCATCGCCTTTGCGATGATGGTCGTGCATGAGGACCGCAAGGGCTCGAAGCAGGCGGCAGCTCAAGCGCGCGTGGCGAAGAAAGACATGTGGCGCGTGATCCTGTCGCTGCTGATCGTCGTGATCGCGATCTCGACGACGTTCAACGCGGTTACCGTCGCGCTGCCGAAGCTGTTTGCCGAGCGGCTCGCGGATTTGACAAAAAGCCCGGCGCTGCTCGGCGTCATCGCGGCCTGCGTCTACGTGTTCGGCGCGATGACCCAGTACACGATCGGCCGGCTGCTCGACCGCTACTCGCTGAAGACGGTGGCGCTGCCGCTGTCCTTCATGCTGGCGCCGTTCCTGTATCTCGCCGCGAACCTGTCCAATCTGCCGCTGATCCTGGTCTCGATCGGCATCGTCATGGGCGCGTTCGGGCAGGTCACGGTGAACGATGCCATGGTCGGCAAATACACCAGCGAGGAATGGCGCTCGCGCGCCTATGCCGTGCGCTATTTCATCGGCTTCACCGCCGCGGGCGCCTCCGTCGGCCTGGTCGCCTGGCTCTATGAGCAGGGCGGCTTCGTCACCATGCTGCACGCCTTCGCTGCCCTGTGCCTGCTCGCGATCGCCGCCGCGATCATCCTGCCGCGCGAGATCAGGACGCCGCAGCCGGCGTGAGGGATTGCCGAGAGACGGGCGCCTCTCGCCCCATCGTCATTGCGAGCGTAGCGAAGCAATCCAGAATCTTTCCGCGGAGGGACTCTGGATTGCTTCGCTGCGCTCGCAATGACGGGGGATGGACCGGCGCATCGTGCACCCCGCCCACAATGCCATTCTGCCGGTGTTTTGCCCGACGGGTCAAAGCACCGGAACGCTCAAAAAAGCCCAATGCCATCAACGCCGTTCTACTGTGCATGGGGTTGTTTTCGACTTTTTTGTTTGTCGGCAGCCCGCCTCCGCGGAAAAACTACGGTTTCACCTCGGCCGCCGTCTTTGCCTTCGGCGCCTTCTTCGACGTGCGCCAGTTCTCGAAGCGCTGCACCACCACGAAGAAGGCCGGCACGAACAGCACCGCAAGGCAGGTCGAGGCCAGCATGCCCGAGAACACGGTGATGCCGATCGACTTGCGCGCGCTGGCGCCGGCGCCGGTCGCGATCACCAGCGGCACCACGCCGAGGATGAAGGCGAACGACGTCATCAGGATCGGCCGGAAGCGGGCGCGCGCCGCCTCGATCGCGGATTCCAGCACCGGCTTGCCGTCGCGGTTATGCAGCTCGAGCCCGACCTCGACGATCAGGATCGCGTTCTTGGCCGACAGCGCGATCAGCAGGATCAGGCCGATCTGGCAATAGAGGTTGTTGTCGATCTTCAAGGCGTTGAGGACGAGCATGGGCCCGATCAGCGATAGCGGCACCGCGAGGATCACCGAGATCGGCGCGTACCAGCTCTCGTACTGGCCGGCGAGCACGAGATAGACCAGCAGCATGGCAAGGCCAAACACCCAGTAGATCTGGTTCGAGACGGCCTTCTCCTGATAGGACATCGCGGTCCACTCATAGCCCGTGCCCGGCGGCAGCGTCTTGTCCGCGATCTCCTCCATCAGCTTCAGCGACTGGCCGGACGAGTAGCCCTGCGCCGGCAGGCCGACGATGGTCGAGGAAGGGTAGAGGTTGTAGAGGCTGATCAGCGACGGACCGGTGGCCGGCGTGATCGTGGCGACGGTGCCGATCGGGATCATGTCGCCGTTCGAGTTGCGTACCTGCATGTTGGCGATGTCGCGCTCGGTGACGCGGAATGCCGGATCGGCCTGGGTATAGACCTGGAACACGCGTCCGAACTTGTTGAACTGATTGACGTAGGACGAGCCGAGATAGGTCGACAGCGCCGCGAACACCTGATCGGTGGTGACGTGCAGCGTCTGGGTCTTGATGCGGTCGATCTCGACGTTGAACTGCGGCACCGACGAGCGGAACGAAGACGATACGCGCTGCAGCGCGCTCTGGCTCTGGGCGTTGGAAACCATCGCGCCGGTGATGGCCTGGAGCTTTGCAAAATCGCTGTTGCCGTCGCGCAGCTCGACCTGCATCGAGAAGCCGGCCGCGTTGCCGATGCCCTGGATCGGCGGCGGCGGCAACACCAGGGTGCGTGCCTCCATGATGGTCGCGAGCTTGTCGTTCAGCCCGTAGACCAGCGAACGCAGATCTTCGCCGGGCCCTTTGCGCGCCGACCAGTCCTTCAGGATGATGTAGGCGACGCCGGCATTGGCGAGGCTGGCGCTGTTGTCGAGCGCGGAGATGCCGGCGATGGTGATGACCTGCTGGACACCAGGCGTGTCCTTGATCAGCTCGCTCGCTCTGTCGAGCACCGTCTGGGTCCGCTCCAGCGCGGCGCCGTCGGGCAGTTGCACGGCGGCGATCAAATAGCCCTGGTCCTCGATCGGCAGGAAGCCGGTCGGCACCCGCGACAGGCCGTAGCCGCCGATCCCGATCAGCACCAGTGCGAATGCGACCGAGATCGTGCTGTTCCTGCACAGCACGCCGATGAGGCGCGTGTAGCCCCGCTCGACACGGTTATAGACGGCGTTGAAGCCGCGGTAGAAGAAGTTGCGCTGCTCCGGCGGCACCGTGGGCCGCAGCCAGAGCGCGCATTGCGTCGGCTTCAGCGTGGCCGCGTTGATGGCGGATAGCAGCGCGGTCGCCGCGATCACCAGCGCGAATTGCGAATAGATGCGCCCGGTGAGGCCGGCGAGGAACGAGGCCGGCAGGAACACCGAGATCAGCACCAGGGTGATGCCGACGATCGGCGCGAACAGCTGGTCCATTGCCCTGATCGCGGCGTCGTGGCCGTTCATGCCCTGCTCGATGTTGTGCGCGGCGCCTTCGACCACGACGATGGCATCGTCGACGACGATGCCGATCGCGAGCACGATCGCGAACAGCGTCGACATGTTGATGGTGAAGCCGAGCGCCGCCATCGCCGCGAACGCGCCGATGATGGTGACGGGCACGGTGGTCGCCGGCACCAGCATTGCGCGCCAGTCCTGCAAGAACACCAGGATCACGACCAGCACCAGCAGGCCGGCCTCGATCAGCGTCATGTAGACCTCGTGCACCGAGGCTTCGACGAATTTGGTGGTGTCGAACGGCGTGTCGTATTTGATGCCTTCGGGGAATCGCTTTGCAAGCTCCGCCATCTTCTTCTCGACGGCCTGCTCGACCTGGAGCGCGTTGGCGCCCGGCGACTGGAACACGCCGATGCCGGTGGCCGGCTGATTGTTCAGCGAGAAGATCTGGCTGTAGGTCTGCGCGCCCAATTCGACCCAGCCGACGTCGCGCACGCGCGTGACGTCGCCACTGGTGCCGGTCTTGACGATGATGTTCTCGAACTGGGTGGTGTCGTCGAGCCGGCCGTTGACGTTGAGCGTGTACTGGAACGCCTGTCCCGGCGGCGTCGGCGGCGCGCCGACCTGGCCGGCCGAGACCTGCTGGCTCTGCTGCTGGATCGCCGTGACGACGTCCGACGGCATCAGTCCGCGGACCTGGAGCTTGTTCGGATCGAGCCACACCCGCATCGAATACTGGCCGGCGCCGAACACCGTGACGTTGCCGACGCCGGGCAGGCGCGAAAGCTCGTCGCGGATGTTGATGGTGGCGTAGTTGCTCAGATAAAGGCTGTCGAACGTCTTGTCCGGCGAGGTCAGCGTCACGAACAGCAGGATCGAGGTCGACTTCTTCTGGACGGTGACGCCCTGGTTCTGCACGGAGGATGGCAGTTGCGACAGCGCGCTGGAGACGCGGTTCTGCACCAGCACCTGTGCGAAGTTGAGGTCGGTGCCGATCTTGAAGGTCACGGTCAGCGTATAGGTGCCGTCGGAGCCGCTGTAGGACTGCATGTAGAGCATGTCCTCGACGCCGTTGACCTGCTGCTCGATCGGCAGCGCGACGGTGTCGATCACGGTCTTGGCGCTGGCGCCCGGATAGCGCGTGGTGACCTGCACCGTCGGCGGCACCACGTCGGGATATTGCGCGACCGCGAGGTTGAACAGCGCGACGCCGCCGATCAGGATCATCAGAAGCGCGATGACGTTCGAGAGGACCGGCCGCTCGATGAAGAATTTCGAGATCATGGCTGGCGCCCCCTCACTTGGCAGACGCCTGCGGCTGCTCGATCTTCGTCAGTTGCGGATCGATCTTCTGACCCGGGATCACGCGCAGCAGCCCCGCGATCACCACGCGGTCGTCCGGCTTCAAGCCGCTTTCGATCACGCGCAGGCCGTTGTCGACCTGACCGATCTGCACCTTGCGCTGCTCGACAATGTTGTCGCTATTGACCACCAGGAGATAGCGGCCGCCCTGGTCGCTGCCGAGCGCGGTGTCGGGGACGAGGAGGGCGTTCTTGTCCTGGTCGAAGGGCACCCGGACCCGGACGAAATAGCCGGGCAGCAGCGCTCGCTTGTCGTTGGGCAAGACGCCGCGTACCGCGAGCGTGCCCGTTGATGTATTGAGGGTCGGCGAGACGTAGTCGAGGTGGCCTTCATGCGGATAGCCGGTCTCGGTCTGGAGGCCCACCTGGATCGGCAACTGTTTGAGGTCGGCCACGGTCAGCCCGCGACGGGCCGCTTCGGCGCGGATGCGAAGGACGTCCTGCTCACTGACCGTGAAGTTCACCCAGATCGGATCCAGCGCGACGATGGTTGCGAGCTGGGTCGGGGAGGAGACGCCGACGAGCTCGCCGATCGAGACCAGGTGCGCGCTGACGATGCCGTCGAACGGCGCGCTCACCTTGGTGTAGCCGTAATTGACCTCGGCGAGCCTCGTATTGACCTGGGCCTGCTGGAGACTGGCCTGGGCGTTGTCGCGGGTGGATGTCGAGGTGTCGAGCGTCGCCTGCGAGACAGCCTGGCGCTGCACGAGGTCGACCTGCCGCTTGAAATCGGCCTCGGCCTGCTTGAGCGTGGCCTGCGCACCGACCTCGGCCGCCTGCGCCTGCTCGAGCTTGAGCTTGTAGGTCTCAGGCTCGATTAAGAAAAGCTGGGTGCCCTGCTTGACGAAGCTGCCGTCCTGATAGTCGATCGATTGCAGGAAGCCCTGCACGCGCGCCACCAGATCGACGCTCTTGACCGGCGCGGTGTTGCCGGTGGCTTCGACATAGCGCGTCACGGCCCGCTGTACCGGCGTGGCGACGTCCACCTTCGGCGGCGGCGGCGCCACAAACGTGTTCTTGTCCTCGCAGCCGGCGAGCGCCACCACGGCCGCCGCGGCAACGAGTGCCCGCCCGACATGTCTCCACGCTCCGTTCCGTTGTGCGAGATCAGCGGGATTCGCGCAGGTCATTCGGTGGCCCCCGATTATTGTCTGTCGGTGTGGCAGGCTACCAACAAATGCCCGGCCGTGGAACACCATAGCCATGGCGGTCACCAGCCTTGCACTGCAAATGGCGCAGTGGCCTTTGACACGTTTGTCATGGCAAACCGCTTTTCATCGTGCATGATCGACCAGAATTGTGTCAAAGGCCGAGTGACGGAAACGAAGCGGTCGAGAAGCAGAGAAGAAAAGGTGAGGAGAACATGACATGCCCACGTCCCTCCAGGCGGCCCTTGCCGGCCTCGTTTTCGCAGCGGCAGTCGCCATGCCCGCGCTAGCCGATGGCCTGAAGGACGAGATCGCGCCGACCGGCAAGCTGCGGGTCGCGATCGCGATCAGCCCGGCGGGCGGCGCGTTCTGGTCGACCAAGACCGAAGCCGGCTATGCCGGCGTGCCGGTCGACCTCGGCAAGGAGATGGCCGGCCAACTCGGCGTGCCCGTCGAATATGTCGTGCACCAGAATTCCGGGCAGATCACCGACGCGGCCGGCAAGGGGACCTGGGACGTCACCTGGCTGCCAAAAGATCCCGAGCGCGAGACCAAGATGATGTTCGGCCCGATCTACGAGGTCGCGGATGCCACCTACATCGTCAAGCCCGGCTCAGCCGTCACCAACTTCGCCAGCCTCGACCAGCCCGGCATCAAGGTCGCGGCCGTCAATGCCACCACGACCATGCGCGGCGCGATCGCGCACCTGAAGAATGCGAAAGTCACGGGCTATCAGACCTATGACGAGATCTTCGGCTTCCTGAAGAGCGGCGAGATCGACGCCTTCGCGCTGTCGCGCGACCAGCTCAACAAGATGGCGCAGAAGATCCCGGGCACGAAGGTGCTGGACGAGACCTTCAAGAAAACGATGACGGCCGTCGCCGTCCCGCTCGGTCATCCCCAGGCGCTGACGTTCGTTTCCAGGTTCATGACGGAAGCCACGACGAACGGCACCTTGCGCAAGGCCTATGACAACAACGGCCTGAAGGACACGCCGATTCGGACTGAGTAAGGGCGCCGCCTCCATGGCAAGCGAGATTCGGTTCCGCGCTTTCTTGCTGGCCGATGCGGCCGCCGTGCGCGAGCTGTTCATCCAGGTCAATCGCCTGTTGGCGCCGGTGCATTTGGCGGAGGCGTTTGAAGGATACATCACCCGCTCCCTCGCGGAGGAGATAGATCGTCTCGCCGATTATTATTCGGATCGGAGCGGCGGTTTCTGGGTCGCCGTCGATGACGATGAAATCGTCGGCATGTTTGGACTGGAGGCCTCTGGCGAACACGCGATGGAGTTACGGCGCATGTACGTTGCTCCCGGCGCGCGGCGCCGGGGTATCGCGCGAAAGATGCTGGCGTTTGCGGAAGAGGAGTCCCGCCGCCGCAATCGTCCGCAATTGCAGCTGAGCACGTCTGAACTTCAGCAGGATGCGCTGACGCTGTATCGAAACGCGGGATACGAGAATGTGCGCGAAGAGATCGCCGATGCCGCCAGCAACAAGACGCTAGGTGGTGGCATTCGCCGCTACCATTTCACCAAGCGGCTCTGACGGCATCTCGCGGCGCTTCGCCCGTTATTAGGGCTGACTCACGGCTCCGCGGTGCGAATGCCTGCGGGGCTCACCTGCAGCTTGAGTGTGGACGTCCTGGTCAGCGTCTTGCCGTCGAACGAGAACGCGATCAGCTCGTTCTCGACCATGCACTGCGCCACGACATGTTTTGAGTCCTTTGACCACACCATGCCCTGGCACCAATGGCCGATCTTGGCCTCCGCCACCGGCGTGAGGTCGGTGCCCGAGATCTTGTAGACTTTGAGCAGGCCGAAATCGTTGAAGAAGGGCGAGGCCGATGGCTTGTTCGAGCCGTTCATGACGGTGACGGCGACATGGCTGCCGTCCGGCGACATCTTCACGGCCTCAGGTGTCTGTCCAACGGTAACCGTCGTGACGACGCGGATCGGCTTGGCGGTCATGTCGATCAGACTGATCGTGTCACTGTCGCCGCTGCTGGCACCGACATTGCCGACGACGGCCACCGCGCTGCCGGTGAGGTCGATGTCGTAGGGGCGGATGCCGGCGGAGAGGTCGCGCTTGGTGTATTCGACCTTGGTCCCGTCCACGCTCAGAAGCGAGATCTTGCTGTCGCCGTCGCGGGTGACCAGCGCGGTGGCTCCGTCGCGGGAGAACACCACATGGCTGGGGCCGGACTTGGCATCGCCGAGTTGAATCTTCCCGCCTGCGGTCAGCGTATTGCCGCTGATCGCGAAGACCGAGACGGTGCCTTCGCTGCGGTTGGCAACCAGAGCCAGCGTGCCGGCACGGTTGATCGAGACGCCGGCGGCGCCTGGGCCGGCCTGCAATGTCGCGAGCACCTTTGGCGGGCTGGATTTGAGGTCGATCACCGAGAGCTTGTCGTCGGGGACCGTCTTGGTCGTATCCGCGGGATCGAGCTTCATCGCCCCCGTGACCAGCGCAAGCGAGCCGTCCGGCGCAATCGCGACGCTCGGCGGCGGACCGACTACGCTGGCGGGTGCCGGCACCTCGCCCAAAAGCTTCAGCGCACCATCGGTGAGATCGATGACGCTGACCGTGTCCGGGAGCGGCTGCTTGCGCACCACGGCATTGCCGTTCTCCAGCATCATCTTGCCGTCATTGGCGGTGACGACGATCTCGGCATGAGCGGCGAAATTTGCAAAGCCGGCAAAGGACGTTGCGACCAGAGCCGACGCGACATCGCGCGTGCGCCTGCGAACAGCGGCTTTCATGTTTCCCCCTGAGACTTTGTTCTTGTCCGGTCAAGCTAAATGCAACCGGGGGCATCGCGCAACAATCTGAACGCGATCATTTTTGCCTTCGCCCTTGGAATAAAACGGCAAGACGCGCTCCGGCACGGCCGAAGCGGGTGGCTGCATAAAAAATTATGGCTCGACCACTGCGCAAAGTGTCTCGTGCGTCAAACTGACACGGCTCTGTCACTCGCGATGTTTAGAACATTTCTGATCGTAAACATCCTCATTTCCGGGGCGTCAAAAAAATGAAATCGAGACTACTGACGACGGCTGCGATTGTCGCGGCCGCGACGGCGCTTGCCTGCACGCTTCCCGTCCTTGCGGACGATTTCGGCCGTGACCGCGATCACGGGCATGATCAAGGTCGCGACAACGATCACGATCACGACCGCGATCATCACCGTCATCCGCATGACATCCACACCGAGACGCCGATCAAGCATCTCGTGATCATCTTCAACGAGAACCGCTCGTTCGATCATTACTTCGCGACCTATCCGAACGCGGCCAATCCGTCGGGCTCGATCCCCTTCGTGCCGAAGCCGCATACGCCGAAGGTCAACAATCTCGCCAACGCGCATTTGCTGGTGAACAATCCGAACAACAGCGCGGCCAACGGCACCGGCGCGACGGATCCGTTCCGCCTCGACCGCACCCAGGCCAACACGCGCTCGCAGAACCACTCCTACACGCCCGAGCAACAGGCCGTGGACAACGGCAAGGAAGACCTGTTTCCGAAATTCACCGGCCGCGGCACCGCCGGCGGCGCCGGTGCGTTCGGCACCAACGGTCAGGTCATGGGCTATTTCGACGGCAACACCACCACCGCCTTCTGGAACTACGCCCAGCACTTCGCCATGAGCGACAATGCCTGGACCGACACTTTCGGTCCGTCGACGCAGGGCGCGCTCGCGGTGATTTCCGGCCAGACCAATGGCGCGCAGAACATCGTCGGTACCTCGGCGTCGATCGCCGACGGCCAGGGCGGCCTGACGCTGATCGGCGACACCGACCCGGCCTACGATTCCTGCTCGAGCACGAGCAGCACCGTGCTGATGACAGGCAAGAACATCGGCGACCTGCTCAACGACGAGCGCATCAGCTGGGGCAGCTTCATGGGCGGCTTTGACCTGACGCTCAAGAATGCCAACGGCACCACCGGCTGCGCGCGCACCACGTTCTCCAGCAACGTGAACGGCACGATCGTGGACTACAGCCCGCACCACGCCTGGTTCCAGTACTACAAGTCGACCGCCAACCCGACCCATGCGCGGCCGAGTTCGGTCGATGCGATCGGCCACACCTACGAGAAGGGTGGCAAGACCGTCGATCCGGCCAACCACGCCTACGACCTCGAGGACTTCTACGCCGCCGTGAAGGCCGGCAATTTCCCGGCCGTCTCCTACATCAAGATGTCGGCCTACCAGGACGGTCACGCCGGCAACTCCGATCCGCTCGACGAGCAGGTCGGCAATGTCGAGCTGATCAACTTCCTCCAGAAGCAGCCGGAGTGGCGCGAAACCGCGGTCATCATCACCTATGACGACTCCGACGGCTGGTACGACCACCAGTACGTTGCGCCGAAGACCGCCTCCTACGATCCGACCGCCGATCAGGTCAACGGTCCGGGCCTGTGCGGCCTCGGCCCGCAGAAGCAGCCGGCACCGAAGGGTCTCTCCGGCAAGCCGGTGAACGGCCGTTGCGGTCCGGGCACGCGCATTCCGTTCATCGTGGTCTCGCCCTACGCCAGGACCAACCACGTGAGCAGCACCTACATCTCGCAGGCGTCCGTGGTGCGGTTCATCGAGGACAACTGGCTGCGCGGCCAGCGTATCGGTGGCGGCTCGTTCGACGCCAGCTCCGGCTCGATCATGGACCTGTTCGACTTCGATCAGGATCACAGCCATGACTACCGGACCGACGCGCTGTTCCTCGATCCGACCTCCGGCACGGCGATCACCAGCCCGCCGGACGAGCACCACCACCACTAGTCCGACGGGACGCTTGATGAACAGCCGCACCATGTGGCTCCTCGGCGCCGGCCTGCTTTGTCTGGCCGGCGCCGTCTTTGCGGCCGGGACGCAAGGACTTGCGGAGACGAGCCAGCTCGGCGCGAACCCGAATCCGGTTCGCCTCATGCGCCCGCCCGTCACGCCATTGTCCGCGATGGCGCAGCTCGGCAAGGAGATCTTCTACGACGCCTCGCTGTCGTCGTCCGGCGCGCTGTCCTGCGCATCCTGCCACAGCCCGGATCACGCCTACGGCCCGCCCAACGACGGGCCGGTGATGCTCGGCGGCGCCGCCCTGTCGCGGCAAGGCGCACGCGCGGTGCCCTCGCTGACCTATCTCGATCGCCACCCCAATTTCAGCATCGGCCCCGACAAGGGCGACGACGACAACGTCATCGACCTCGCGCAGATGGCTGCGATCGGCCAGCAGGCCGCGCGTACGACGAAGACCGCCGGCGGCAGCGGCGCATCGGCGAACATCGTGCCGCAAGGCGGCCTGTTCTGGGACGGCCGCGCCGACACGCTCCAGGACCAGGCGCTGTTCCCGCTGCTCGACCCCAACGAGATGGACGGCGGCAGTGTCGAGATCGTCGCGGACAAGCTGCGCCGTGCGCCTTACGCCAATCGCTTCGTCGAGCTGTTCGGCGCCGGCGTGCTCAGAAATCAGCGGCTCCTGATCGCGGAGGCGATGTTCGCGGTGGCGCGCTATCAGGTGGAGGAAGTGAGCTTCCATCCCTACACTAGCAAGTATGACTACTGGCTCGAGGGCAAGGCGCGACTGTCCGAAAGCGAGCTGCGCGGCCTGCAGATGTTCAACGACCCTGATAAGGCCAATTGCGCCGGCTGTCACACCTCGGCGCCGACCCGCGACGGCCTGCCGCCGCTGTTCACCGACCACCAATACGAGGCGCTCGGCGCGCCGCGCAATGCCGCGCTCGCCGGCAATCGCGATCCCAGCCATTTCGATCTCGGCGTCTGCGGCCCGCAGCGCACCGACATTCCCGAGCAGACGCAATATTGCGGCATGTTCCTGACGCCGACGCTGCGCAACACGGCGACGCGCCACGCCTTCTTCCATAACGGCGTTTTCAGTACCCTCGAGCAGGTCCTGGATTTCTACAATTTTCGCGACACCAATCCGGAAAAGATTTTTCCGCGCGGCGCCGACGGCGCGATGCGGAAATACGACGACCTGCCGCAAAAATATCATGTCAATGTCGACGTCACCGATCCGCCCTTCGATCGCCACCCCGGCGACAAGCCGGCAATGACAGAGCAGGACGAAGCCGACATCATCGCGTTTCTGAAGACACTGATCGACGGCTACAAGGCGGAGAATTAGAGTGCCGACGAATTAGAGTGTCGACGCATGATTCCGGGATGCGGATGCGGCGAAAAAGTCAGTCATCGCCTGCATGAACACTCCTGCCGCCGTGTCGGATCGCGTGGCCGTATTCAAAAGAACTCAAGCGAAGGAAAGTGATTGACCAGTCTGTCCCAGAGCGAGGACGGCGGCCGTGGCTGCCTTTTGGCATCCTGGAGGGACAGGCACCGCGGTGCCAGTCTCATTCCATAATAGAGGTTCGCTCCAGAGAGGCTCTGACCGCCCTGTATGCTGACAGTCGGATCGAAATTATTCCTTATCAAGTCCGTCGTTTGCTCCACGGAGCCCGCCGCTGAATTGTCATAGGCCGCGACGTATTTCGTCGACGCCTTGAGAACCCGCTGTCCCTGGCAAACGTATTCCCCGTTTTCCAGATAACGTTTCACCTCCCGATCGCAGGACTCGCGGCGGAACAGCTCCTCCGCGATGATTGATAGATCTTCAAGTGAGATTTCCAACACTTGAACGTCATCAAGCTCGAGCTTTACAGCTTCTGCCAATTTTGCATCGGTATGTGACTGAATCGAACGCACGACTTTTGAGTCGAGCGAATACTGTGTCTTTCGTAGCTCCGAAGTGACCTGGGTCGCTGAAGATGAAGTACGAGTGACGCCGACCAGCCGATCCGGCGAGACTTCGCACAGCATGTCGTAATCCTGGCCGTTCGGAGAGACATGATAGATGGAGCCTGGAGCGCGCAGGAGGACCGGTGGCGTTATCGGGTGAAAGCCGATAGCGGTGATTGCTTCGTTGAGCCTATTTGGGGGCGTGCGTAGATGTATCGCGGCCACGGATGCCAGTGGTGCGATGCTCACGATCGCGACTAATGCCCCCCACTTGACCAATGGGCGCATTGGAATTCTCCGCCGATTATCCGCAACAATAGTGTCCGCAGGGGCGCGCACACGCGTTGGCCGAATCTGCAGGAACAGTCGTCGTGAGTGCGGCGAGAGTGAAGACAAAAAGCAGTGCTGCGAACTTCATGGCCTGTCCTCCTATGGATTGACAGATGTTCGCTCGGCGCGACGTCCGGAAACCCGCAACGCTTTGGCGCCGGGACGCGAGACATCTCCTTGCAAAACTACGCCCGGCATGGGGTCGCTGATATGAACTAGCTCACACTCTATCTATAATTGTGCTGAGTCTCGCGGGGCGTCGCCCTTCTGTATGTCCTCAGCGCCCCTTGATCTCCGAATACTTCACCATCGCGCGCTCGAACTTGCGGTTGAACAGCCACATCGCAGCGAGGATCTCCCGGAAGCTGGCCGAGTTGCGCGCCCGGTCGGACTGTCCAAACGCGAAGATGCTGTTGTTGCGCAGGTGCTTCATGATGGTCGGGCTGGACACCCTGTAATTCAGGACATCGCCGGACTTGAGCGCGGACCGCGTCGGGGTCGGCACGATCTGGATCAGCTCGAACAGCTTCATCTGGTCGATCGGGTCGGGCAGTGTCTTCACGATTCCCGGAATCTCCCGGAAGACCTCCGCATGCGCGTTCATCAGGCCGTCGCGCACGTTGGTCCAGTGGTTGAAGCGATAGTCCGTGCCGCGGGCGCGCGCCTCTTCCTTGTCGTCGCGCGCGCTCAATTCGGGGTCGGCTGCCGCGATGTCTCCCTTGATGGCCTCCCACTTCCTGCGGCCGTTGCGGTCCTCGGACGGGCCGGTCTGGAAGCTGCCCATATAGGTGTTCGAGCGCCCGTTGCGGACATTCTGCTTGCCGTTGGTCTCGGCGAAGAATAGCCCGAGGCTGATCCGGCCCGCAGCTTCGGCGTGAGGCGGTGCAAGCCCCTTGGCGCGGGCGATCGCTGTGGCGAGATCGACGACGTCCTTGAACGGCGTCGCCGAGTTCTGCGCGCCCGCGGGCGGCGCCTCCATGACGTCGAACAGCTTTGAATATTCGTCGATCAGCGGCTCGATGTCGGCGTCGAAATAGGCCGGTGGTATCTCGAACTTGTTGGGCTTGCCGATCCGCGACGGCATGGCGTCGGTGAGATCCTTGTAAGAACTGATGACAGCGACGCGTGCCAGATAGAGCGCCTGTCCCGGCAGGTTCGGCAGCGGCTCCTTCGCCTCGATCTGTCGGCGCCGCTCGGCAAGGATGGATTTGAAATCGCCGAGCGCGCGATCGTAGGTGGCGAGCGCCTCCGATTGCTTCGCGTTAAGCGTTTGTGCCCGGCCGACTGTGAACGTCGTGAGGATCAGCCCAAGCACCGCCAGGGCTATGGCGGCGTGACATCGTCGTCCCATGGCGGGTTCCCATGTGCCGGAGATTCGTCGGTCACGGGATCGTAAACATCAAACGCGCGGACTGGCGAGTTGCAAATCACGCACAGCCCGGGTTCTCCGACCTTACGCTGTGGCCCGGTACTCCTGCGCCGAGGCCAGGAATTTCGCATAGGCATCCGCATCCGGCGGCTGGAAGTGTCCGGCGAGCCCGCCGCGCTTCTGGTTCTTGGCGCCGATATCGGCCATGAGCTCGTCGAAATGGCGATAGTGATAGGGCGCGACGCAGAGGCCGCCATAGACGCCGGCAGCCGGCCGTTCGACGCGCTTGAAGTGCAGCATCATCTCGATGTTGTCGCGCATCGCTTGCGCCGTCGGCTGGTTTGCGAGCTGGCCGTCGGCGTAGCGCACCAGCCAGTTCGCCGCGAGATCGGCACAGAGCACGGTGCAGAACGACGAGTTGAAGCCGACGAAGCCCATCTCCGGCAGATCAGGGTTGGCGATCAGGCGGTAGAGCCGGTATTGCCCGTCCGCATCGACAAGTTTCTGCCGATAGGCCTCGGGCAGGAACGGCACGCCGAGCTTGTAGCCGATCGCGAGCACGGCGACGTCGGCCGCGACGCGCTCGCCGCCGCTCATCACGATGCTGTCGCCTTCATAGTGGTCGAAGCTGCCGAACACCGCCTTGATGCGGCCGTCGGCGACCATCGGGTAGAAGTCCGGCGTTGCGATCGGCACCGAGCAGTTGACGCCGTCCTCGATCCGCTCCTTCGGCACCATCTTGCACCGGTTCAGCTTGAGCTGCGCCTTCAGCAGGCTCTCCAGCCCGCGCCAGTTCGCCCAGATCAGCGGCGCGGCGATGCGGTGCGCGAGCCGTGCCATGGAGCTCGCGCCCCAGCCCGGAAACATCTCCTCCTGCGCGCGGATGTAAAGGATGCGCTTGAAGTTCACGAGCCCGCCGATGAAATAGGGAATGCGCCACACCGGCTCGCGCATCACGATGGTGACTTCGCGCGCGCCCGATTTCACCGCGTTCACGGCGATGTCGGTCGCCGACTTCGAGCCGCCGAGCACGACGACGCGCCGCCCTTTCGCCAGCGTCGGATCGCTGTATGTCGACGAATGCAGGATCTGGCCGCCCTGCGCCAGAAAGCCGTCCTCGCCCGGGCAATGCAGCTCGCGCGGCTCGTTGAACTGCCCGGTGCAGACCGCGACGAAATCGAAATTCTCGTTCGTGGTCGCGCCGTCCTTGCCTGATAGCGTGAGCGTCCAGCCCGGTTTGCCATCGGCGCGGCGCTCCATGCCGGCGACCCCAGTGTTGAGGCGCAGCATGTGATCGAGGCCAAAGTTTTTCGCATAGTCGCAGAGATAGGCATGGACCTGCGGCCCGGTGGGCCATTCCGGATAACTGTCCGGCATGGCGCGATCGGTGTAGCGGTAGAGCTCCTTCGGGCTCTGGGTCTGCACGTCAGGATAGGAGCGGGCCGGCTCCCAGACGCCGCCGAGATCGGCACTGCGCTCGACGATGGTGACGCGGTGGCCGTGGCTGGAGAACGCCTTTGCGGCGGCGAGGCCTGAGACGCCGGCGCCGATCACGCAGACATGCTTGGGGCTGACCATGGGATTCCTCGCGATCAATGTGTTTCGGGCGCAAGCGGCCACGTTCGGCCGCAATGCGCGGCCGGCGGACCTGCAAGCAGATGAAAGTGGACGGGGAGGCCGCTGCCTAGTCGTTGGCCTCGGGCGGCAGGAAGTCGACCTCGTGCAGCGCCGAGATGCGCACGACCTCGGCGGGGTCGGTCAGATTGTGGAGCTGGTTGAACAGCGCCTCCAGCTTCTGCATCGGCGAGACCCAGAACAGCGCGCGGCACGGCTTGTCGGACTTGTTGAAATAGCCGTGCGGGATGCCGCGCGGCATGCGCACCAGATCCCCGGCATGGGCCTTGACCCATTGGCCGTCGAGCTTGAGGTCGAGCGTGCCTTCCTGCACCAGGATGAACTCGTCCTGGGTCGGATGGATGTGCACCGGCACGAACTGGCCGGGCTCGCTGTTGGTCTCGAACGCGAAGGTGGAATCTGTGACGGCCTTGGGAAAATAGACCTGACCAAGGATGTTCCAGCTCTTGCCACCATAGCCCGTGCCAACAGCGGTTATGCCCTTTTCGAGTGCAGTCATGGCTCGCTCCTCATGGATTCCGGCGAGGATGGAGCTTCGACCCGTCGACGGTCGGTGTCTATCCGCTAAACGAATCCGGACGCGACTGTTGCCGTGCAGCATGATGATTTTGCGACGCGGCCCTTTCCGCGTTCGAGGAACCATTATAGGCTTAAAGCAATTCCGTGACGCGAAGCGTGGTCGATGATGTCCGCAGCCGTGCTGGAAATGACCGCAAGAACGTCTGCAGCCGAACGGCTTGCGGACTTCGCCCGCGTCACCACGGACGATGTCGACGAAGCGGCAGAGCAGATCGGACGCATCTTCTGCCCGCACAATCTCGAGCCGGTACGGCCGCGCGGACCCGGTTTCTCCGCCCGGCACAATTGCGCGGCGTTCGACGGCTTCTCCATCAACTATGTCGCCTATGGCGGGTCGGTGAGCATCGATCCCGGCTGCCTCGAGCGCTTCTTCCTGGTGCAGGTCCCGCTCACCGGCACCGCCCGCATTCGTGCCGGCGTCAGCGAAATCGATGCCGCGCCGGGCCGAATGGCGTCGCTGCTGTCGCCGACCATCCCGACCCGGATGATGTGGAGCGACTGTGCGCAGGCGATCCTGCTGCTCGACCGTCGCATGGTCGAGCAACGCGCTGCGTCGCTGTCGGGCAGGGCGGCCGGCCCAGTCGAGTTTGATGCCGCGATCGACCTCGACGCCCCGGCGGGGCAGGCCCTGCGGACCAGCCTTGCCGAGCTGATGCTGCTCGCCGAGCGTCTCGGGCCGTCCGGCAGGCTTTCACCGGTTGCGATGGGCGATTGGCGCGAGGTGCTGCTCGATCATCTCCTCAACGGCCGGCGGCATGGCCTGTCGGATGCCATCAGGAGGTTCTCGGGGCAAGCCGAGCGTCTGCCGCGTGCACTGCGCGCCGCGCGGGATCATCTTGCGGAAAATGCCGGTGAGCCGCTCGACCTGGCGCAGCTCGCCTGCGCGTCCGGGATCGGCGTCCGCGCGCTCCAGCTCGGCTTCCGCCGCCACTTCGGCGTATCGATCTCGGAGATGCTGCTCGACATGCGCCTCGCTGCTCTGCACGCCCGGCTCGCGCAGGCTTCGCCGGATGTCTCCATCACCGAGATCGCCTTCGATCTCGGCTTCACCCATCTCGGCCGCATGGCGGGGGCCTACCGCGAAAAATTCGGCGAGACGCCGTCGGCAACGCTGCGGCGAAGGATGAGCTAGGCGGCAGGCATCTATTTTCGCGATCGCGTCGTGCCGCTGTCTTCAGCCGCCTGCCGGCGCAAAAAGCCCTCGACATCAGCCTGCACCGAGTACGGCGTCGGGATCGGATCGCCCGCGGCGTCGACGGCGGTGTCGAGGGAGCGGCGCAGCATGCGCGCGAGCTCGGCTTTTCGGTACGGCTTTGCCAGCAGGGGCGCGCCCATGGTGGCGCGTCCCTGCGCGTGCAGCGAATCGTAGGCATAACCCGACGTGAACAGCACCCGCAGCGAGGGCCGCGCAGCCACCATCTGTTCGGCGAGCTCGCGTCCGTTGACGCCGCCGGTCATCACGATGTCGGTGAAGAGCAGATCGAACGGCGTGCCGTCGGCCACGATGGCGAGCGCTTCGGTTGCGTTGGCGGCGGAGATGACCTTGTAGCCGAGGCTTTCGAGCTGGACGGTGACATATTGGCGGACGTCGCGATCGTCCTCGACGCAAAGGATGGTTTCCGTGCCGCCCACGACCTTGCGCTCGTCATAGCCGGCCGGACGGAGCGTACTGGTCTCGGCCTTCGGCAGGTAGATCGTGAAAATCGTGCCGCGGCCTTCTTCGGACGTGACCTTGATGCCGCCGCCGGACTGCTTGACGAAACCGAACACCATGCTGAGGCCGAGCCCGGTGCCCTTGCCGACATCCTTGGTCGAGAAGAACGGATCGAAGATGCGTTCGAGAATGGCTTGCGGAATGCCCGTGCCGGTATCGGCGATCTCGATCTCGACATAGTCGCCGGCATAGCCGGCGCCCACCGCGACGGCCTCGCGCACGCCGAACACCACGTTGCGCGTCGTCAGCGTGAGCTTGCCGCCATCCAGCATCGCGTCGCGTGCGTTGATCGCGAGGTTGAGCAGCGCCGCGCTCAGTTGGCCGCGGTCGGCGAAAGCCAGCCAGACGTTGCGGTCAAGCCTGGACACGATCTCGATCTTCTTGTCGAAGGTCGCCAGCAGCAGCTTTGCCACCTCTTCGAGCAGCTCGTTGACGTCGATCTCGGCCGGCTGGAGCGCCTGCTTGCGGGCAAAGGACAACAGGCTCGACGTCAGCGCGGCGCCGCGATCGGCCGCTTCGCTGATCAGCTTGGTGATGGTCGCAAGCGGCGGGTCGTCCTTCACGGCGTCGGCGAGGATCTCGATCGTCCCCGTGATCACGGTGAGCATGTTGTTGAATTCGTGCGCGATGCCGCCGGTGAGCTGGCCGACCGCCTCCATCTTCTGGGCCTGGATCAGCTGCTCCTCGGCGGCGCGCTTCTGGGTGACGTCCTTGACGAAATTGTTGATGATGGTGCGCCCGCCGAGCTGGAGCGCCGTGCTCGACGCCTCGATCAGGATCTGGTCGCCGTTCCGATGCAGCAGCGTCGCTTCGAACCGGATGCCGATCGGCGTATCCGACAGTTCCGGCAAAAGCCGCATCATGCGTTGCCTGAAGCCGTCGCGGAGCGACTCGGCGATGAGGAGGTTGACGACGTCGGCGCCGAGCGCCTCCTTGCGCGTCCATCCGGTGAGGGCCTCGGCCTGGACACTCCATTCCAGGACGATGCCGTTCGCATCGGTCTGAACGAAAGCGTCGAGCGCGGTCTTGATGACGGCCTGGGTCATCTGTGCGCTGGCCTGGGCCTGCTCGGCCAGTTGCGCGGCGGCGCGTTTGTCCTGCGCCGTTTCGATCGCGCGCGTGCACAGCCGTGCGAGCAGGACCGCGACGGCGCCGCTTACCAGCAAAGCGACGACCTGGGCCAAGCCGAACCCGGTCCCGGCATAGGAGGCGAGGAGGGCCGCGGCGGTCACGGCGACCTGCGCGGCCATCGCGAGTGTCAGAAGCGGTCTGAGTTTCATGGTCTCACACCAGCGACGTCAATCGCGGGACCCTCGCGTTCGCGCTGTAGATTGCTCCGGCTTCACGTCAGCTACAGGCTCCGCGAGCCTGCGTCGAGGGGCAATTTCCGGCGGGGCGCCGGCGTTCCTCGCGCTCAACCTGCCGGCGAATCGGTCTGGCGCAGCGTCGTGACCCAGATCACACGCGCGGCCTGCTGGGTCGGGTTGTCGAACATGTGCGGCACGATGCTCGGAAAGCGGAAACTGTCGCCGGCCTCGAGCAGATGAGCCTGGTTGTCGAGCCACAGCCGCAGGCTGCCGGACAGGATGTACCCGGCCTTCTCGCCGGTGTGCTGCAAGAAGTCGGTGCCGGACGAGGCGCCGGGGTTGAGCGTCAGCTCGTAGAGTTCGAGCTGGCCCTCGTCTGCCGGCGTCAGCGCTTCCTTGACGACGCCGCTGGCGGTGAGCCGCAACAGGCGCCGGCTGTTCTTGCGCACGATGTAGCGCTGCACGTCGGCGGGATCGGTGGTCTCGAAGAAATAGGAGATGGGAACGTCGAGCGCGATGCTGAGCAGGCGCAGCGTCCGTATCGACGGCATGGCCCGCGCGCGTTCGAGCTGGCTGATCATGCCGTTGGAGAGCCCGGTCTTGGTGGCGACGTCCTGGATCGAGAGGCCGGCGCGCTGCCGCAGCAGCCGCACGGTTTCGCCGAGCCGCTGGTCGACCGCATCGTCAGCCTCGATCGCCGGGGCGTCCTTCGGGCTGTTGGTCTCGCCGCGACCATCCATGTCGCTCTCCCATGCATTGCCTCGCCGCCGGAATGGCCGGCGGCGTGAAAAGGTCGCGCATCCTAGCAATGTGATTGACAGCTGTATTTAGTCATGATGAACTTTTGACTGAAAAATTTAGAAGCACTAAAGCCCACTCCTGTCCCTTTGCCGGGTCTCGGGGGCGCGGGAGACGGTGCCGTGTGCGGGAACGGAGACTGGTCATGGCAGACAGCACCGGCAAGTTCGGCGTTGGCGGACTGCGTCATCTCGGCATTCCGAATCGCCGACAATTCTTCCAGCTCGGCGCGGGTGCCGCGGCGGGATGGACCCTTGCAGGCAACGCCTTTGCGCAGAGCGAACGCCCGACCAATCCGCCGGACAAGCCGCGCGGGCAGGTGATCGCGGCGCTGTCGCAGGAGCCGACCGTCTTCCATCCGCTGATGCCTGGCATCGAGGTCGATCAGGGCATCTGGTGGCAGGTGTTCTCGCCGCTCTGGTTCATCGAGCCCGATGGCAAGTTCGTTCCCGACCTCGCGCGCGAAGTCCCGACCATCGAGAATGGCGGCCTGTCGGCCGATGGCCTGACCTGGAAGATCAAGCTGCGCAGCGACGTGAAGTGGCATGACGGCACGCCGTTCACGGCCGAGGACGTGAAGTTCTCGCTGGACCTGATCAACAATCCCGACTTCCGCGTCCGCAACCGCGTCGGCCACAACCTCGTCAAGGACATCAAGGTCGTCGCGCCCGACGAGATCCACTGGCGGATGGAGGCTCCCTATTCGCCCTACATGTCGATCCTGTCGCTCACCTTCATCGTGCCGAAGCACATCCTGGAGAAGCTGTCGGATCCGAACGCCTCGCCGTTCCACAATGCGCCTGTCGGCACCGGGCCGTTCCGCTGGGGCGAGCGCGTGCCCGGCGACCACATTCAATTGAATGCCCACGCCGGCTACCACGGCAAGGGACCTTACGTCGAACGCGTGGTCTTCAAATACATCCCCGACCTCACCGTCCTCTACACCCAGTTCCGCACGGGGCAGGTCGACTACACCGGCCTGCAAGGCATTTTGCCGAATTTCGTGCAGGAGGCGAAGACGCTGAAGGGCCGCAAGATCTTCGTCTCCGCGACGTCGTCGGTGGAGCACGTCGCGCCCAATCTCGAATTCGGCCCCTTCGCCGATCGCGCGGTGCGCGAGGCGCTCTACCTTGCCATCAACAAGCAGGCGATCATCGATGCGCTGAACTACGGCCTGCCGACGCAGACCGAGAGCTTCGTGCCGCAACAGGCCTGGTCGTTCCAGCAGGGCCTGCCGCAACACAAATACGATCCGGCCAAGGCCAACGCGTTGCTCGACGCGGCCGGATGGACCCGGGGCTCCGGCGGCATCCGCGAGAAGGGTGGGGTCAAGCTCGAATTCACCAACTCGACGACGTCGGGCAATGCGGTGCGCGAGCAAACCCAGCAGCTCCTGATCCAGGACTGGCGCGCGATCGGCGCGGCGATGCGGGTCAACAACATGCCGGCCGCCGTGATCTGGGGCGATTTCTGGCAGCAGTCGAAGTTCAATTCGGTGCTGGTGTCCGTGAACTTCATGCTCGGCAGCGACCCCGACGTGACGCCGCGCTTCGGCTCCGGCGCTATCCCTGCCAAGGGCGGCCGTGGCTTCAACACCTATCAGTACAACAGCGCCGAGGCCGATCGTCTGCTTGCCGAGGGCGCCAGACAGTTCGATCTCGCCCAGCGCAAGACGACCTATGGCGATCTGCAAAAGCTGATCCGCAACGACCTCGCCATCCTGCCGCTGTTCCAGGGTTTTATCGCCGAGGGCGTGAAGGAGGGGCTGCAGGGCTTCCGTCCCAACATCAACACGTCCATCAATTGCTGGAACATCCGCGAATGGTACTGGGCCTGATGCCTCAGGCTCGCTGGATCGCCTGAGATGGCCCGTTACGTCGTCAACCGCCTGGCGCAGGCGATCATGCTGCTCGTGATCGTCTCCGCGATCGGGTTTGCCATCCTGCATCTGGCCCCCGGCGGTCCGCTGTCGCAATACGCGGCGTCCGCGCAGATGACGCAGGAGGACCTCGACCGCGTCACGAGGCAGCTCGGCCTCGATCGCCCGTTGCCGATCCAGTATCTCGACTGGTTCGGCCGTATGCTGAGAGGCGATTGGGGCAAGTCCTATCGCGACGGCGAGGCGGTGCTGTCTGTGATCTCCTCCCATCTCGGCGCCACGCTGGAGCTGATGGCGACGGCGACGATCATCGCGGTTTTGCTCGGCTGCTGGATCGGCGTGCTAGGCGCGCTGCGCCGCTATTCGCTGTTCGATACGCTGGCGACCGTCGGCGCCATGATCGCGCTGTCGATCCCGACCTTCTGGTTCGGCCTGGTCACCATCTACGTGTTCTCGGTGAAGCTCGGCTGGCTGCCGGCCGGCAATCGCCAAACGGTCGGCGATGGCTCCTTCCTCGACCTGCTGCATCATCTGATTGCGCCGGCGCTGGTGCTGGCGCTGGTCGAGACCGCGATGTGGGGTCGCTTCATGCGCTCCTCCATGCTCGAGGTGATTAACCAGGACTACATCCGAACCGCGCGCGCCAAGGGCATGCCGGAATGGCGCATCCTCACCGTGCACGCGCTGCGCAACGCCCTGCTGCCGATGATCACTGTGGCCGGCCTCCAGTTTCCGACGCTGCTCGGCGGTGCGCTGGTCGCCGAGACCGTGTTCACCTGGCCCGGCATGGGCCGGCTGTTCCTGGATTCCATCGGCTACCGCGATTATCCCGTGGTGATGGGCATCCTGATGTTCTCGGCGACCATGGTGCTGATCGGCTCGCTGCTTGCCGACATCCTCTATGCCGTCGTCGATCCGCGCATCCGGGTGGGCTAGGAATGACGGCTGCGACCCTCTCGACCGCTCAGCTCGCGCCCGGCCAGGCCGCATGGCGGCGCTTTCGCCGGCACCGGCTTGCGCTTGCGGGGGCTGTCATCATTCTGGTTCTCGTCCTCGGCTCGGCGTTCGGTCCCTATCTGCTGCCGTTCGACGACACCCATATCGACATCATGAAGCGGTTCGCGCCGCCCTTGTCGGGTGCGCATATCCTCGGCACCGACGAACTTGGCCGCGATGTGCTGGCGCGACTGATGATGGGCGGACGCGTCTCGCTCACGATCGGCATCGTCGCGATGGTGATCGCGATGGCGGTGGGAATCGCCGTCGGCGCCTTTGCCGGCTTCTATGGCGGCGTGGTCGGCGCGGTCCTGATGCGGCTGGTCGACGCCGTGCTGTGTTTCCCGACGATCTTTCTCCTGCTGGCGCTGGCGGCGCTTACCGAGCCCGGCCTGATCACCACGACCGTCCTGATCGCGGCGACCGCCTGGATGTGGGTGGCCCGCGTCGTCGAGGCCCAGGTGCGCTCGCTGCGAGAACGTGAGTTTGCGGTTGCTGCGCTCGCCTTCGGCTCGTCGAACCTGCGGATCATGTTTCGCGAGCTCGTGCCCAATGCGATCGCGCCAATTGTGGTCGCGGCGACGCTGAACGTCGCCAAGGCGATCCTGCTGGAATCCTATCTCAGCTACCTCGGCTACGGCGTCCAGCCGCCGGCCGCGAGTTTGGGCAACATGCTCAACAACGCGCAGATCTATCTCACCAGCGCGCCGTGGCTTGCGATCGTGCCGGGCGTCGCCATCACGCTCGCGGTGACGAGCTTCAATTTCCTCGGCGACGGCCTGCGCGACGCGCTCGATCCGCGAATGAATATCCCATGACGAGCCTGCCCCCGAGCCGACTTGCTTCGATCGAACTGAATAGCTGGAGTGTCCCATGTCCCCGCCGCTCACCCGTATAAACAGCGACGAACGCCTGCCGGCGCAGGTGGACGTCGTCGTCATCGGCGGCGGCGTCATCGGCGTGTCCGCGGCCTACCATCTGGCAAAGAAGGGTCTCTCCGTCGCCCTCGTCGAGAAAGGCCATGTCGGCGGCGAGCAGTCGAGCCGCAATTGGGGTTGGTGCCGCCAGCAGGGCCGCGCCCGTGAGGAGATCCCGCTGGCCCGCGAGGCGCTCCGGCTGTGGGAGGACATGCAGAACGACGCCGGTGTCGATGCCGGCTTCCGCCGCACCGGCGTGCTGTTCCTGACCAAAAGCAAGGACGAGCTGGCCAGTTGGGAGCGATGGGCCGCAACGGCGCGCGAGATGCAGGTCCACTCGACCGTCCTGACGCCGGCGGAAGTCGCCGAGCGCCTGCCCGGCAATTCCGAGAAATGGGTCGGCGGTCTGCACACGCCGAGCGACGGGCGCGCCGAGCCGTCGATGGCCGTGCCCGCGCTCGCCACCGCTGCACGCAAGCACGGCGTGACCATCCACCAGGGCTGCGCTGCACGCGGGCTGGAAACGCAGGGCGGACGGGTCAGCGCCGTCGTCACCGAGAAGGGCACCATTCGCACCCAGTCCGTGCTGCTGTCGGGCGGCGCGTGGTCGTCGCTGTTCTGCCGCCGTCACGGCATCGAGCTGCCGATCGGTCTCGTCAACGCCACCGCATGCCGAACCACGCCGGGACCGGAGATCACGTCCGGCGCGCTCGGCACCGACTTCTACTGTATCCGTCGCCGCCTCGACGGCGGCTTTACACTGGCGCTGCGCGGCCGCGGCACGGTCGAACTGTCGCCAGACCTGTTCCGCTACGCGCGCACCTTCTGGCCGACCTACCTGCATCGCAAGAACGGGCTGAAACTGTCGTTCGGCAAGTCGTTCTTCGACCAGATCGTGCGCGGCACGAGCTGGAGTTTGGACAAGCCGTCGCCGTTCGAGACCGAGCGTGTGCGCGATCCGGCGCCTGACATGTCGCTGGTCAACGCGGCGCTGGCTTCGCTGATCAAGTCGAATCCCGAATTGAAGGACATCGAGATCGCGGAAGCCTGGGGCGGCACGATCGACTGCACGCCGGACACCATTCCTGTGATCTCGCCGGTCGATGCCTTGCCCGGCTTCTTCCTCGCGACGGGCTTCTCCGGCCATGGCTTTGGCATCGGTCCTGCGGCCGGCAAGCTCGCCGCCGACATCGTGACCGGCGCGACGCCGCTGGTCGATCCCGCGGCCTACAGCCACAAGCGCATGATCGACGGCCGGCGTCTCGCGCCGGTCAGCCCGTTCTGAGAGTGCTGGTGGCATGACGGTTCTCTACAAGGCCAACATGGTTCGCGGCGCCGAATGGGCGCGCTTCTTCGCCGAGCGCGCGCCCGATGTGTCGTTCCGGCTCTGGCCCGACATCGGCGATCCCGCAGAGGTGCGCTACCTGGTGGCGTGGGTACCGCCGGACGACATCGCGACGACCTTTCCCAATCTCGAGCTGGTCTTTTCGGTCGGTGCTGGCGTGGATCAGTTCGATGCCACAAAACTTCCACCGCACATACCGCTCGTCCGCATGCTGGAGCCCGGCATCGCCGAGACCATGGTGGAATACGTCACCATGGCCGTGCTCGCCCTGCATCGCAATCTCCTGCACTTCATCAGCCAACAGAAGGAGCAGGTCTGGCGCGAGATCCGGATCACGCCGGCCAAACGTCGTCGTGTCGGCGTGATGGGGCTCGGCCAGCTCGGCCAGGCCGTGCTCGACCGGCTCAAGGCGTTCGACTTTCCGCTTCTCGGCTGGAATCGTTCGCCGCGCGCGATTGAAGCCGTCACCTGTTACGCCGGTACGGACACCTTGCCAGAGTTTCTCGCGCAGGCCGACATTCTCGTCTGCCTGCTGCCGCTGACCGACGAGACCCGCGGCATCCTCAATGCCGATCTGTTCGCGCGCCTGCCGCGCGGAGCAGGGCTCGTCAATGTCGGGCGTGGCCCGCATCTCGTCCAATCCGATTTTCTCGCGGCGCTCGACAGCGGCGCACTGTCCGGTGCGGTGCTCGACGTTGCCGATCCCGAGCCGCTGCCGGCCGGCCATCCGTTCTGGAGCCATCCGCGCATCCTGCTGACGCCGCACAATGCCAGCATGACGACGCCTGATACGGCCGTCGATTTCGTGCTCGACGTCATCGCGCGCCACCGCCGCGGCGAAGATCTGCCGGGGCGCGTCGATCGCAGTCGCGGCTATTAGGGCAATCGCATGAGCACCGGCGCAAGCAGGCCTGATCCGATCGTTGCCGAAGCGCAGGCGCCCGTGTTGTCGGTCGCGGGCCTGACCACGTCCTTTCTGCGCGAGCGGCAATGGAT
Organism: Bradyrhizobium sp. MI1.7; assembly: GCF_055811795.1. Lineage (NCBI taxonomy): Bacteria > Pseudomonadati > Pseudomonadota > Alphaproteobacteria > Hyphomicrobiales > Nitrobacteraceae > Bradyrhizobium > Bradyrhizobium sp. MI1.7. The sequence goes on from NZ_JBVVPO010000005.1 coordinate 226,093, forward strand.
TCCCGTCGTCCGCGACGTGTCGTTCGATATCGCGGCCAAAGAAACCGTGGCGATCGTCGGCGAGTCCGGTTCGGGCAAGAGCGTCACCGCGCTTTCCATCATGCGGCTCATTCCGAAGGAGAGCGGCCGGGTCGAGGGGCGCGTCACGCTCGCGGGCCGCGATCTGCTGACGCTGTCCGAAGCGAGCATGACGGATGTTCGTGGTAACGATGTCGCCATGATCTTCCAGGAGCCGATGACGAGCCTCAATCCGGTGCTCACCATCGGCTTCCAGATCGCCGAGGCGCTGATCCAGCATCGCGGCCTGTCGCGCGCGGCGGCGGAGGCCGAGACCATCCGTCTGCTCGATCGCGTCCGCATTCCCGCGGCGGCATCACGCTTCCACGAGCATCCGCATCGTTTCTCCGGTGGCATGCGCCAGCGCGTGATGATCGCGATGGCGCTCGCCTGCAAGCCGAAGCTGTTGATCGCCGACGAGCCGACCACGGCACTCGACGTCACCATCCAGGCGCAGATCCTGGAGCTTCTGAAGGAGCTCCAGCAGGAGGAGGGGATGTCGATCCTCTTCATCACCCACGATATGGGCGTGGTCGCGGAGATCGCGGACCGTACCGTGGTGATGTATGGCGGGCAGGCGGTCGAGACCGATGCGACCGCGCGCATCTTTGCTGCGCCCTCGCATCCCTATACGAGCGCGCTGCTCGCGGCCGTACCGCGCCTCGGCTCGATGGGCGGGCGGACGCGGCCGATGCGGTTTCCGATCGTCGACAAGGTGACGGGCACCTCGGACGAGCCGACGGAGACACCTGAAACGGTCTCAACCGCCGAGCGGCCGCTGCTCGAAGTCTCCAACCTCACCACACGCTTTCCGATCCGCTCCGGCTTGTTCGGCAAGGTTTCGGGCCGCGTCCACGCGGTCGAGAACATCTCCTTCACCCTGCGCGCCGGCGAGACGCTGGCGCTGGTTGGCGAATCCGGTTGCGGCAAATCGACGACAGGCCGTTCCATCCTCAAGCTGACGGAGCCGGACAGCGGCACCGTCCTGGTCGACGGCCAGGACGTCCTCGCCATGAACGCCCGGACCTTGCGCGACTTCCGCAAGCAGATGCAGATCGTATTCCAGGATCCGTTCGCGAGTCTCAATCCGCGCATGTCGGTGGGGACGGCGATCGCAGCGCCGCTGCTCGCCAACGGTCTCGCGACTGCCTCACAGGCACGAGACAAGGTGGCCGATCTGCTCGTACGCGTCGGCCTGACCGCGGATATGGCCGCGCGCTTTCCGCACGAATTCTCAGGCGGCCAGCGCCAGCGCATCTGCATTGCGCGCGCGCTCGCGCTCGGGCCGAAGCTAATCGTTGCGGACGAAGCGGTCTCCGCCCTCGACGTCTCGGTCAAGGCGCAGGTCGTCAACCTGATGCTCGACCTCCAGGCCAGCATGGGCCTTGCCTATCTCTTCATTTCCCACGATATCGCGGTGGTCGAACGCATGAGCCATCGCGTCGCGGTGATGTATCTCGGCGAGATCGTCGAGACCGGCCCGCGCGCAGCCTTGTTCGGCAATCCGCAGCATCCCTACACAAAGAAGCTGATGGCCGCGGTGCCCGTGCCCGATCCATCGCGCCGCGGCACGAAGCGCGAGACCTCGAACGACGAGATCAGAAGCCCGGTGCGCGCACCGGATTATCAGCCGCCGGTCCGGCAGTATCGCGAAGTCTCGCCCGGCCACGTCGTCCAGGTCTGGGGCGAGGAATGGTCGGCCTAGCGGCGCAAAGGCGCGCAGCGGATGCTTTCCAGAACGCACGATAAAATCGTGCCATGATCTGCCGCACACGTTAACGGTGTTGTCCTTCGCGATGCCAAGCCTGTGAAATCGTGCTGAAATCACAATGAATTCACCTCGTCGCGACGGAGTGCGACCGGCTGCCACAATCTATATGCTAATCCGGCGAAGCTGGACCGTCGGTCGTCGATCTCCGATAATGCATCGACTCGGAAAGGCCGACGCAGACGTGCCTTTCACGGATGGAATATTGATAATGACACAAGCAGGCGTCTACGGGCAGAGGCTCGGGCGGGGCCTTCACGTGAAGGAAGCTCCGGTTCTGATCACGCGCTCGCTGCGCAGCGCGGAGCTTGCGGTCACCGAAGTCCGCAATGACAAGCCGACGTCCGAACTTTCCGGCTCGTTGCCGGCTGAAGATGCTTACCTCGTCAGCCTGAAACTCCGCGACTATCCCGCTTGCGAATGTTGGGAGGAAGGCCGCTACGTCACCAGGGAGGATATTCGTGCGGGCGCGACCTATCTGTACGACCTCAAGCGCGACCCGCGCTATGTGATCGACAAGCCGTTTCACTCGCTCTTCTTCTATCTGCCGCGCTCGGCCCTTCACGACATGGCAAGGCAACCCGGCGCGCCGCGCATTGGCGAGCTCAGTTACGAGCCCGGTGTGGGCCATGACGACGGGGTCATCCGTCATATCGGCGCCAGCTTGCAGGAAGCACTGCGTCGGCCTGACGAGACCAACCAGCTTTTCGTCGATCACATGATGCTCGCGCTCACCGCCCACGTCGCCCAGACCTATGGCGGGCTGAAGCCTGTCGCAGAGCCTAACCGTGGTGGCCTCGCGCCATGGCAGGTGAAGCGCGCCTGCGACCGGCTCGACTCCGATCTCTCAGGCAAGGTCGCGTTGGAGCAGATCGCGACCGAGCTCGGCCTTTCGGTCAGCCACTTTTCACGTGCATTCCGGATCTCCACCGGCCTGCCGCCGCATCAATGGCTGCTGCGCCAGCGCGTGAAGGCGGCCACGCAGCTGATGACCGTCCGCAACCTGCCGTTGTCCGAGATTGCGATCTCGGCCGGATTTGCCAATCAAAGCCATTTCACGCGGGTGTTCACCCAGATGGTCGGCGTCAGTCCGGGCGCATGGCGCCGCGAAACCCATGGCGGGCGGGACGAGTAGAGCGTTTTCGCGTCAAAATCAGAATCCAAATCAGTGCCGCTTCGCCAGCGAGATCGCCATCTGACGTGGCGCAACGCGGGACAGCTTGCGAACTCACGGCGCCTGTCAGTTCGCGCTTCTGCGCTCCCGCGTATGCAACGATGCAAACTTAGTCCTCCTGAGATCGTGACTGGATGGAGCGACAGGGAACAGGAGTATGTGAACAGTCTCATAGTCCATCACTCTCTTTTCGAGCTAACTCTCCCCCAAGAAATTGCTGCACCCAGAGCTGACTGACAGACACGGGTGAGATGCAATGCCTGCGAAGCCGCGAGCTCGCAGCTTTGGACTGGCTCTCGTCTTGGTTACGAGCAAGCCAGCCCCATCACTCAGCCACATCTTTTGGAAATTGGAATCAAGGGCATCGCGAAGCGCGTCCACGCAGCTTCTAATCGGGGTCGGCCGGTAGGCTGCTACTTATTGAGGAGCCCCCAATGAAGATAGGCAACGCAGTTTTCAGCGCATTTTCCCTAACGAGGTACGCCGGTAATCTTGGGATCGCCCGTTCCAGTCTTATCAAGTCGGCCCATCTCCTCGAAAGAATTGGGCTAGCAGCCGTTGGGGCCTCTTGCGGCCTCTATGTGGGTGCGACCCTGTTGCGTCAGAAAGGCGGGCTTTTTGAAAGCGGCTGGATCGTGCTGCTAACAATGCTCTACGGAGCTCTCAGCTATTATGTTGGAATTGATTTGTCCCGGTCTGTCGCTCGGAGGTCGATTTCGAGCACCTCGGAAGAATACAACGGCTCTGAGGTTGCTGAGATCATGAGTGCGGCCGGTACGTTCGGCGCGGCGATTGCAGCAACTCTGTCCGTCAGCATCCTTGTCCTTGATCAAAGCCTACCCAATGCGCTGATAGCGTTTCTCGCCGGCTGTTGGGTCGTTGGGTCTTCGCTTCAAGTTGCGGCGGGAACGATGGCGCGCAACTACGTAGTGCCCAAGGATGAAGAATGAAGACAATTGTGCTCACGGAAAAACGTCTGCTTGGCGTCGTGATGTGGGCACCAGTGCCAGTGCTGACGTCAGGTCTGAAGGCGAGTGGTTGACGGCTCATCGCAACTTCTGTCGTTCAACGCTGCGTGCAGACGATTTTTAGTAGCGCGACCGTTTGCATCGAGCAATGTCCTTGCTTGGAAGCGGCATCGGTACTGAGCAACCTAAGTTATCGCGCAACAAACAAGACGTGCCATCATGGTGGCGTTGGGATATTGTCCCCGCGCCGTGGTCCAAAATTCTGCTAACCGCCAACTGCACGATCGGTGGAGCCAATGCAGATTGCGGAGTGGCTCGAGAAGCTGGGGCTTGGACAATACGCAGAGCGTTTTGTCCAAAATGGGATCGACATGGGCGTCCTTCCCGAACTGATGGCCGAGGACTTCGATAAGCTCGGAGTCCTGCTTGGCCATCGCCGCAAAATGCTGCGTGCCATTGCCGACCTCGATCCAGCCGCGTTGATCGCATCGCCGGCTCCTCCTCACGACGCCGAGCGGCGTCACCTGACCGTTATGTTTTGCGACCTGGTCGGCTCGACTGCGCTCTCCGCGCGTCTCGATCCCGAGGATATGTGGGAAGTGATCCGGGCCTACCGCGCCGCCTGCGCGAGCGTCATCGCTGCTTATGACGGCAGGATCGCCAGGTTCGTCGGTGACGGCATACTGGTCTATTTCGGCTATCCCCGCGCCCACGAGGACGATGCGGAGCGCGCAGTGCGAGCGGGCCTCGACACCATCGCTGCGGTCGGGCGACTGAGGACGGGCGCCACCGAACGGGTTGAACTGCGGATCGCAATCGCGACCGGGCTTGTGGTGGTCGGCGACCTCATCAGCGGCGATGCGTCGGAGGAGCACGCAACGGTCGGCGATACACCAAACCTTGCAGCCAGGCTTCAGAGCCTGGCGGAACCGGGAGTGGTCGTCGTCGCCTCGTCGACGCGGCGGCTGCTTGGCGATCTCTTCACTTTTCGCAATCTCGGCCGTCGCGAGGTCAAGGGGATAGCCGAACCCATCGCGGTCTGGGCGGTCGAGGGGGCGGCCGCATCGGAAAGTCGCTTCGAGGCGGTCCGCGCGGCGCGTTCGATCGGCTTTGTCGGTCGCAGGGAGGAGATCGAATTCACGCTCTCGCGCCAGCGGTTGGCATGGCAGGGGCAGGGCCAGATGGTGTTGATCTCCGGCGAAGCAGGCATCGGCAAGTCGCGCATCGTCGCAACGCTGTGCGAAAATCCCGCGTTGGGGGCGCACCGCCGGGTGCGATATCAGTGTTCGCCCTACCACACCAACAGCGCGCTTCATCCCTTTGTCGCGCAGCTGGAGCGCGCAGCCGGTATCCGCTCGCACGACACGCCGGGGCAAAAGCTCGACAAGCTTGAGGCAATGCTGGCGCTTGGAACGCAACAGGTCGCCCGGGCGACACCGCTCATTGCGGCTCTCCTTTCGATTCCAACCGGCGACCATTATCCGCCGCTTGGTTTGAGCCCGGCGCAGCAGCGGCGACAGACATTTGCCTCGCTTCTCGATCAGCTCGAGGGGTTGGCGCGAGAGCAACCCCTGCTGGTTATCTGCGAGGATATGCATTGGGCCGATGCCACGACACTTGAACTGTTCGATCTCGGGGTCGACCGGATCAGGGGACTGCCGATACTCATGCTCATGACAACCCGGCCAGAGTTCGAGCCCTCCTGGTCGGGCCTCGCCAACGTCAGCCTGTTGCGGCTCGACCGGCTCGACCGGCAGGACACGCGTGCGCTGGTCGAGCAGGTGACCGTTGGCCGCCAGCTGCCGCGCGAGATGATGGAGCAGATCATCGACAAGACGGACGGCATCCCGCTATTCGTCGAGGAACTGACCAAGATGGTGCTGGAGTCCGGACTGCTCGTCGAGGATTCCGGACGCTATCGCCTCGATAGTCCGCTCCCGCCGCTCGCTATTCCCGCGACGCTGCAGGATTCGCTGATGGCGCGGCTCGACCGGCTGGCTCCCGTCAAGGAGGTAGCGCAGATAGGCGCCGCCATCGGCCGCGACTTTTCATACGCGCTGCTAAGATATGTGACAGGACGCGATGATCTGACGCTGAGCGCTGCGCTGGGGCAACTCGAAGAGGCGGAACTGCTGGTGCGTCGCGGGACACCGCCCGACGCAAACTATAGCTTCAGGCACGCTCTCGTTCAGGAAGCGGCCTATGAAGGCCTGCTCAAGAGCAAACGGCAGGTGCTTCACAAGCGGATCGGCGATGTCCTGCGCGAGAAGTTTCCCGTCGTTGCCGAGACTGAGCCGGAAGTTCTGGCACACCACTTCACCGAGGCGGGGCTGAGCGAGATCGCCCTCGAATGGTGGCGCAAGGCGGGCCAGCAAGCGCTGAAGCGCTCGGCCTATTCCGAGGCGATCGCGCATCTCGGCAAGGCGATTGCGTCCGCCGATGAGGTGCCGGATGATCCCCGCCGGATGATGAGCAGGCTGCATCTTCAAATCGAGTATGGCCGTGCATTGCGAGGCAGCCTCGGCCATAGCGCTCCCGAAACGGTAGCCGCATGGACGCGTGCCCGACAGTTCGCTGCCGACATCAATGATCCCGTCGAACTCGCGCCGGTCCATTCGGGTCTTTTCAATGCTTGCCTGACACACGGCGAACTCGCTCCGATGCTGGAGCTGGCGGATGCCATCAGGAGCGCCGCCGACCGACGACCGGATTCACCGGTGGCCGCCGTCGTTGCACATTGGACGGGCGGGGTCACCTGCTGGTTCGGCGGTGACTACTTGAACGCGAGGATGCATCTCGAGCAGGCACTCGAGATCTATGGTGCCGAGCCGGATCCCGCGACGTTCAGGGCTTCGGCACTGGATCTCCCGTTCGTGATCATGAGGTTTCTTGCCCTGGTGCTTTGGCCGCTTGGCAAGATCGCGCGCGCACGCCGCCTCGCCGCCGAAGCGGTGAGTGCTTCGGGAGAAAAGCGGGCGCTGTCCCAGGCCAACGCGCTGGTTCATCGCGCTGTGTTCGACGGACTATGCGGAGGCATGTTGCAGCAAACGGAGACGATCCTGGCGCTCGGTCTCGCGCGCGACCACACGATGCCGTTGTATGTGGCCGCCGGCACCTATCTGAATGGCCTCGCCAAGTGGCGTGCAGGCGACCAAATGACCGGACTGACGGAAATGCGTCGCGGCTGGACTTTGCTGCACGAGAATGACTGCTATCTCTGTGAGCCGTTTTGGGGGATGCATGTCGCCTTGGCGAACGCAGCGTCGGGCCAACTCGAAACCGGGCTGGAAATCTTGAGCGAATTGATCGCGTGGACCGGGCAATCCGGCCAGCATTGGCTTGATGCCGAGCTGCATCGCGCCCGCGGCGAGCTTTTGTCGCGTCTTGATCCTTCGGACGAAGCCAGTGCCGAAGCTTCCCTCAACCGAGCGCTTGAGATCGCACGACACCAGCAGACGAAGACTTTCGAGCTGCGCAGCGCCCTTGGACTTGCTCGCCTGCACAAGAGAAATGGCCGAGCAGGCGGGGCATCCGAAATGCTCGCTCCCGTGCTGGCCGAATTCGATGCGGAGCGAAATCTTTCTGAAGTCGTGGAAGCGAAAGAGCTGGTCGAGCAAGTGCATTAGGCACGTGCCGTTTGCCCCCAGTCTGGGGACAGGGAATGACAGTCAGGAATTCACGTGCACGAAATCCCGCAGCAGCGGATAGATCTCGTTATTCCACCGCTTGCCCGAGAACACGCCGTAATGGCCGACGCCGGCCTGCATGTGGTGGACGCGGCGATAGGCGCGCACACCGGTGCAGAGGTCTTGCGCGGCGAGCGTCTGGCCGATCGAGCAGATGTCGTCCTTCTCGCCTTCGACCGTCATCAGTCCCATGCGGCTGACGGCCTTGGTGTTCACGGGACGGCCACGGTGCATCAACTTGCCCTGCGGCAACAGGTGCTCCTGGAACACGTCACGCACGGTCTCGATGTAGAACTCGGCCGGCAGGTCCATCACGGCGAAATATTCGTCGTAGAAGGTCTTGATGCTCGCGGCCTTCTCCTTCTCGCCCTTGGCGATATGGTTGGCGAGATCCATGTGCTGCTTGATGTGGCGCTCGAGATTCATCGAGACGAACGCCGTGAGCTGCACGAAGCCGGGATAGACCTTGCGGAGCGCGCCGCGGCATTGCACCGGCACGTAGTTGATCAGGTTCTGCTCGAACCAGTCGATCGGCCTGCTCTTGGCGAACTCGTTGACCCTGGTCGGCTGGATGCGCGTGTCGATCGGGCCTGCCATCAGCGTCAGCGTCGCAGGCCGCGAGGGGTGGTTGCCCTCGCACATGACCGCGGCGGCCGCCAGTGCCGAGACCGAGGGCTGGCAGATCGCGACCATGTGCGGACGCGGGCCCAATTGGCCGAGGAAGTCGATGAGATGATCGGTGTAATCGTCGAGCCCGAAGCGGCCTTCGCGGCGTGGAATGTCGCGCGGATTGTGCCAGTCGGTGATGTAGACGTCGTGATCCTGCAGCAGCGTTTTCACGGTGCCGCGCAGCAGCGTGGCGAAATGGCCCGACATCGGCGCCACCAGCAGCATGCGCGGCTGCTCCGGCACGCCGTCCTTCCTGAAGTGCAGCAGCGAGCCGAACGGCGTCGCGTAGGCGACCTCCTCGGTGACGCCGACCTCACGGTTGCCCACCATCACGCTGTCGATGCCGTAGGCTGGACGGTGATAGGTGAGGGTGGAGCGGGAGATCAGCTCCAGCGCGGCGGAGAGCCGGCCGACGACCTGGTCCGATAGGCCCTGCGGCACCAGATTGAGGAATCTGAGCGCGGACGAAGCTCCCGCCCGCCACGGCGCGGTGAGGTCCATATGGTTCTGAAAGGCCTGATAATACATCGACATCATACTGAAACGCCCACCCTCCCGTGCTGTCATGCAATATCGAAGCCAAACGGGAGCCCTACCGCCCTCAAAACTGGCACATCGCTTGCTCCTCCTTTTGCGGGAAGCACAGGTCATGAGCACTCCCGCGGGCCGGGCGGCGTGCAAGTCACAGGCGTAGGGAATGGGCCATATGGCGAAGGCGACACTGACGATCAGCAGCAAGAACTATTCGTCCTGGTCGCTGCGCGGCTGGCTGCTGACGAAATTTTCCGGGCTCGATTTCGAGGAGATCGTCACCGCGCCGGACGATGCGTCGGCGCGCGCTGAAATCCTGCTGCTGTCGTCGTCGATCCTGGTGCCGTGCCTGCGCCACGACGGCGCCGTGGTCTGGGATACGCTGGCGATCGCCGAATATCTCAACGAGGCGATGCCGGATGCCGGTCTGTTGCCTGATGACCGCGTCCAGCGGGCGCATTGCCGCTCGATCTGCGGCGAAATCCATTCCGGCTTCACGACATTGCGCGCTTCGCTGCCGGTCAATCTGAAGGGGCACTTCCCCGGCTTCAAGATCTGGTCGCGCGCGCAGGCTGATATCGACCGCGTCTGGTCCATCTGGCGCGACTGCCTGGAGAAATCAGGCGGTCCCTTCCTGTTCGGCGCGAGGCGCACCATGGCGGATGCGATGTATGCCCCCGTGGTGACGCGCTTCGTGACCTATGACGTCAACCTCGAGCCGCCGCTGAAGGCCTATGCCGATACCATCATGGCCATGCCCGAGATGAAGGAATGGATCGCGGCGGCCAAGGACGAGCCGGCCGAGATCGAGGAGCTCGAGGTCGAATATTAGGCAGGCTTGGCGCCCGCCTGCCTGTTTTGGGAGCGAGGCCCGGGCTGCCGCACCCGGCAGCCATGTCTTTGAAGCCGTTAACTTTTAGCACCCGTGGCCGGCTCGGGCCGGCCCATATGCTGCGCAGATATTGTATACGCGTGCGGGCTTGTTGCGACATCTAGCCGTGAACAGCCGCGTACACGGCGTTTCGGCTGATTCGGACGTGATTCGTTCGGGCCGCGTTCCGTTCGTTAAGGCAGAGCGCGGCCCCGTTGCATTTTGAGACAGACGCCGCTCGTCAGGCGAAGCCCGAGTGCTTGGCGCGCGGCACGCGCCAGCCGATGACAGTGGCCTCCACCGGGACGCCGGCCGCGTCGTTCTGCCAGCGGCCCTCGACATAGCGGCAGGCGAACGGCAGTTGATACGTTCCGCTGTGGTCCTCGCACAGCACCTCCACCGGCAGGCCAGGTGGCGGTTCGCCGGCGCCATCGAATTCCGCCAGACGTCTATCGCGCGTTGCCATTCCAAAAATCTCCCCTAATCAAAGTCGCGGAAAGAGCGCCCACTTTCTTCCGCGCACGGTTCACTGATCCCCGTCCAAGGGAACAAGCCAAGCTCAACGCGAGAATGCGGTACGAGTGTGGTAGCCTCCGGCGTCGGCGAGCAAAAAGCGCACATTGCCGTGATTGATTTGGACGAGGAACCTGCATGCTGCTTCGAAGCGCCGACGTCTGTTTCGCGATGTTGTTGCTCGCCCCGCTGGCGATTGCGCCGGTCCGCGCGCAAGACGTGCCCGGCATCGAGATCTGTACCGTCGAGAAGACCATGGAGCGGCGCACGAGCTGCCTGCAGAGCAACGTCGACTTCCTGCAGAAGACGATCACCAAGCTGACGCTCGATCATCAGCAGAAGCACGATGCCGCCAACCGCCAGATCGACGCGCTGAAGACGCTTGTGGCCGGCCTGCAGAAGACGCTGGCCGATCTCCAGGCTGCACAGGTGAAGATCGCGGACGATCTGAAGAAGAAGCAGGACGCGCCGCCACCGAAGGATGCGGCGAAATAGGCGTCGCCGTCACGCCACGCGGTAGCGCTCCATCACGCCGCGATCGGGCTCATAGCCGAGCCCGGGTCCCGAGGGCACCGCGACCTGGCCGGTGGCATCGACATCGGCGCGGCCGCCCCAGAGGCACGCTTCGCGTTTCAGATAGAACATCTCGACCAACCCGTCGTCGCGCGTCGCCAGCAGGTGCAATGTCGCCAGCAGGCCCGGACCGAAATACGGGGAGTGCGGGACGATTTTGACGCCGAGCTGATCGGCGAGTGCGGCGACCTTCAGAAATTCCGTGATGCCGCCGACCTTGGTCACCGACGGCTGGGCGTGGCTCACCGCGCCTGCATTCATCATCTGGCGGAATTGATACTCCGTGCAGGCGTTCTCGCCGGCGGCGACGCCGAGCCCGCCCTTGCGGCGGACCTCGGCGAGTGTGGCAAAATCCTCCGGCGGCCAGACCGGCTCTTCCAGAAACATCGGCTGCGCGTCCTCGCACGCCTTCGCGAATGCGATCGCCTGCTCGCCTGTGAGCGGGCAGTTCATGTCGACCATCAGCGGGATGCCGGGCCCGATGGCCTCGCGCGCGGCAAACACCGCCGGCGTCGTGGTCTCGTGCAGCTTGATGGCGCCATAGCCGAGCGCGAGCGCCTTCTTGCATTCGCCCGTGATGTTCTCAGGCGAGCCGATTCGCAACAGGCTCGCATAGGCGGGGATGTTCGAGCGCTTGCTTGCTCCGAGCAGGCGATGCAGCGGCGCGCCCTCGATCTTCGCAGCCAAGTCCCACAGCGCGATGTCGAGCCCTGATATCGCGAACATCGTGATGCCGTAGCGGCCGAACAGATGCAGGTTGCGCTGGATCTGTTCCATCACCGCCGGAATGCCGGCGGCATCGGGAACCTTCAGCCCGCGGGCCTGCGGCGCGATCATCTCCTCGACGGCGCTTCGCGTGGTGCGCGGGGAGACATAGGCAAAGGCATCGCCCCAGCCGGTCAGTCCGGCATCGGTCGTGACCTCGACCAGCACCATGTCGAGCGCGGAGATTGCGGACGCGCCCTGGCGAAAGCTCGCGACACCGGCGTCATAGGGGATGCGGATATGGTGCGCCCGCACATCGGTGATTTCCATGACGCGGTTCCTCTTTCTGGTGAGCGGTTGCAACGAGTGTAGCTGCGAATGCCGGGGCGTTGCCAGTGGCTATTCCGGAACTATTCTCATGCGAGGACAGCAATGCCGATCAAGCGAGGCGGTGGCCGTCAGCGCATCATCGCCAGGCTTCGAACGAGGGCCCTTGACGCATGAACCCAGCCCAGCGCGCGCTCTGGTATATCGAGAGCCATCTGGCCGAGCCGATGACGCTCGACGAGATTGCTGCGATATCTGGCGTGTCGCGGTTCCACATCGTGCGGGCGTTTGCCGCAGCCACCGGGCTTCCGGTGATGCGCTACGTGCGCGCGCGGCGGTTGACGGAAGCGGCGCGCAGTCTTGCGAACGGCGCGCCGGACATCCTGTCGCTGGCGCTGGAGGCCGATTACGGCTCGCACGAAGCGTTCACCCGCGCGTTCCGCGACCAGTTTGGCACCACACCCGAAGCGGTGCGGGCGGCAACGTGCCTCGATAAACTCAAGCTTCAGGAGCCGATCCTCATGGACTCCACCATGCTCGATCATCTGGTCCCGCCGCGTTTCGAAACCGCGAAGGCCTTCCTCGTCGCCGGCCCCGCCGAGCGCATCTCCTGCGACAACGGCGCCGCCATTCCGGGACTGTGGCACCGCTTCCATCAGGAAGTCGCCGACATTCCCGCGCGCGTCGGCCAGGGAAAATCTCAAGTCGCCTATGGCGTCTGCTGCAACGGCGATGATTCCGGCAATTTCGACTACATCGCCGGTGTCGAGGTCGCCGATTTCTCCGACCTGCCGCGCCGCTTCGGTCGCATCCGCATTCCCGAGCAGCGCTACGCGGTGTTCACCCACACCGAGCACGTCGCCTCGATCCGCCGCACCGTCAACACGATCTGGAATCAGTGGCTGCCGGCGTCCGGCCTGAAGGCCGCGGATGCGCCGAACTTCGAGCGCTATGACGAGAAATTCGATCCCGCGACCGGCAATGGCGGCTTCGAGATTTGGATACCAGTGCGGGAGTAAGCACGATCCGGACCCGAAGGGCCGCGTTCGCGCAAAGTGCGCAGCGGTTTTCCGAAGAGATCATGCTCAAACGAGACCTAAGGCGCGATATGTCATCGCGCTTTACGTTGCAACGCTGGCATACCATCCCGCTTGCTTGGCAAGCCCCGGCGACTTTGTCATAACCGCAGGCAAATCTTGCGTGTGGGGCCCGTGCCGGACATCCCGTGCAAGCCATAACAAGCAGCCGGGAGGGTCCCCATGACCAACGTTCGCGTTCTCGCCACCGACCTCGAATTTCCCGAAGGGCCCGTGGTGATGCCGGACGGCTCGGTCGTGCTGGTGGAGATTCGCGGCCAGCGCCTGACCCGAATCCATCCCGACGGCCGCAAGGAGGTCGTCGCCAAGGTGCCGGGCGGCCCGAACGGCGCAGCCCTCGGCCCCGACGGCAAGATCTACATCTGCAACAATGGCGGCTTCTCCTGGATTCCGACCGGCAAGATGATCATGCCCGGCCCGCAGCCGGACGGCTATCTCGGCGGCTCGATCCAGCGCGTCGATCTGCAATCGGGCAAGGTCGAGACCGTCGTGACCAAATGCGGCGAGCACGATCTGCGCGGGCCGAACGACCTCGTCTTCGACAAGCACGGCGGCCTCTGGTTCTCCGATCTCGGCAAGCGCCGCGCCCGCGAGATGGATGTCGGCGGCATGTATTATCTCAAGCCCGGCATGACCGAGATCGTCGAGGTCGTGCATGGCGTTCTGCCGGCCAACGGCATCGGCCTGTCGCCGGACGAGAACACCGTCTACATCGCGGAGACGCCGACGGGGCGGCTCTGGGCCTACGAGCTCTCCGCGCCCGGCACGCTCAAGCCGCGCGAGGTGATCTATCGCGGCGAGCGCGGCAAGCCGATCTGCGGCCTCGGCGGCTACCAGATGTTCGACTCGCTCGCGGTAGAGGCGAACGGCAATGTCTGCGTCGCCACCCTGGTCTCCGGCTGCATCTCGGTGATCGCGCCTGATGGTACGCTGGTGGAGCAGGTCCCGACCGGCGACCGCGTCACCACCAACATCGCCTTCGGCGGCGAGGGGCTGAAGACCGCCTACATCACGCTGTCGGGCAAGGGCGAGCTGATCGCCATGGACTGGCCGCGCGGCGGTTTGCCGTTGAACTTTCTGAATAAGTGATTGTATCTGAGCAGCCGTGCCGATGCGTCGGTCGTCATTCCGGGATGCGTGCGCCAGCACGCAGGCCCGGAATCCATAACCCCGAGCGGTGATTATGGATTCCGGGCTCGCGACGTCGTCGCGCCCCGGAAGGACGGCAGTCATTATGGAGAGAGAAATGCCCTGGCCTGATCCCGTCACCCTGCGTGGGCAGCACGCCCGTCTCGAGCCGCTGTCGAAAGAGCATCGCGAGGGGCTGGTGGAGGCCGTGAAGGACGGCGAGCTCTACACGATCTGGTACACCGCGATCCCGACGCCGGAGAACGTGGCCAAGGAGATCGACCGCCGCTTGGGCCTCCAGGCCGCAGGCTCGATGCTGCCGTTCACCGTGTTCGATGCCGGCGGCAAGATCGTCGGCCAGACCACCTATATGAACATCGATGCCGCCAACCGCCGCGTCGAGATCGGCTCGACCTGGTATGCGAAGAGCGCGCAGCGCGGGCCGCTCAACACGCAGTGCAAGATTCTGCTGCTGACCCACGCCTTCGAGACGCTGAACTGCATCGCGGTCGAATTCCGCACGCATTTCTTCAACCATCAGAGCCGCCGCGCCATCGAGCGCCTGGGCGCCAAGCAGGACGGCATTCTGCGCAGCCACCAGGTCACGCCGAACGGTACGCTGCGGGACACCGTGGTTTACAGCATCACCGCCGCCGAATGGCCGACGGTGCGGACGCATTTGAACTATCAACTCAACGACAAGCCGCGCTGAGCGGCCGAGGCACCATGGACAGATTCGATTATGTGATCGTCGGCGCGGGCTCCGCCGGCTGCGTACTGACCAGCCGGCTCAGCGAAGATCCGAACGTGAGCGTCTGCGTGCTCGAGGCGGGCCCGAGCGACTGGCATCCCTACATCCATCTGCCGGCGGGCTTCATCAAGACGTTCCACATGAAGAGCATCAACTGGGCCTACCAGCAGGAGCCGGGGCCCTACACCGGCGGGCGCAGCATCTATGCGCCGCGCGGCAAGACGCTCGGCGGCTCGTCCTCGATCAACGGCCACATCTACAATCGCGGCCAGCGGATGGATTTCGATACCTGGGCGCAGATGGGCAATCGCGGCTGGGGTTATGCCGACGTGCTGCCTTACTTCAAGCGGCTGGAAAAGCGGGTCGGCGAGGGCGAGGACACCTATCGCGGCCGCGACGGCAACCTCACCGTCACGACCATGGAGTGGCGCGATCCGCTCTGCGAAGCCTTCATGGAAGGCGCGGTCTCGCTCGGCATTCCCCGCAACCCCGATTACAATGGCGCTAAGCAGGAAGGCGTCTCCTACTGCCAGCGCACCATCGACAAGGGCCTGCGCGTCTCCGGCTCGACCGCGTTCCTCAAGCCCGCGATGAAGCGCCCGAACGTGCATGTGCACACCCACGCGCACGCGACCGAGATCATTTTTGAAGGCAAGCGCGCCGTCGGCGTGCGCTACACCAAGGGCGGCCGCGGCGGCACGCCGGTGGAAGTGCGTGCCAACAAGGAAGTGATCCTCTCCGGCGGCACCTATAATTCGCCGCAGCTGCTCCAGCTCTCCGGAATCGGCTCACCCGATCTGCTCGGCGCGCACGGCATCGCGGTGCGCCACGCGCTGCCGGTCGGCGAAGGTCTGCAGGATCATTACGCCCCGCGCACCGTAGCGCGCGTGAAGGACATCAAGACCATCAACGAGCTCCGCCGCGGCTTCTCGCTGTGGATCGAAGCGCTGAAATGGGCGACCGCGCGCCGCGGCCTGCTCTCGCTCTCGCCGACCATGGTGTATTGCTTCTGGCACTCCGGCGAGAGCGCCGACAGTTCCGACCTCCAGCTCACCTTCACGCCGGCGAGCTACAAGGAAGGCGTGCAGGGCCAGCTCGAGGACGAGCCCGGTATGACGGTCGCCTCCTGGCAGCAACGCCCGGAGAGCCGCGGCTATGTCCGCATCCGCTCATCTGATCCGTTCGCGCCGCCGATCATCCAGACCAACTATCTCGACGCCGAGCTCGACCGCCGCGTCATCGTCGGCGGCATGAAGCTCGCGCGCAGGCTTTTGAAGAGCGCGCCGCTGTCGCCCTATTACGCCTACGAGGATTTCCCGGGTCCGAACATCAACACCGACGACGAATTCCTCGCCGCCGCCACCGAACGCGGCACCACCACTTTCCACCCCGGCTGCACCTGCCGCATGGGCCCGGCGGACAGCACGTGGGCGGTGGTCGACGACCAGCTCCGCGTCCACGGGTTGGAGGGCCTCCGCGTCATCGACGCCTCCGTGATGCCGCGTATGATCTCGGCGAATCTCAACGCCTCCACCATGATGATCGCGGATCGTGCCTCGGACCTGATCCGCGGCAAGCAGCCGATGGAATCCGCGCGGATTCCGGACGCGGCGGTAGCGTAGGCACAGCTACGTAGGGTGGGTTAGCGAAGCGTAACCCACCACTTCTCTCGATGCGGAAATAAAAGAGGTGGGTTACGCTGACGCTAACCCTAACCCACCCTACGGTCCCTGAGAACGGACTGAAACATGATCGATTATGGTGAAGCCAAGTTGCTAGCAAGAAATACCGTGGCGGCCATTGCCGCAAAGGTTTGCGATGAGTTTGTTGTGCTTGATGAGTTTACCAAAGAAGTAGAGGAGGGATGGCTCTTCTTCTATGATTCGAAGGAGTTTGTTGAAACGGGCAACCCTAGTTCAACTCTCGCCGGGAATGGTCCCATACTGGTTCGTCGAAATGGAGAAGTCAGAATTCTCCCGAGCGCCAGTTCTTGGCAGGTAGCGATCAAAACCCCTGATGAAAGCTCGTAGCCCATAGGATGTGGTTCGCTTCGCTTTACCCACCCTGCGGTCGCTAATTATGAGAAGCGGCTATGTCGAACGCCAGAAAGAGATCGGGCTATACCCGGAAAGATCTGCGCGAGGTCAGCGAAAATCCGAGGCTGAAAAAAGCTGATATCGCCAAGGTCCAGCCATTCTCCGAAGTCTTCCCTGATCTCAGTGCATCTATCCGAAGGTCCCGTAGCTCGGGTGGAGCGAAGCGCAATCCGGGATAGCTGTATCGATCTGCCTGCATTCCCCGGATTTCGCTGCGCTCCGTCCGGGCTACGATCCCTGCGCATTTGGACGACGTCATTTGAGCACAGAGCACAATCGTCCTCTCACAGATGCCGAGCGCGATCTTGCGCGCTGGATGCTGGAGCATGGCACGGAAGAAGCCAGGCAATATCTGGATCAGCTCAAGCTGGCTGAGGTCACGCCTTGGAGATGTCGATGTGGATGTGCCAGCATCAACTTCCAAATCAAGGGACATGCTGAAGCGCCGCCCGGCGCTGAGATTCTCGGTGAATTCCTGCTGAACGATGGTGATCACCAAAGTGGAATATTCATCTATTCGAGTGGTGGCTTGCTGAAGGGCATCGATGTGTATGGCTTGGCAGGCGATGCGCCGTCTGTGTTACCGCGACCCGAAAACCTGTCTCCCTTCAAGCCTGGCAATCCGCTGCGCACGTGAAGGGGAAATCGGCAATGAGTATCGCGGAATGATGACCTTTGATCGTGTAATTGCTGCGCTTCGCAGCACTGGTGTGCAGGCCGAGGTGCTGAACGAAATTGATAGCCGAGCCATCGTGATCAGGGTGCTGGAGCGACTCGGTGTCGACGTGACGAGCCGCGCGCCGTGGGATCAAGCCACATCCGAAGGGAGGCAAAGGCCCGATGGTTGGGAGCTCATTCCGAAATACGTGGGGACGAACCAATGTTTGATGTTTCTGGAAGGCGCCCGATCGATTTGGAAATTTTCGTGTGGTGCGGACCTGCTTCGGGTTCTGGAGGACTGTCCGGCGCTCGAGATTTATGTCTGTGACGAGGAGGCGAGCTATCTCCTTTGCAGCAATCACCATGACTTTGTCGTGGGCTGGGGTGCAGCGCTGCCATGGGTGGCACGATGTTGAATGTGGACGAAGAAATCTTGTTGAACCAACTGGCGCAGGGGGTCGCAAGCGATTCGGAGGGGGACGCTTGGTTCAACGCGCGGAGCAAGGACGACAAACGCAGGCTGCTTCGTGGCTTAAGTAACTTCATATTGCAGGCAGGGCCGAAGCCAGACGATGTGGCAGGTGCAATTGCCGAGTCGCGGCTGAAGCGGACGCTTACTCCGTGTGTCTTGATCGCGATGCCTAACCTCAAGATTCAATTGGCGAAGCTCTCGACGCTACCAGAGTTTGAGTTGCCTCGAGTGTTTCGGCTCCTCATCAAGTTGCTCGCAGCCGCAGACAACAGGCGTCGCAGGGAACGGCCACTGGATCTCGTAAACCATTGGTGGCACCGCGACTTAAGCGACCCGGAGGTTGTGAATGAGATCAAGCGAGCCAAGGGGGCGTAGCCTCGGTTACTCGCCGCGTGTTGGGCTACGATCTTCTCAAGTTTGCCCGTCGGGCAAAACACCCCGCCACCCGTCAATCCCTCCTCGCAAAAATATTCCACTTTACCGAAATTCGGAATTGCGGCATACATCGAAACAGCCCGGCCCGAGGAAGAGGGGCGGTTCGCGAGTCGTTCGAAACGCGGGCCGGGTTGCGGTGGACGCGGCAGCGTCGGGCGCGAGAGGCTAAGGGCAGGGCGGATTGCTCTCCGTGAGCCCTGAGGCTTCGTGCGGACGAGCGGCGCTGTGTGCGTACGGCAAAACCGTGTGGTCCTGGCCGTCGCTGCTACGGTCAAGCTCTTGCGGATGCGGCATTTGCGTCAACCGGCGCGGTGTCGGCGACTTTCGCAGGGGTGAGGGAGGCCAGAACGAACTCGGCTCCCGGGAGAGCACGGCATACGCCGTCCGACCACTGCGCAGGGAAGGCCGTGTGTTTGGCTTCACCTGTATGCCGCTGTGCAGTTCTTCTGCGTGTGCTTTCGCACAGCGGACCGTGGGTGCCAGCCGGCACCCGGCCTTCCCTGCGCCCTCTTTCCTGGAGGGCGTGACGGAGACAGCAAAGCTCGGGCGAAATGCGCCGCGAGGATGCTGCGGTGTGTCTGCGCTCGCAATGACGATGTGGAGAGCGTGCGCTTTCCCTCTTTCCTCGAGCGCGGGCTCCTCGGGACATTCACCCTTAAATTGCAGGATGCGCCTTGACGTAGTAGAAACAGCAGATGCGCTTCATCTCAATACTCTGCTTCTTGATCCTCACGATCTCTCCCTGCTTTGCCCAGTCTCCCCGGGCTTCCGCAGAGGTGACGACCCTGATCAGCCAGGAACCTCTGCTCGCGGTGCTCGATCATGACAATTCATCCGCGCTTTCGCTGGTGACCCTGTTCAGGAAAGTTCACGCCGCGCAAAAGCTGCTGCAGCCGTCGGTCGCCGACGGCCCGACGCGGGCGAGCGATTTGTCTCAATTCAGTGGGACCTACGCGCAGTTCGCTGCCGTGATGTCCGCCGACATCACGCGTATCACAGCGGGACTCGGCATCGATTGGAAAAAGGAGATCCTGAAAACCTACGACCCGAAGTCGGCCAAAACGGACGCTGGCAAGACGCTGCGGCTGAATGGCAATGTTGCGCGCGTGTTTAACGAGAAATGGCTCGGTTCCAGCGACGGATTGTTCTTCCTGTCGGGTGTGGTCAATCGGATGGACCGCCGCGATTTCGATTCCGCGCATTGCGGCGAATTGCGCTTCATCTACCGGCTCGGCTACGAAGTGAGGATGAACGGCAAGACTTACGCGTCGCGCATGCCGTTCACCGTGAACATGGTGTTCAGTTACGCGGATGACGGCAGGAATTGCCAGGACGTCGCCTCGCTCTGGCGCGTCGCCGGGATCGATGCTGACGATCCGGCAGTGGTTGCCCAACGCCTGCTGCAGGGGCCGCTGGATTTTTCGCGACTCATCTTCAAGCAGATGGAGATCAATGCGCAGGTGGTGCGCTTCCCATCAGACCTCGAAAACATGGAGAACCGCAAATTCGCCGGACAGGCGATCTACTGGATGCGGATCTTCGCGCTGAGGGATGGCAAGTTTCAGCCGACACGGCTGGAAAATACGCCTGATGTGCAGGCAATCCTGAAGGATCCCGCCAAGCAGAAGCAGTTGCAGGACTATCTCGCCGGCCACATCGCCGAGATCGACAACGGCACCTTCAGGATACCGGAGAGCCTGGAGGCCGACATCGCACTGAGTTTTTCCACTGCCGGCAGCGCGCGCATGGCCAATCGTCCCTTCGATCTCGCAATCGGCAGCGAGCAGGCGGCACGGATCGTCGCGGCGGCGGGTGTCCCCGGGAGGTCACCAAAATTCGTGCAATCCGGCGCGGGTCTGCTCGAACGCCTGAACACGTCGTCCTGCATGGGCTGCCATCAATCATCCTCGACCGCCGGATTCCATCTTCTCGGCGTGGACCGGTTCGATTTCGGCCGCGACGCGGACGCGATCAGGAGCGCGCTTGACGGTAACCAGTTGCAATTGCCGTTCTCGCCCCATGTCTACGCGGAACTTGTTCGCCGCAAGGACTATGTCGAGCGGGTTTCGCTCGGTCAGGCGCCGAACAGTTTTCGCCCGCATCCTTCGGCGCCCCCGGCGGCCTGGGAAAGCGGAAATCCGGCCTATGTTGTCGCCGGTGACAACATGCCGTGCCCTTTGAATGCGGATCTGGCGCAGGCCGCGAAATGGAGCTGCAATGCCACGCGTAACCTCACTTGTCAGGCGTTGGTGACGAACGCTGCGACTTCCTCCAATCTCGGCCAATGCGTGCCCGCGGCACAGAATGTCGCCGCGGGTTTGAGCTGCCGCTCAAACGTCATCGAGGACTCCACAGCGAAGACCGCCGCCAACAACCCGCTCGGCTTCAACCTGCGCGCGTTCAGCGACCGCGTCAGCAAGGAAGAACTCGTCTACAAGCTGTCGGAAGGAAAATTGAGCGGCTACGGCTACAACTGCCGTCCAACGAAGATCGGCGTGCCGCTGGGCCGCGTCACGCGTCCCTGCAAGCCCGAGGAGGCGTCGCTGGCGGTGATCCGGCCGGGCAGCGTGCCCGAGGAAATCTGCGCGATCGTCGGAGGCAAGGGCTTTGAGCAGATGGCCAAGGGATATTTCGACAGCGGCATTTTCGCCGCTGGCGTCGGCCGCGGCCTCCTGAACACATGCTCGCCGTCGCGGTTTTGCCGCGAGGACTATATTTGCCAGCAGATGCCGGATTTTGTCACGAGTGCAAGGTTCAACGTCAGGGCCCCGGCGTTGAATAACTTGAGAAGCCGAAAGATCGGGTTCTGTACCCCAACCTATTTCGTTTATCAGCTCCGCCTTGACGGTCATCCGAATCCGAGATGACGCGGGGAAGCGCGGCCCAGAGTAGCGGTAGGAATTGCGGTCAGGTTGTCTCTGCGCGCTTGCAGATCAAACCTCCCTCCGGCTCAAAAACGCCAGCCGCTCGAACAGGTGCACGTCCTGCTCGTTCTTGAGCAGCGCGCCGTGCAGCGGCGGGATCAGCTTGCGCGGGTCGCGTTCGCGCAGTTGCTCGACGCTCATGTCCTCGTTGAGCAGCAGCTTGAGCCAGTCGAGCAGCTCGGAGGTTGAGGGCTTCTTCTTCAGACCGGGCACCTCGCGCACTTCGAAGAAGATGCGCAGCGCTTCCTCGACCAGGCGCTTCTTGATGCCGGGGAAGTGGACGTCGACGATGCGGCCCATCGTGTCGGCGTCGGGAAACTTGATGTAGTGGAAGAAGCAGCGGCGCAGGAAGGCGTCCGGCAGCTCCTTCTCGTTGTTGGAGGTGATCATCATGATCGGGCGCTGCTTCGCCTTGATCGTCTCGCCGGTCTCGTAGACATGGAATTCCATGCGGTCGAGCTCGAGCAAGAGGTCGTTCGGGAATTCGATGTCGGCCTTGTCGATCTCGTCGATCAAGAGCACCGGGCGCTGCTCGGCGGTGAAGGCGTCCCACAGCTTGCCGCGCTTGATGTAGTTCCTGATGTCGGAGACGCGGGCATCGCCGAGCTGGCTGTCGCGCAGGCGCGACACTGCATCGTATTCGTAGAGGCCCTGCTGCGCCTTGGTGGTGGACTTGATGTGCCAGGTCAAAAGCGGCGCGTTCAGCGCCTTCGCCACTTCCTCCGCCAGCACGGTCTTGCCGGTGCCGGGCTCGCCCTTGATGAGCAGCGGGCGCTCCAGCACGATCGAGGCATTGACGGCGACCTTGAGATCGTCGGTCGCAACATAGTCCTTGGTGCCGGTAAATTTCATCGCGCGTCCTTGTTGGTCGTCGGCCGGGCATCGCCCTGGTCCAACAAACGGAACGGCCGCTCATGGCGGCCGTTCCTGGTTCGGTCAGGCTTTCAGACCCGTTTTATCAGCGAAAGGATGACGAGCACAATCACCGCGCCGATGGTGGCATCCACGATGGCGCCGACCGTGCCGGTGGCCAGCGCAATATGCAGTTGCGGCAGCACCCAGCTCGCAACCAGCGCGCCGATGATGCCGACGACCATGTTGCCGATCAGGCCAAATCCCGCCCCATGGACAATCTTGCCGGCAAGCCAGCCGGCGATCGCGCCAATGATGAGCGCTGCGAGAATTCCCATTGCAAACGTCCCCAAAACAACCCCGTGAGACGGTCAATTCTAGAGCAAAAAGCCGACCGGTCCAGCGTCCCGCGGCGGGCTCGGCCCCTTGACGTTCGCCCCCCGACGGGCAATCTGTCACCCATGTTCCTGCAATTCTTCACTTCTCTGCGCGATGCGCAGGTCCCCGTGACGCTGCGCGAATACCTCACGCTGATGGAGGCGCTCGACGCTGATCTGTCGGACTACTCGGTCGAGAATTTCTACTATCTGTCGCGCACCTCGCTGGTGAAGGACGAGCGCAACCTCGACAAGTTCGACCGCGTCTTCGGCACGGTGTTCAAGGGGCTGGAAAGCCTGCTCGACGCCATGGAGAAGGCGGAGATCCCCGAGGAGTGGCTGAAGAAGCTCGCCGAAAAATACCTCAGCGAGGAGGAGAAGAAGCAGATCGAGGCGATGGGCTGGGACAAGCTCATGGAGACGCTGAAGAAGCGGCTCGAGGAGCAGAAGGGCCGGCACCAGGGCGGCTCGAAGTGGATCGGCACCGCGGGCACCTCGCCGTTCGGCGCCCACGGCTACAATCCCGAAGGCGTCCGCATCGGCCAGGAGAAGAACCGCAACAACCGTGCCGTGAAGGTGTGGGACAAGCGCGAGTTCAAGGATCTCGACGGCAATGTCGAGCTCGGCATCCGCAACATCAAGGTGGCGCTGCGGCGCCTGCGCAAATTCGCGCGCACCGGCGCGCCTGATGAGCTCGATCTCGACACCACGATCCGCGAGACCGCCAATCACGGCTATCTCGACGTGCACATGCGGCCCGAGCGGCGCAATGCGGTGAAGCTGCTGGTGTTCTTCGACATCGGCGGCTCGATGGATTCGCATATTGAGCAGGTCGAGGAGCTGTTCTCGGCGGCGAAGAGCGAGTTCAAGCACATGGAGTATTTCTACTTCCACAACTGCCTCTACGAAGGCGTGTGGAAGCAGAACAAGCGCCGCTTTACCGACCGCACGCCGACCTGGGATGTGCTGCACAAATACCCGCACGACTACAAGGTCGTGTTCGTCGGCGACGCATCGATGTCGCCTTACGAGATCATGGTGCCCGGCGGCTCGGTCGAGCATGTCAACGAGGAGCCCGGCTCGGTCTGGCTCGACCGCATCATCCGCACCTATCCGCATACGGTGTGGCTCAATCCGGTGCAGCAGAAGCACTGGGACTATTCGGAATCGACCACCATCATCAAACGCATCTTTGCCAACCGCATGTACCCGATCACGATCGAGGGGCTCGAGGGTGCGATGAAGGAATTGACGCACTAGCTGTACGCGCCGTCAGTCCGGACGGCCGCGCAGAGGCCGACAAGAGGGAGAACCACATGCCCCAGACCATCACCCGCGGCATCAAGGCGCTGATCGACGAGGCCAATGCCGAGATCGAGACGCTCAACGCCAAGGAGGCCATCGAGATCTCCAAGAACGGCGATGTCGTCATCGTCGACATCCGCGACCCCCGCGAGATCGAGCGCGACGGCCGCATCCCCGGCGCGTTCGCCTGCACCCGCGGCATGCTCGAATTCTGGATCGATCCGCAGAGCCCCTACGCAAAACCGATCTTCCAGGAAGACAAGAAATTCGTCTTCCATTGCGCCGGCGGCATGCGCTCCGCGCTCGCGGCGAAGACCGCCAAGGACATGGGCCTGAAGCCCGTCGCCCACATCGCCGGCGGCTACGCCGCCTGGCGCGATGCCGGCGGTCCGGTGGAGCAGTGGGAGCCGAAGAAGAAGGGGTGAGAAGTGCTGCGCTGTCGCGTCAATCTCCGCTGTCATTCCCCGCGAAGTGGGGAATCCAGTACGCCGCAGCGTCTCGACTCAATCACAACCGCCTCTGGAATACTGGATCGCCCGGTCAAGCCGGGCGTTGACAGCGGAGTTTGATGCGCATTGCTTCAACTTCGGAATGACAAGAAAGACCTCGCATGACCGTCACCGACCCCCTCGTCTCCACCGAATGGCTCGCCGCCCACATTGGCGACGCCAACGTCAAGATCCTCGACGCCAGCTTCAAGCTGCCGGGCGTGCTGCCGCTGCCGAAGGACGACTATCTCGCCGCGCATCTGCCGGGCGCCGTGTTCTTCGACGTCGACGCGGTGTCGGATCATTCCAACCCGCTGCCGCACATGTATCCGAGCGCCGAGCAGTTCGGCCGTGACGCAGGCCAACTCGGCATCTCCAATGCCGACACCGTCGTCCTCTACGATGCCGGCGGATGGGTCGCTGCGCCCCGCGCCTGGTGGATGTTCCTGGCCTTCGGCCACAGCAATGTACGCATTCTCAATGGCGGGTTGAAGAAGTGGCGCGCCGAGGGGCATCCGGTCGAGAGCGGCGAGGTAAAGCCGAAGCCCGCGACGTTTAGGGCGAGCTACGACTCAAAACGCGTGCGCAGCATGCAGCAGCTGATCGCCAACGTCGAAAGCAGCGCAGAGCAGGTGATCGACGCACGCGCCGCCGACCGCTTCGAGGGCCGCGCGCCTGAGCCGCGCGCGGGCATCCGCTCGGGCCACATCCCCGGCGCGCGCAATGTGCCCTACAATCAGCTGTTCGATGCCGCGACCGGCGAGATGAAGCCGCTCGACGATCTCCGCGCCGCCTTCGCGAACGCCGGCGTCAGGCTCGATGCGCCGATCGTGACGAGCTGCGGTTCGGGCGTGTCCGCCGGCGTGTTGACGCTCGCACTCTATCGCCTCGGCATCACCGACACCGCGCTCTATGACGGCTCGTGGTCGGAGTGGGGCCAGGCCGGCGGCCCGCCGGTCGCGACCGGGCCGGCGTAGCCTTACTGGCGCGTGCGCGTGGCCGTTGTCGCCAGCATCTGCTGCTGGCCGAACGGATCATAGCTCTGCCGCAACTGCTGGGGCGGAGGACGCTGCACCATGCGGTGCCGCTTCTTCGCCTTCGCCTGGCGCTTGGCCGCCTTGCTGTCCGGGGCGCTGCTGTCCGCCTTCGCGTCTCCCTTGGTGTCCCCCTTGGCCTTCGCCGGCGCATCCTTCAAGGCCGGCGCCGCCGGATCGTTCAGCGCGGCCACCTTGGCCGGGGCAATGTCGGGCGCCGGGGAGGCGAGGGCCGCACCGGGATCGGGATCGGCCGGCGCCGGTTCGCTGGCGGTCACGGCAGGCGTGGGCTCGGGGATCGATGCCGTTGTGTCGGCCGGGGTGAGTGTGTCGGCAGGAGCCGGCGCGATGGCTTCCGTCGTGGCCTCGGCCTGCACCGGCTCGGCGGCCGGAGGCGCGGCCTCGGTGACCTGCGGCGGCACGTTGGCCTCGGTCGTCAGGGCGGCCACCTGTTCGGGCTCGTTCACCGGCAAGCCGATGGTCGGCACCCGGTCGCGCAGCGATGGCGCGGGCTCGGCGGCCGCCTCCGGCTCGGCGCGGAGCGCCGCTAGCACCGGCTGGGCCGGCTCTGGGCTTTGCGCAAACACCTTTTCCTGCGGGCCGTTCCGCCAGGAGGGGTTGCTGACATACTGCTCGTGGGTGGCCCGCAGCAGCGCGGCGGCACCTAGGCCGAACACCAGGATGGAGGTTGACAGCAGGATCGCGGCAAACAGGAAGCGAAAGCCGGGAAGCATCGGACGGGTTACGAATTTCCGCCCCGGCGGGTGGCGGCCGGGACCCAAGAGCCATCTGAACGCGGTGACGGTACTGATTGCCGTTCGCCACGCCGGGACAGAAGCTCAAAGCGGAGGCGAATCAGGCTGATTCGAACATATCGCAACGCCTCCGCGCCGTTCCCTTAAATTCGGGGCCGGAGACTCCGGCAATCTACAGCTCGATGCGATTTCCGCCCCGTGATGCAACGGGGCAACTGTGTGTGCCTGCATCACAAATCGCTAACTCGGGCACAAATCAGCCTGTAATGTCTTGAATGTGCCGCTATCTTCGGTCATCTGGCCGTTAACGGTCCGGATGGGCTCGGGGACTATACAAGAGCGATGATGATCAAACATTTTCTGACGATATGCGCTGCCGCAACAGTCGCTGCGGCGGGAACCTCGCTCGCACAGGCTCAGAGCTATCCGGTCCAGCAGGCGCCGAGCTATGGCGCTCCGGCCGAATATCGCCCCGGCGACCGCACGCCGAATTTCGACTCGCTAGACGATGAAGACGACGCGATGCCGCAGGCGTCGCTGCCGCCGCTTGGTCCGGCCGACGATCCGCGTTACGGCCGCCCGGCTGGTCCTCCGCCGGTCTATTCCGCCGCCCCGCCGCAGGGGCCGGTGATGTCGCCCGATGATCCGCGCTATGGCCGTCCGGCTGGCGCTCCGCCGGTCTATTCGGCGGCGCCGCCGCAGGGTCCCGTGATGTCGCCCGACGATCCCCGCTACGGCCGCCCCGCTGGCCCGCCCGCGGTGATCTATGCCGATCGCCCGGGTCAGGCACCCGGCAGGGACGGCCTGCGTCCGCCGGAGGCCGTTGGCGGCCCCGCCGCGACCGGAACGGTTCAGTCCGGCCAGCCGCCCGTGGGCAACGATGGCCGGCCGATGGCGATCGCTTCGCTGCCGCCCGAGGAGCAGCCCGACGCTGCTCCCGCGCAGTTGTCGCCGAACCTGCGCCGCCAGGAAGTCTCGCTGGCGACCAAGGAGCCGGCTGGAACGCTCATCGTCGATACCCCGAACACCTACCTCTACTACGTGCTCGGAGGCGGCCGTGCGATCCGCTACGGCGTCCGCGTCGGCCGCGATGGCTTCACCTGGACCGGCGTGCAGAAGATCACCCGCAAGGCCGAGTGGCCGGATTGGCATCCGCCGACCGAGATGATCGAGCGTCAGCCCTATCTGCCGCGCTTCATGGCCGGCGGCCCCGGCAATCCGCTCGGCGCACGCGCGATGTATCTCGGCTCGACCGTCTACCGCATCCACGGCACCAACCAGCCTTCGACCATCGGCAAGTTCGTGTCGTCGGGCTGCATCGGCATGCTGAACGAGGACGTCTCCGACCTGTTCGACCGCGTCAAGGTCGGCACCCGCGTGGTGGTGATGCCGGGTGGCCCGCCGCCGGGAACGGCGACCGCCTCCGCTGCGCCGACGTCGGGCGCTGCCGGTCCGGCTCCGATGGCTGCCCAGGCTGGCCCCGTCCCGGGCACCCAGCCGACGGTGGTGCCGCCGCTGCCCGCGCCGGTCACCGTGCGCTAAGCGCTTCGAAACAGCTCAAATCGCGAAGGGCGTGCCGTCGGCACGCCCTTTTCGTTTCAGGCCAGCTTGCGCGGCAGCTCGCGACCCCCGGTGAAGGCGTCGATCGCCTCGACCATCTGCCCGTAATGGATGCGCAAGCCGTCCTCGGTGGCGTAGCCGAGATGCGGCGTCAGCACGAGATTGTCGAGCTTGCGGAAGGGATGGTCGACCGGCAGCGGCTCGACCGAGAATACGTCGATGCCGGCGCCCGCGATCTTCCGCTGCTGCAAGGCTTCCAGCAGCGCCTGCTCGTCCACGATCGGGCCGCGCGCGGTGTTGACGAGGAAGGCCGTCGGCTTCATCCGCGCGAGATCGGCAGCTCCGACCAGTCCGCGCGAACGATCGCTCAGCACCACATGGATGGTGACGATATCGGCCTTGGCGAACAGCTCCTCCTTGGTGGCGTAGCCGACGCCGGCCGCCGCGCACTTCTCCGGCGTGAGGTTCGGGCTCCAGGCGATCACGTTCATGCCGAACGCTTTCGCAATACCCGCCATCTTGCTGCCGAGCTTGCCGAGCCCGACGACGCCGAGCGTCAGTCCCTCGATCTCGACACCGGCAAAGCTCTGCCAGGGCTCGCCGGCATGCATGCGCGCGTTCTCGCGGCCGATGCCGCGGGTCAGTTCGAGGATCAGGCCCATGGTCAGCGGCGCGGTCGGATCGCGGGAGTATTGCGTGCCGCCGATGGCAACGCCTTGCGCCTTCGCAGCCTCCATGTCGATCGAGGCGTTGCGCATGCCGGAGGTCAAAAGCAGCTTCAGCTTCGGCAGCGACGCGAACTGGTTCTTGGGGAACGCCGTACGCTCGCGCATCGCGCAAATGATCTCGAAATCGGCCAGCGCGCTCGCCGCGGCCTGCTCCGAGGCAAAGGGATGGCTGAACACGGTGACGTCGACGCGGTCGGACAGTTTTTGCCAGTCGGCGACGTCGAGGGCGAGGTTGAAATAGTCGTCGAGAATTGCACAGCGCAGCCGCGTCATCAGCTTTCATCCATGGCGAGAGGTGACGGCGCCAGGCGGGGAGCGCCATCGTCGGAACCTGGCCATGGTTGCGCGCAATCACGCCTGCGCGCAAGCAGCTGACGTGTTCAAAAATCCGATAGGAGAGAAGGGCTCAGAGGTCGCGGGGCTTGAGGCGGAACGGCGTATCCATGCCGTGCTTGGCGCGCCAGGCGGGGCCGGGCCCACGCATGTAGTGCAGCTCGGGGCGGTAAGGGTTGAAAGCGGTGGCGAAGAAGCGCTTCCAGAAGCCCTTGATCTCCGTGACGAGTCCGGAAGCGCTACCGGCTCGTGCCGGAACGGCGATGGAATTGGTCTCGATCAGAGCCATGATGCGGCCTCGCTGTTCTCCCCGTCGCTTCTGCCGCGGGTGGCGTCTTTTTCGGCGCCATGACGAGCTTTGGCCCACTTTATTAAAAAATGGTTTCAATTGTCCGGATCGGCGGCCGGATGGTGTCCATTCCGTATTGATCCGTGGTGAACGGAGGGAAAACATTGCCCTTTGGGGGCGGGATCGTTACATCGGCGGCAAGCAAATTTCCTCAAATCGAAGGTTTCACGGGACCGATGGCGCGCCAGTTCATCTATTTCATGCAGGGCCTGACCAAGAGCTACCCGACCCGGAAGGTGCTCGATAACATTCATCTGTCGTTCTACCCGGACGCCAAGATCGGCGTGCTCGGCGTCAACGGCTCGGGCAAGTCGACGCTGCTCAAGATCATGGCCGGCCTCGACAAGGAGTATAACGGCGAGGCCTGGGTCGCCCAGGGCGCCCGCGTCGGCTATCTCGAGCAGGAACCGCATCTCGATCCGGCGCTCTCCGCGCGCGAGAACGTCATGCTGGGTGTCGCCAAGCAGAAGGCCATCCTCGATCGCTACAACGAGCTGGCGATGAACTATTCGGAAGAAACCGCCGACGAGATGACCAAGCTGCAGGACGAGATCGAGGCCCAGGGCCTCTGGGATCTCGACAGCAAGGTCGACCAGGCGATGGACGCGCTGCGCTGTCCGCCCGACGATGCCGATGTGACGAAACTGTCGGGCGGTGAGCGCCGGCGCGTCGCGCTGTGCAAACTGCTGCTCGACCAGCCCGAATTGTTGCTGCTCGACGAACCGACCAACCATCTTGACGCCGAGTCCGTGTCTTGGCTGGAAGGCCATCTGCGCAACTATCCCGGCGCGATCCTGATCGTCACCCACGATCGCTACTTCCTCGACAACGTCACGAGCTGGATTCTCGAGCTCGACCGCGGCAAGGGCATTCCCTACGAGGGCAACTACTCGTCCTGGCTGGTGCAGAAGCAGAAGCGGCTCGAGCAGGAAGGCCGTGAAGACGCTGCGCATCAGAAGACGATCGCGCGCGAGCAGGAATGGGTCGCGTCCTCGCCGAAGGCGCGTCAGGCCAAATCCAAGGCGCGCTACCAGCGCTACGAGGATCTGCTCAAGCAGGCGAGCGAGAAGCAGACCCAGACCGCGCAGATCATCATCCCCGTCGCCGAGCGGCTCGGCGCCAACGTGGTCGATTTCGAAACGCTCAGCAAAGGCTATGGCGATCGCCTTCTGATCGACGATCTTACCTTCAAGCTGCCGCCTGGCGGCATCGTCGGCGTGATCGGCGCCAACGGCGCCGGCAAGACCACGCTGTTCAAGATGATCACTAAGCAGGAAACGCCGGACAAGGGCACCATCACGGTCGGCGAGACCGTGCATCTCGGTTATGTCGACCAGTCGCGCGACGCGCTCGACGGCAACAAGAACGTGTGGGAGGAGATTTCCGGCGGCAACGAGCTGATCCTGCTCGGCAAGAAGGAAGTGAACTCGCGCGGCTATTGCTCGTCGTTCAACTTCAAGGGCGCCGACCAGCAGAAGAAGGTCGGTGCGCTCTCCGGCGGTGAGCGCAACCGCGTGCATCTTGCAAAAATGCTGAAGTCCGGCGCCAACGTGCTGCTGCTCGACGAACCGACCAACGATCTCGACGTCGACACGTTGCGCGCGCTCGAAGAGGCGCTGGAAGATTTCGCCGGCTGCGCCGTCATCATCAGCCATGACCGCTGGTTCCTCGACCGCATCGCGACCCACATCCTGGCCTTCGAAGGCGAGAGCCACGTCGAATGGTTCGAAGGCAACTTCCAGGACTACGAGAAGGACAAGATGCGCCGCCTCGGCCAGGACAGCATCATTCCGCACCGCGTGAAGTACAAGAAGCTGACGCGGTGATGAGGGCATGATGCGGCGGGCGCTCATAGCTGCGGTGATCGCTATCATCTGCGGCCTGTCGCCCGCCCGCGCTGCCGACGCCGCCTTCACGCAGTTCATCGCCTCGCTCTGGCCGGAGGCGCAGGCCGCCGGCGTGTCGCGCGCGACATTCGATGAGCAGACGCGCGGGCTCGAGCCTGATTACAAGCTGCCCGACCTGATCCTGCCCGGACGGCCCGCGACCGGCGCACCGTCGCAGGCCGAGTTCGTGCAGGTGCCGGCCGACTACGTCAAGGAAGCCTCGATCGCGCGGCTTGCGGGCGAGGGGCAGCGGCTGCTGCAAAAATATCGCCCGGCGCTGAGCGAGATCGAGAAGAAATCCGGCGTGCCGGCCACCATTATGCTCGCGATCTGGGGCCGCGAGACCGATTACGGCCGCTACACGCTGCCTTACGATCTCGTGCGCGTGCTGGCGACGCAGGCCTATGTCGGGCGACGCAAGGACACCTATCGGAATGAGTTCATCCTGTCGCTGAAGATCCTCGGCGAGGGCGTGGTGACGCGCAAGGACATGCGCTCGTCCTGGGCGGGTGCCACCGGGCTCACACAATTCCTGCCGTCCGAATATTACAAGCACGGTGTCGACTTCGACGGCGACGGCCGCATCGACATCTGGCATTCGGTGCCGGATGCGCTGGCCTCGGCCGCGCAGCAGCTCG
Organism: Bradyrhizobium sp. MI1.7; assembly: GCF_055811795.1. Lineage (NCBI taxonomy): Bacteria > Pseudomonadati > Pseudomonadota > Alphaproteobacteria > Hyphomicrobiales > Nitrobacteraceae > Bradyrhizobium > Bradyrhizobium sp. MI1.7. The sequence continues at coordinate 257,803 of NZ_JBVVPO010000005.1, forward strand.
TCAACAAGGGCTGGCAGAGCGGTGTGCGCTGGGCTTACGAGGTGCAGGCGCCGGCCAAGGTCGATTGCACCAGCGGCGTGCCCGAGGTGACGAAGCCGATCGGCCAGTGGCTGCGCGAAGGTTTTGTGCCGGTGCGTGGCGAGAAGCTGAGCGCTGCTGAGCAGGCGCAGCCGGCCTCGCTGCTGCAGCCGGAAGGCATTTACGGCCCGTCGTTCCTGACGACGAAGAACTACTTCGTCATCAAGGAGTACAATTTCTCTGACCTCTACGTGCTGTTCGTCGGCCATCTCGGCGACCGCATGACGAGCCCGCTGCCGTTCGCGACACAATGGGCGGCCTCCAAGCAGTTGCGCACCAAGGACGTCGAGACCATGCAGCGCGGGCTCACGCGCGTCGGGCTCTACAAGGACAAGATCGACGGCAAGGCCGGGATGCAGACGCGCGCGGCGCTCGGCGCCTACCAGAAGTCGGCAGGCCTCAAGGTCGATTGCTGGCCGAGCGAAGAGGTGCTGCGCTCGATCCAAGCGGCGCGGTAAACGGCCTTAACTCTTCACCAAAGAAAAAAGCCCGGCCGAGGTGCTCGGCCGGGCTTCGATCGCGGCACGGATGCGCCATGCGATCGGATCTTGCGATCAGATCAGTAGCAAACGCGAACCGGGCGGATGACCCAGCCGTAACCGTCCCAATAGCGCTGGCGCTGCCAGTAGCAGGGCGCGGGCGGCGGGGGCTCGGCAATGTAGACCGGTCCGCCATAGGCGGGACGGCTCGACGCGATGGCGCCGCCGACGATGGCGCCACCGATCAGGCCGGCTGCGATGCCGGCGCCGACGCCGTCATGGGCCTTCGCGGACGGAGTGGCGGTCACCAGCGAACCGGCGATCGTCGCAACCGTGAGGGCGGCAACAAAAGTCTTCTTCATGCTCTTGGCTCTCCTGGGAGATGGACGTCCCTTGTTAGGAGCGCCCGGGTTTCAAAGGTTCACGCACACTCTGATGAAATCGACCGTGCAGCTAGGAAGCGCGCAATTGGTCAATCCACGGTAAACGCGCACGGAGCTGTGACGAGAAAAAGCGGTCTTTTTCAGGCCCGGAGATGAACGGCGCATCCGTAGCGAACCTGTTCAGCGCGCCTCAGCCACAGACTCTGACGCGGCGGGTGCGCCAGGCGTAGCCATCCCAGAAGCGCTGCCGCTGCCAGACGCAGCCGTCGCCGTAATAGTCGTCGGCGACATAGCCGGGACCCGGCGCGTAGTAGCGGGGGGGGGTAATAGCCGGGGCCATAGGAGTAGCCCGGACCGGGTCCGTAATAATACGGAGACGCCAGCGCGCCGCCGACAATGGCGCCACCGATGATCCCGGCGGCCACGCCGGCGGCGACACCACGCTGAGCGTGGGCCGGTGTCCCGGCCGTGAGGGCCAGGGTGGCGACGGCGGCGACCGTCAGTAAGAACTTCTTCATTGGCGTGACCTTTCGCACGAACAGGTGGGAACTCTTTGGGGGGTAAAGTTCCATACTTCGTTTGAATGATCAATGAACGGCACCTTCGCTGAGGGCGACCAATTAATGGATCGCAGGTCCGCGAGGGAGACGACGATGGGCAACGCGATGATGAATACTTTGATCGCTGCAGGGGTCATTTTCGCGATTGGCTATGGCTGGTTCGCCCATCTCCAGAACCGCGGCCGGCGCTCGCGCGCGGGTGCTGGCGGTGACGGAGGAAGTAGCGGCGACGGCTATTCAGCGGCCAGCGACGGCTTCTCGCTGGGGAGTTGGTTTTCCAGCGACAGCTCGGGGAGCTCGAGCGACAGCTGTTCCAGCAGCGATAGCGGTAGCAGTGGCGGGGATTGCGGAGGTGGCGGCGATGGTGGTGGAGGCGGTGACTAGGTCCGCCAAGATATTGATCCAGCACAACTCCCTATTTTAGAGCCGTTCTAGGCTGTTTCCGGGCTAGTTTGGAATAGCTTCAAATACCGGTTTTTCCCTTTGCATCCGGACGGCCCCTTAAATATCGATGATGACGCATCACCGAAGGGCCTGCCGCTTCCATGATCGTTTGTTCCTGTAACGTGCTGAGCGATGACGACATCCGAGCCGCGGTCGCCGAGTCCGACGACGCCGTACGTCATGCCAAGCAGGTCTATGGATGCCTCGGCTGTAGCGCCGAATGCGGCCGCTGCGCCCGTACCATCAAGACCATCATCGACGAAACGCTTGGCCCCTGCGCCAAGTCCTGCTGCTCGGGCTGCCCGCACAGCCACACCGTGGCCGCCAATGACGAGACGGCCGAGCTCCCCCGGTTCGCCCTCGCGGCCTGCTGAAAACTTCCGCAATTTCGACTGAGCTTTCCCCGGCTGCGTCCCCGTGGCCGGTTGCTCTCGTCCTTAAACTGATTTAGAAGCGTTCTAAAGTCGGTTAGGGCCGATTTGGACGCAAGATTTGGAGTGCATCATGCAGGGCGACGCAAAAGTCATCGACTATCTCAACAAGGCGCTGCGCCACGAGCTGACTGCAATCAACCAATACTGGCTGCACTACCGCTTCCTCGATAATTGGGGCCTGCGGGACATGGCCAAGGTCTGGCGCAAGGAGTCCATCGAAGAGATGGAGCACGCCGACAAGCTCACCGAGCGGATCCTGTTCTTCGACGGCTTCCCGAACATGCAGGTGCTCGACCCCCTGCGTATCGGCCAGAACGTCAAGGAGATCATCGAGTGCGATCTCGCCGCCGAGATGAGCGCGCGGGCGCTCTACCAGGAGGCCGCCGGCTATTGCAACGGCGCCAAGGACTACGTCACCCGTGACCTGTTCGAGAAGCTGATGAGCGACGAGGAACACCACATCGATTTCCTCGAAACCCAGCTCGACCTGATCGGCCGCATCGGTCTCGAGCTGTACACGCAGAAGCACGTCGGTGGGCTCGAGGGCGAGGGGCACTAAGCTCCGGCACCGGCTCTCTCCTTCGTCATGGCCGGGCTTGTCCCGGCCATCCACGTTTGGCCGCGCGACGAAGACGTGGATGCCCGGGCCTTCGCCTCGCCGAAGCGGCTTCGGCTACGCAGGCGGGACTAGCCCGGGCATGACGGTTCTTTCGAGCGGCGAACGCTCTCACCTACAACTGCGTCTTGTAGCGCTCTTCCACGATCTCCTGGCTCTCCGGCTCCCCCAGGCCCGTCTGGTCGTGAATGACCTGGCCGATGCTGGGCATCACCGAGCGCTGCACCTTCTCCGGTGACCACAGCTTCGAGCGCATCAGCGCCTTGCCGCAGTGGAAATAGACTTCGCTGACCGCGACGTTCAAGACCGCGCGCGGCGGCTTGCCGAATTCCACCATCGATGCGAGCAGATCCGGATCGGCCGAGAGCGTGCCGCGTCCGCCGACGCGCAGCGTCTCGTCGATGCCGGGGACGAAGAACAGCAGATGCACGAAGCCCGAGCCTTCGACGACGTTGCGAAAACTATCGATCCGGTTGTTGCCGGCACGGTCGGGCATCAGCACCTGGTTGGGGCCAGCGACATGGACGAAGCCAACCCCTCCGCCGCGCGGCGATGCATCGACGCTGCCGTCGACGCCTGACGTTGCAAGCACGCAGAACGGCGACATCTCGATGAATTTCTTCGCATGCGCATCGATCGCGGGACGCGCCTTTGCGATCACGCGTGGGCTCGGCTTGGCATAGATGGTGGCGAGGTCTTCGGCGCAAAGATCGGTCACGAAGGTCTCCCTGATTGAGGGCGACAAGATAGCATTCTCCGGCTCGATCGCTATCCCCGAAATAGCAGGTGCGGCCCAGTGTAGCCACGGCATGACGCAGGTGGCGTAGACCAGAAATTTCGCTTATAACGGGTGTCGTACTTTGTTGCTTTTCAAGCGAGGAATTCGTCATGGCCCCAACGCAGGCAATGCGGGTGGCGGGCGATCGGCCACGCCGTCGCAAGCATGTCCCGGGACAATTGATCGTTCGGTTGAAGCCGGCCGCTGCCCGGCAGATCGCGGCAGCCTCGCTTCAGGCGACAACGTCACGCGCGCTGATGGCTGCAATGCCCGACGACGTCAGAGGTCCGATCGATTTCCTGCGCGACAATTTCGGGCTTCAGTCGATGAAGCCGCTGTTCGTGGTCGGCGACGATGAGGCACCCGCGCAGCCCCAGGCGATGGCTTTGGCCGCGGTTCATCGCTCGATAGCACGCTCCGCAACGGCGCCGCCGCGGGAGGCGCTGGCCGGATTTCAGATCGTGCAGTTGAAGGACGGGAAGGTAGATGCAGGCACCCTGAAGCGCCTGCGCGCCTCCAGGGCGGTGGATCTGGTCGAGCCCGTTCCCAACCGGTGGCTCAGTGCCGCCGCCGATCCCATGAAGATCCGGCAGTGGGGCCTTCGCGCCATCAGATGGTTCGATCGACCGCGGCCAGGTGCGGGGCGGGTTCATGTCGCTGTGCTCGATAGCGGTGTCGACGCCGGACATCCCGATCTCGTGGACGCGATCGAGGAATATCGGCACGACGGCAACGGACCGCGTGATTTTCTCGGTCATGGCACCCATGTCAGCGGCACGATCGCGGCCGTGGTCAATAACTCGGTCGGTATCGCAGGCCTGGCCAATTGCCGGTTGCACTGCTGGAAGGTGTTCGACGATCCCAAGCGCGCAGGCGACGACGAGAATTTCAACTTCGATTTCTACAGCAAGGCGCTCGTGGCCGCGCTCGATTCCAACATCAAGGTCATTAACCTCAGCATTGGCGGCGAGGACCATTCAAAGACGGAAGCGACGGCCTTCGCCGAACTGATCGATGCCGGCGTCGTCATCTCCACCGCGATGGGGAACGAGTTCGAGGACGGCAATCCGAAGGAATACCCGGCGGGCTACGTGGACACGATCGGAGTTGGCGCCGTCGACGAGTCCCATCGGCGCGCTTCGTTCTCCAATACGGGGAAGCACATCAAGCTGGTGGCGCCGGGTGTCAACATCCTGTCGACGGTGCCCCGGGTGAAGGCAAGCTTCGCCGACCATACCAGCTACGATTCCTGGCCCGGGACGTCGATGGCAACACCGCATGTGACGGGCGCCGCTGCACTCGTCTACATCAACAAGACGAAATCCAGGGCGGCCGGGCTTGCGGTCGCCGGGCGCCTGATCGCGACTGCGACCAAATTGCCGGCGATGCGAGGCAAGGATTTTACGCCGGAATACGGCGCCGGCCTGCTGGATGTTGCCGCTGCGCTTGGCCGCGTGAAACCGGCGAGGAAATCGGGCAGGAAGGCTGCCAAGAAAACTGCCAAGAAAACTACAAAGGCGAAGCCGGCGAGAAAGGGACGAAAATAGATTCCGCGCCCTTGATCGGGTGCCGCGAGCGGCTAGCTTTGCATCATGTCCGTGCAATTCAAATTCCACGACCATGTCGATCAGCGCCGGCGGCGCATGATCATCAAGACGCTCGGCGATGCCGGCTACGCCGCCGAGAGCCTGTTTCCGGGACAGAAGCGGCAAAACCTAGCCGCGATCTTCACCGTCGCCGAGGCCGACGCCAAATCCGTTCGTGCCGCGCTCGACGATTTCGGCGATGACATCGAATATGTCGAGGCCTCGCCCAAGCGAGACCTCAAGGCCTGAGCGGTCTACACCGCATCGGCCGGCACGAAGCAACTGATGATGATGGCGCCGCGGTGGTGGACGTACCACACCACGGCCTGGCCGACCGGATTGCCGCGATCGCGGATGATGGCGCGCTCGGGCACCTCCATCCACTGTCCCTCGATCGGTACCCAATAGGTGCCGCCTCGCACATCGTAGTCGGTGCGATGGCCGTCGGAGATGTCGCAGCAGGGTACGCCGTTCGGCGCGATCACGCTCTTGAACCAGGCGCGGATGTCGGGCGGCACATGGTCGTATTGGCCGTTGTCGAACGCGAACGCGGCGCTCGTCTGCGCCATCGTCGCGGCCAGCCAAACGCACAGCGCGAGCCTGTGCATGCGATCCTCCGTCGCGCTCGATTCGTATCGTTGATGTGATTAAGCCCGAGCTGTCAGCGCAATGCATGCTCAAATAATATGCGGCGTGAGAGGCGCCGCATATGATGCATTGCGGTATGATCGGCCAGCCAGACGCACAGCGCGAACTTGCGCGTACGATCTTTCCTATCCCGTCTCGAGCGATGCAAGCAGCGATTTCGGCGCGACATTGCGCCATGCCATCGCGAGTGCGCTCCGCAACGTGACCTGATCGATCTTCGCCAGCTTCACATTCGTGCTGCCGCTCCTGCCCCAGGCGCCGGGGACCGGACGAAACATCTCCGGTTCCGCGTCGATGAGCACGGCCTGCTGGTTGGGAGTGAGCTTCACCATGCCCCATTTTTCATCGGGATAGCCCAGCGTCGCGAACACGCGCTTGCCGACGCGAAAGTCGGCATGGCCGTGATGTGCGCCCTCGATGACGCCGGGAAGCGTCAGCGCAGCCTTGCGAAAGCGAGCGTTCGACATGCGGTCTTGCTGCTCGTCTCACATCGTCCGCTGCGGCGCGGTTTGCAGCAATTGCCTGACCTGCTCGACGTAGAATTTCGCGTTGCCGGTGGTGCCGTGGCCGCGCGTCTCGGTGCTCGCGGGGATCAGATACAGCTTGCCGTTCTTGACCCGCTTCATCGCGGCGTCCGTGATGCCGGTCTCCGGCGGGTTGCGCTCGTCGTCGGCGGAGTTGATCAGCAGCAGCGTCGCCTCGATCTGCTCGAGCTTGTCGCCGGCATTGTAGTCTTGCGAGGAGCCCCACTGGTAGAGGAAGTCGTTGGCATCGGACGTGATCGGTGTCGCCAGCCGTTCGTCGACGATCTTGTCGGCCTTGGCCGCGGTCGGCGCCTGCTGCTGATAGGCGAGCGTGCCGCCGATGCTGGCGATGCCGTAGGCGGTGATGGCATATTTCATCATGCGCGGCTGGCTGGTGTAATTGCCGCCATTGTAGTCGGGATCGTTGCGGATGGTGTCGAGCATGATCCGTCGCATCATCCAGTTGCGCGAGGCCATCTCGGTCGGCTGCGAGGCCATCGGCACCAGCGCGTCCATCTCCTGCGGATATTTCTCGCCCCACAGCCAGGTCTGCATGCCGCCCATCGAATTGCCGATCACGAGCCGCAGATGCTTGACGCCGAGGCCTTCCTTCACGAGGCGATGCTGCGCCTCGACCATGTCGTCGTAATTGTATTTCGGGAAGCTCGTCTTCATGCCGTCGGACGGTTTTGACGATTTGCCGTGGCCGATCGCGTCGGGAATGATGATGTAATATTTGGACGCGTCGAGCGGCTGTCCCGCGCCGAACAGTTCGCCGGCGAAGGCGGGCGACAGCATGCTCGCGCCCGAGCCGCCGGTGCCGTGCAGCACCAGCACGGGCTGGCCAGAGGGCTCGCCGACGGTGGTGTAGTGCAGCTTCAATTCCGGCATGGTCTCGCCGGTGTGCAACTTGAAGTCCTTGGCGATCCAGTCGCCTTGCTTCGGCGCCGGATAATCGGCGGCCATAACCGGCGTTGCGATGGACAGCAGGATGGCCGCTAGCGCAGCGCAAGACGTTTTCATGTTTCTCTCCCCATGCGGCTCATGGTCGGCCGCGTTGGACGCGATCTTATCAGCTGGTCACGGAGGATCGAGACCGGACCCATCATCGCCCCCCGAAAAACATTCCCCGATGGTGCGGCGCGCAAGGGGAATAATTGCGGATCAGATATGGCTGGTCCTGCCTATGACACGGCTGCGCCCGGGATGTAGGATTTCGGCCTCGCCGATCGTCCTCAGGGGAACACCGCTACGGGAGAGCCTGCATGTGCCGCAACATCAAGACGCTGTTCAACTTCGAGCCGCCCGCGACGGAGGACGAGATCCACGCCAGCGCGCTCCAGTTCGTGCGCAAGCTTTCCGGTTTCAACAAGCCGTCGCAGGCCAATGAAGAGGCCTTCGAGCTTGCGGTCGCGGAAGTGTCGGAGGCTGCGCGAAAGCTCCTGACTTCGCTGCACACCCATGCGCCGGCGCGGGACCGTGAGATCGAGGCGGAGAAGGCCAAGGAACGTTCGCGGCTGCGGTTCGGTTAGGCGGTCCTGCGTCCATTCCGTGATCTGGCTCACGGTGAGAGCGGCCTCAACTTGCGATGATGTCTGCCGGGGTTTTGACAGCCCGGAGCACGACCATGAGCCGCCCCCTTATTCCTCTCAGAGCAGGTGCCGTCACCTTCACCGTGCTGTGGACCGCATGGATGATGTGGTGGAGCGGCTCCTACAGCAGCGTCAACCTCGTCATCCTGACGCTGCTCGGCACGCTGGTCGGCTATCTCTGGTACCGCGCCATGCGCTGGCAGTTCGAGCGCATGGGCATGCTGCCGCGCAAGGATGAGTCCTCCGGGGCGTCGAAGCAACTTCCGCCGGGTTAGTCCTTGTGGCCGTGCTTCTTCTTTTTCTTCTTCTTCCGGTGATCATCGCCTTCGCCGTCGTCGGCCTCGTCATCGACGATCGCCTCTTCAACCTCATGCACGGCGGCTTCCAGCGCCTCGCGCTCGGCGGCTTCACGCTCGCGCTGGCGGCGGCGCTCGTCCCAGGCGTCGAAGAGTTGATCGAGCCACGGCAGCACCTGTTCGATCGACGGCAGCTGGCCGGGCGGTCCGGGCTCGCCGCGTGGGCCTTGCGGCCCCGCCGGCCCGGCCGCGCCCCGAGCACCGGCTTCGCCGGGCTTGCCCGGCAGGCCGGCCTTGCCCTGCGCTCCGGCCTTTCCGGCCACCCCGGGTTTGCCTTGTGGTCCCGGCTTGCCGCGCTGGCCGTCCGGCCCTCGCTTCCCCGGATGACCCTGCGGTCCCGGCCGTCCCGGCTCGCCCTGCCGCCCACGCGGCCCCTGCCGTCCCTGATCGTCTGCCACGCCACTACTCCCTCTAAGGAAGCAAGCTACTTAGCGGCGTTTGACGACAGCAGCAATTCCGCCCGCGCATCGCGACGGGCTTGATCAACATCAATCGACAGCAGGAGACACCGTGTCATTGGATGGCGCGGAGCCACAACCTTGCGAGGAGCGACCCATGCGCGCAGCGTGGAAACTATTCTGCATTTCGACAGTCATCCTCGCGGCAGCGCTCGGCCTCGCTCATCTGCTGGTGCCCGATATCGTGCCGGGCGCGTTCGCCGAGGAGCCGCAGGCGGCATGGGCGGTCTTGACCGCCTTCATGCTCCGCGCCATCGAGATGATCGCGGCCGCGGTCGCGACCATCTCGCTTGCGGTTCTTGCCGGCGGAACGATCCAACTTGCGTGGTCGCGTGCTAGTCGTGATACGCGGGCACGTCGATGCCGGACGCCGCATAGATCCTGATCTTGTTGCGCAACGTGCGCACCGACAGGCCGAGCACGCGCGATGCGCGCGTGCGGTTGCCGTCGCAGCGTGCGAGCGTCTGGAGCACGAGCTCGCGCTCGACCTCGTCGACGGTCGCGCCGATCAACAGCGGAACGATTTGGTTAGGGGCAAGAAATTGCGCGCCCGGTTCGGACGCAGCGACATGAACAGTGGTCATCAACACACCTCCCGATCAACGCCCGCTTCCATCTTTGGAAGCGATCGAGAACCAACGGCCCCCTAGCCGTAGATCTACGGTGGGCGGGTTTGGTTAACGAGTGGTTAATCGCGGACGATCGCACCAATTGACCTTGGGATTGCCGCGAAGGTGCCGCGATTGGCACGGGATGCATAGCGATGCGGGCCGATTTTGCGCGCCCGCTCACACCGTCCGATACCCACCGTCCACCATCACGATCGTCCCCGTGACATAGGCCGACAGATCCGACGCCAGGAAGATCGCGGGGCCCACGATGTCCTCGGGCTTGCCGGTGCGCGCCAGCGGGGTGTGATCGACGAAGGCCTGCACCAGCGCCGGATTGGTCGCGCGCACGTTGGCGTTGATGTTGGTCTCGATGAAGCCCGGCCCGATCGCGTTGACGCGCACGCCTTCCTTGCCGAGCTCGGCCGCGAGCGCCTTGGTGAAGCCGAGCACGCCGTGCTTCGAGGTCGTATACGCCGCCGAGCTCGGTGTGCGCAGATGCACGAAGGACTGGATCGAGCCGATATTGACGATGCGGCCCTTGGCGGCCCGCAGCGGCGCGAGGAACGCCTGCGTCACGTTGAAGACGCCGTTGAGGTTGAGCGAGATGATGTCGTTCCAGTCCTTCGCCACCGTCTCCGTGTCCGCGGTGAAGGCGTTGCGGCGGGTGATGCCGGCATTGTTGACGAGGATCGAGACCCGCCCGACCTTGTCGGCGACCTGCCTGGCGAGCGCAAAGCAGTCGTCACGCTTCGTGACATCGAGCGCAAAGCTCTCGGCGTTGCCGCCGGCCTTGCGGATCTCCTGCGCGGCCTCCGCGACCGTGTCGGCGTTGACGTCGAGCAGCACCACTCGCGCGCCCTCGCGGGCGTAGCCGGCCGCGATCGCCCGGCCGATGCCGGATCCGGCGCCCGTGACGACGGCGACGTGGTTTGCGAGCAATGCCATGACAATTTCCTCCCGGATTCGTTTCGAAGTTTCATGAAAGGCTAACTCGAAATTAAGGGGTCGGAAACGGCCGCCTTGGCATACTGATCTTCATTGCTAAACGTTGCGCGCATGATGGGACGGCTTGAATCCTGGAAACTCGCTCTCGAACGCCTGCGGTCGGCGCAGCCGGCCGACTGGGCCGAGGCAGGCCGGCTCGTCGCCGAGATCGTGCGCATGAGCACGGATGCCACGCTGCGCCAGGCTGCCGAGCAGGCGCTTCCGGTGTTGCGCCAGGCCGTGGACAATGACGATCACAGCGTCACGCTGGCGGCCCAGCGCCGCGTCGGCGTGATCCTCGAGGTCGTCCATGATCTCACCGCGCCACGCTTCGGCCGCCGCAACGCCATGCCGAAGAAGCTCTCCAGCGAGGATCGTGCCCGCAGGATGCTCGGCCTGCCGCTCGCCGTGCAGCTCACCTGCGACGACATCAACCAGGCCTATCGCCGCGCCGCCAAGGGCAAGCATCCCGACCAAGGCGGAAGCGCGCAAGCCTTCATCGACCTCGCCGCCGCGCGCGACATCCTCATCCATCCCGGCGCGCACAAGGACGCGTGAGAGCGCGCTGTCGCTGCACCTCGCCGGTCCGCTCTGTGCAGGCCATAAAAAGAGCGGGCAAGAACGCGTCGCGCCCTTGCCCGCTCGTCGATCCGCCGATCGAAATCTTACCAGGTGCAGTGACCGCTCTTCAACGCGTGATCCTTCAGCACGAGTGCGTCGACGAAGGTCGGCACCGTCGTGCTGACGCGGGCGTAGTCGGAGGGCCACGGCGCGGTCGGGATGCTCTCGTCCCAGATCTGGCAGAAGCCGGTGTCCTGCCAGCGGATCAGGTGATAGCTGGCTTCGGCAGGGCTCGCGGCGACGAAGGCAGTGACGGCAAGACCCGCAGCAACGCACAGCACGGAAATACGACGCATGATCAGCTCCTCAAATGAAAGATGTGATGCACCTCCCGACAATGACGGGGAGGGATGGTGTGGGACGTTTTTGGGGATGCGCCCCGGACAAGTTGTGAGTAGCTCCGTCGGCTGATCAGGTTCAAAGCGTGCGCGCATGAAATGCGCCATTTGAGCCGGAAAAAACCAGCGCGCGCCCGCAAAGGAAAAGGGCGGGTCGCTCGCGCGGCCCGCCCTCAAGATCAAATTCGTCGCGTGACGCTCAGAGCGTGCAGCGGCGCTCCGAGCGCAGCTTGATCTGGAGATCCGAAGCCGCGGTGAAGGTCGGGACCGGCTTGCTGACGACCTTGTAGGTCGAAGCGCCCCACTGGAACGGCTTGTACTTCAGGTCCTCGTTCCAGACCTGGCAGATGCCGGTGTTGTCCCAGCGGATCACGTAATAGCCGGCTGCTGCTGCCGACGCCGGCACGGCAAACACGGAAGAGGCGATGCCGGCAACGGCACAGAGGGCGAGAACGCGACGCATGAAAAATCTCCTTGTGGGGATGTGTGACCCGAAAATCCGTGCGGTAAAAGCAGGTCCTTGGCAAGCCGAGGGGCCGCCGTTTCACGGATATGTCAGAGGGAGCCGTGCACTTGGTTCGGCCGAGTGCCTGGCAAGACACATGCGCCAAGACACATACGCTAAGCGTGGTTCACTTCGCCAGTGACGCCACCGCCTCGATCTCGATCAGCATTTTCGGGTCGGGCAGGGCCTGCACCACGCACGTGGTGCGCGCCGGATAGGGCGGCGGGCCGAACGCGCCGGCATAGAGTGCGTTCATCGCGGCGACGTCCGAGGCGCGCGTGAGCAGCACGTTGACCTTGACGAGATCGCGGACCGTCGCGCCGGCCTCGTCCAGCACGCGCTTGATGTTGACGGCGACGTTGGCGAACTGCGCCTCGAAACCGTCCGGCAGCGCGCCATTGCCGTCGAAGCCGGGAATGCCGGAGACGAACAGGAGATCGCCGACACGCGTGGCAAAGGACAGCGGCGGCGCCTTGACGTGCGGCGGGGGTGCGAAATGCTGGATCGACATGGGATCACCTCGGATGGAACGGTCGCGTCGTCCGCACGAGCGTAGCGACATGCGGGGGAGTTGCAATCGGCATTGGGGAAGGCGGGTAAAACAAAAACGCGAAAACAACCCCATGCACAGTAGAAATCGTGAGTGTTTCAAATTCGGTATAGCCGAACAATTCGCTTGCTCCGTCGGGCAAAACAGGGGCAGGATGGCATCATGGCGGTGGTGTCGGTAGGCGGTCCCAAACTCCGCCGTCATGCCTCGCGACCCGGCTACGCCAAGGCTTCGCCGGGGTCGAGGTTCAGGGGCGCCGAAGCTTTAGCGTAGGCGGCAGGCGGGGCATCCAGTACGCTGCGGCTTCTCCGCATCTCATTGCCGTCTCGGCGTACTGGATCGCCCGGTCGAGCCGGGCGATGACGGTTGAACGCGCTGCTGCATCTCGCGTCCCACATCGCTCCATCATGTTGCCGCCGCGATCCATCGGATACATTCGCTGCGTCTGATTCGAATCCTCCCTTGAAAAATAGCCCCCGGAGACGCCCCATGAAGCTCGCTACCACCTTCCGCGCCGCGCTGGTCGCCATTGCCGCTCTGGCCGGCCTTTCGACCTCGGCGCTGGCCGACGGCGGCACCGTGGTGCTGACGATCTACAAGGCGGGCTGGATCATCGGCGGTTCGGGCGGCTCGGGCGTGCTGAACTTCCGCGGCCGCTCCTATTCGCTCTCGACCGGCGGCCTCGACTACGGCCTCGTCTTCGGTGGCTCCAAGACCGTGCTGCGTGGCCGGGTCTCCAACATCAACCGCCCCTCCGACGTCTCCGGCGTCTATGGCGCGGCCGGTGCCGGCCTCGCCGTCGGCCGCGGCGCCCGCGCCATCGTGCTGACCAACCAGAAGGGCGCGGTGCTGGAGCTGTCGGGCTACCAGACCGGCCTGATGGCGAATGCGGATCTGAGCGGGCTCGCGATCACGATGCGGTAAAACAGGTACGTAGGGTGGGTTAGCCTTGCGGATGCGCGAAGCGCGTCCGCTGGGCGTAACCCACCTCTTTCGTCTCCGCTGTGACAGAAGTGGTGGGTTACGCTGCGCTAACCCACCCTACGAATTACGCCCGCTCACCGCCGCATGAATCCGCTCGCAATGCGCGACGAGATTGGCGTGCGCATCGACGAAGGCCTTCAGCGGCGTCGGGATCGGAAAATAAAAGATGTTGGCGATGAAGCCGTAGATGCCGGCGTCGATGCTGGTCGGCGCCGCGCCGTGGACGAAGCCTGCCGTAGGCACGATCTCGGCCAGCACTTGCAGATCGGCAAGCCCCCGCGCGTAAGCCTGCTCGGGCGTGTAGCGGCCGATGCCCTGGAAATAATAGCGCTGCGAATTATACGCCTTCGCCTTCTCCAGTCCCTCGGCATCGAGTTGCGGATGCTGCGCGATGAAGGCGTCGCGGAATGCCGGATAGAAGCGATCGTCCTTCCAGCGCGAATACGACATCACCCAGTAGAGATCGTCCAGCATGCGGGTGACGAGATGATTGGTCCGCCGTGCGTCCGGCGACAGCGCGGCATCGATGCTCAGACGATATTTGGCGATCGCATGCGCAATGATTGTCTCGCTGTCGCCGATGGTCTCGCCGTCGTCGACGACGTAAGGCAGCTGCCCGCGCGGCGCGGCAGAGGCATCGAAGAGATGCTCGTGCACGAACGGCTGGCCTGCGAGCTTCAGGAACGCGTAGACCTTGAGGCCGTAGCCGTTGTTGTCGGCGACGCCGAACAGTTCCGGGTAGGAATAGAGCGTCAGCATGGTTGTTCCCTTCAGCGCGATGGCACCTTGGCGTGTTGCTCCGTCGTGGCCGCTTGCGCGACCTTGCTGGCGCGGATCATCAGGAACGCGCCGGAAGAGCCAGGCAGCTGCCAGCGCCCGTCGATTTCGGTCGCCTCGGCGTTCACCGTGCCTTCGTAATGGACCGTGTCGTAGCCGTGGCCGGGCGGCTCGTAGTGTTTGACGAACGAGACCGCGTTGCCGGAGCGCTGACCCGCGATCGAGGCGTTGTGGGTGCGGAGCGGGCATCGCGGGTTCGAGCAGGGCTCGGTCACGCTTCCGGTGAGCGCGCCGCCGGTTTCGACCAGAGTTGCGGTGAAGGTGACCATTCCGGTGCTCGGTTGAATGTAGCTGCCATCCCAGACGCCGGAGAGATCGTTGCTCATGCGGTGCCTTCCTGGGATGATGCGGGCCGGTTGATATCAGGCTCTTCCATCTCAAGTCGTATCGCCGGAGCGACGGGCTGGCAACAGTCCTTGCGCATTGTGCGCAGCGTCATTCGATCGGAGGACGCCCGGCGTCGCCCGTTCGACGTATGGGATCGGAGATGTACCGGTTCTCGGTGAGAGGCGCGGCCTCTATATGCCGATCGATGCGGCGGTGAACACCGCCAGCTGCCCATCGAACGCCCGCCGGAACGCAGGCCGCGCTTCGCCGCGGGCGACGTAGGCTGAGAGGTCGGGATATTCCTCCAGCAGGCGAGATGCGTTCAACCGGCGCAGCACCGTCACCATCATGAGATCGCCTGCGCTGAACGCGCCGTCGAGCCACTCGGCCCCGCCGAGGCGACGGGACAATTCGCCCAGGCGGACACGGACGCGATCCTTCAGGACCGGCAGCCGCTCCTCGTACCAGCCCTTGTCGCGCTCGAACAGCATCGTCATCCCGAACTCGACGATCGGCGGCTCCAGCGTGTTGAGCGCGGCAAACATCCATGCGATCGCGCGGCTCCTCGCATTCGCATCTTTTGGCAACAATCCAACGTGGCGCTCGGCGATATGGAGCACGATCGCGCCCGACTCGAACAGGACGAGATCACCGTCCTCATAGGTCGGAATCTGCCCGAACGGATGCAGCGCAAGATGGGCAGGGTCCTTCATCGCCGCGAACGACACGAGGCGGACGTCGTAGGGCAGGCCCACTTCCTCCAGCGCCCAGCGAACCCGCATATCGCGCGCCTGTCCCTTGCCGCGGTCGGGCGAGTTTTCAAAGGCTGTGATGGTGGGCATCTGGCGGCTCCGGGGTGATCGGCGTTGCATTCAAAGGACGAATGGTCGGCTCGGGTTCCGACAGGGGCGCCTTAAAAAGACCAGCGCCCGTGTCGGAACACCGTCCCGCCGCTCGTCCTTGGAGCGATGGTCGCGCGTCCGGTCCAAGACGAAAGGATACAACTTCATGACGTCAATCACGCCATTCCTCTGGTTCGCCAACAATGTCCCGGAAGCCGTCGCCTTCTACAAAGCGGTGTTCCCCAACGCTGAAGTCGAGACCGTCAGCGACTTCATGGCGGTGTTCGAACTCGAAGGCCAGCGCTTCCACGCGCTCAACGGCGGCCCGCAATACCGCTTCACCGAGGCGGTCTCGTTCTTCATCAGCGTGGAGACGCAAGCCGAGGTCGACTACTTCTGGAGCCGCCTCACCGCCGACGGCGGCGAGGAATCCCGCTGCGGCTGGCTCAAGGACAAATTTGGACTGTCCTGGCAGGTGATCCCGTCGGCGCTCGGCCGCTACCTCGGCGATCCCGACCGTACCAGAGCGAACCGCGTCATGCAGGCGATGATGGAGATGCGGAAGATCGTCATCGCGGACCTCGATAGGGCGAATGCGGGGTGAGGGGCTGACGGTGTCGTAGGGTGGGCAAAGGCGTGCTCTTCGCGCGCCGTGCCCACCGTTCGTCCGGATTTGTGGAGAGATGGTGGGCATGGCGCAAGAGCGCCTTTGCCCACCCTACGAAGCCAGCGATCCGCATCGCCAATTCGTCTTGTATCGCTATACTGCCGACCATCAGCAGGATGGTGCCCCCATGGGAAACGAATTGGAAGGCAAGGTTGCTGCCGTGACCGGAGCCGCGTCGGGCATCGGGTTGGCGAGCACTGAAGCAATGCTGGCCGCGGGCGCGCGCGTGGTGATGGTCGACCGCGACGAGGCCGCGCTGAAGGCGCTCGGCAACAAGCATGGCGACGCCGTGATCCCGCTGGTCGTCGACCTCCTGGATCCCAAGGACTGCGCATCGTTGCTGCCGCGCGTCCTGGAGAAGGCAGGCCAGCTCGACATCCTGCATGCGAATGCAGGCACCTATGTCGGTGGCGATCTGGTCGATGCCGACAATATGGCCATCGACCGGATGCTGAACCTGAATGTCAACGTCGTGATGAAGAACGTGCACGACGTGCTGCCGCACATGATCGCGCGCGGGAGCGGCGACATCATCGTCACGAGTTCGCTGGCGGCGCATTTTCCGACGCCCTGGGAGCCGGTCTATGCGTCGTCCAAATGGGCGATCAACTGCTTCGTCCAGACGGTGCGGCGCCAGGTCTTCAAGCACGGCATTCGCGTCGGCTCGATCTCGCCCGGCCCGGTCGTCACCTCACTGCTCGCGGACTGGCCGCCCGAGAAGCTGCAGGAAGCCAGGGACTCGGGCAGCCTGCTGGAGGCCAGTGACGTGGCCGAAGTCGTGATGTTCATGCTGACGCGGCCGCGCGGCATGACCATTCGCGACGTGGTCATGCTGCCCACCAATTTCGATCTTTAGTGTGTAGGATGGGTAGAGCGCAGGCAACGGTGTCGTCCCGGCGAAGGCCGGGACCCATA
>NZ_JBVVPO010000006.1:0-29736 GCF_055811795.1 Bradyrhizobium sp. MI1.7
CCCCCCCCCCCCCCCCCCCCCCCCCCCCCCCCCCCCCCCCCCCCCCCCCCCCCCCCCCCCCCCCCCCCCCCCCCACAAAAACCCCCCCCCCCCCCCCCCCCCCCCCCCCCCCCCCTTTCCAGAATGATTTCCGGAGAAGAACCATGACAGCAGCACTTCACGCCCTGGCGGCACCCGCGCTCGTGCTCCCGGCTTACGTTCCGAGCGGCAACGAATGCGCGCTGTTCGAGCACGCCTGGCGGCACCAGCTCCCGGTCCTGCTGAAGGGGCCGACCGGCTGCGGCAAGACGCGCTTCGTCGCCCACATGGCGGCGCGGCTAGGACTGCCGCTTCACACCGTCGCGTGCCACGACGATCTCACCGCCGCCGATCTTACCGGCCGCTACCTGCTAAGGGGCGGCGACACCGTATGGACCGACGGTCCGCTGACACGGGCGGTGAGGGAAGGCGGCATCTGCTATCTCGACGAAGTCGTGGAGGCGCGCAAGGACGTCACGGTGGTGCTGCATCCGCTCACCGACGACCGCCGTATCCTGCCGCTGGAGCGGACCGGTGAGGAGCTGGTCGCGCCGAAGAGCTTCATGCTGGTGGTCTCCTACAATCCCGGTTACCAGACGCTGCTGAAGGCGTTGAAGCCGTCGACGCGTCAGCGCTTCGTCGCCGTCGAGTTCGGCTTCTTAGCCCCGGAGCAGGAGATCGCGGTGGTCGCGGCCGAGAGCGGGCTCGCACCCGACTATGTGCGGCCGCTGGTCCTGCTGGCCGGCCGGCTGCGCGCGCTGAAGGGGCACGACCTGGAGGAGGGCGTTTCGACCCGTCTCGTGGTCTATTGCGCCACCCTGATTGCGGCGGGAGCCTCAATTACGGATGCGGTGCTGGCCGGCATGATCGAACCGCTCACCGATGACGCAGACGTCAAGGCGGCGCTGCTCGACGTCGCACGCGCCGTGATGTCCTGAGGGGGATGCGATGCTCGATTTCCTCGAGCTTGAAGAAACCGTCGGCCGAGCCTGGCATCGCCTGGTCGGCGGCACCGCGAGCTATCAGGCCCATGCCGAACACGCGGTGTCGCTCGCGGAGGTGCGCAGCCGGATCGCAATCATGTTCCGCGCGCTTGGCGGAGAGACGGGCGTGCAGATCGCGAGCGCGAGTGCCCGTCGGACCGGGCATCGGCTTGGATGGCGTCAGCGCATCGGGCTCGGCGACGAGCGGCTCGCGCAACCCGGGCGTGACGCCGCGACGATCTTCCTGCCCGACAACATCGCGATCTTCGCCGATCGCGGGCTGAATGCTGCGCTGTACCGGTGGCTGGCCGCGTGGTTTGCCTTTGCACCGGTCGACGTGATCGCGGAGGCCGATCCGCTGCGGCGCGATCTGCTGACGCTGCGCCGGACCAGCGAAGTCGCGGTGCTTGTGCTCACGGAATGTCCCGGCCTTGCCGAAGACTACGCCCGGCTGGCCGCGGCCACGGCCATGGCGCGGCCGCACCGGCCATTGCCGCGCATCGAGCAGGACATGGAGCAGATCGTGCTTGCTCTGCTCGGCGCCGATACGCCGCCGGTGGGAAAGCTGTGGCCGGCGATGATGGGGACGGGGCCGCTGCCGGACAAGGCGCCGCCCGGCTATCGTTCGATCCTGCCATGCCCGCTCTGGGGCGATTGCTGGACACGGGCGCTGTCGCCCGCACATGCGGGTGACGACGCGTGCGTGCCGACCGCTGCACCAGTGCCATCGGACGATCGCAAGCGTTTTGCCGTCCGCGAGCGCGAAGACGGTACCGATCGCCGCGATCCTTTCGTGCTCAATCGCTTTGAAAAGATCCTCGCGATGGCCGAGATGATCAATGTCGACCGCCCGGCTGACGACAGTGAGGACGAGGATGCGCGGAAGGCAGCCGACGACCTCGAGGAGATCACGCTCAGCCGCCGCAGCGGCAAGCCGGCGAGCCGGCTCAAATTCGATCTCGACCTGCCGCCGGAAGCCCTCGATGTATCGCCATTGAACGCCGACCTGAGCTATCCCGAATGGGACTATCGCAGCAGCTCCTATCTGCCCGATCATTGCCGTGTGCTCGCGGGTGCGGCCTCCGAGCTGGGTGAGGGCTGGACGCCTGATGACGCCATGCGTCGGCACATCCGCCAGGTGCGCCGCCGCTTCGAGGTGTTGCGGCCGCGTCATGAATTGATGCGCGCCCAGGCCGATGGGCACGACCTCGATCTCGACGCGCTCGTGCGCGCGCGGTGCGATCTCCGCGCCGGAAGTGGCGGGGGCGGTCTCGATCGGGTCCATGTGGCGATGCGACCGCGAGGGGACGATCTTGCCGTCACGCTGCTCGTGGACGTCTCGCTTTCGACGGATGCGTGGGTCGACGGTTATCGGGTGCTCGACGTCGAGAAGGAGGCGCTGCTGGTGCTTGCGCACGGCCTGTCGGCCTGCGGCGATCACCACAGCATCCTCACCTTCACCTCGCGCCGGCGTTCCTGGGTGCGGCTCGAAACGGTCAAGGCCTTCGGCGAGCCGATGAGTGGCGCGATCGAGCGCCGGATCGGCGCGCTGAAGCCTGGCTATTACACACGGATCGGTGCGGCGGTACGCCACGCCTCGGCCGAGCTGGCGCGCCAGCCGCAGCGCAAGAAGTTGCTGCTCGTTCTCACCGACGGCAAGCCGAACGACGTCGATCATTATGAGGGGCGCTTTGCGGTCGAGGACACCCGCAAATCCGTGCAGGAGGCGCGGCGGCTCGGCATCGCGGTCTTCGGCGTGACGGTCGATGCGACGGCGCAATCCTACGTCCCGACGTTGTTCGGCCGCAGCGGCTACGCCATCGTCGGCAACATCCGTCGACTGCCTGCGGCGCTGCCGGCGATCTATCGACAGGTCGCCCATTGACCCCGGAGAACCCGCATATGTCCTCCACCGGGTGAACTATTGCTCAAAGTGTGGGTATATGATCGAATGGCCGGATGGACCGAAGCCGGCAAAGGCCCGATCTGGTCATTTTCGACTGCGACGGCGTGCTCGTCGACAGCGAGCTCGTGAGCTGCCAGTGCCTTGTGGACGAGCTGTCCGGATTTGGGATATCGCTGACACTTGCGCAGGCGCTCGAGCTGTTTCTCGGACGAAGCACGAGCGCGATCACGCAGCACTATCGCGAACTCGGCCAGGCGGTGCCGGCCGATTTTCCCGTCCGGCTGAAGTCGCGCGTACTGACCGCCTTCGAGAAAGCGCTCCATCCGATTCCCGATGCGGATACCGTCCTGTCCGGACTGCGCGTGCCGTGTTGCGTGGCCTCGTCGAGTGATCTCGACCGCGTCGCGCTGTCGCTGAGGGTGACCGGTCTCGCGCCCCATTTCGGCGACCGGATCTACACGGCGCAGATGGTCACGCACGGCAAGCCCGCGCCGGATCTCTTTCTCCACGCGGCGGAGAAAATGGGCGCGCTCCCTGCGCGCACACTGGTGATCGAGGACAGCGTCAGTGGCGTGCTGGCCGCGAAGGCTGCCGGCATGACCGTCTGGGGATTTGTCGGCGGCAGCCATTATCGCGGACGCGACGGCCAGGCTATATTGTCCGGCGCCGGGGCCGATCGGGTCTTCGCGCACATGAGCGAATTCTGGGAGGCATAGGCCGCCATGGCCGTCGAGAACGAAAGGTCCAGACTCGACGATGCCGCGCGTGCCGGCTGGCTCTATTTCATTGCCGGTCACACCCAGGACGAGATCGCAAAGATGCTCCAGGTCTCGCGGGCCTCCGCGCAGCGGCTGGTCTCGCTGTGCCTCGCCGAACGTCTCATCACCTTCCGTCTCGAACATCCCATCGCCGCCTGCATGGAACTGGCGGCACGCTTGAAGGAGCGCTTCGACCTCAGCCATTGCGAGGTGGTGCCGGCCGATCCTGCCGCGCCGCAGGCCACGGCAGGCATCGCCGAACGCTGCGCCAATCTGCTGGATTCGACGTTGCGTTCGGAAACGCCCGTCATCGTCGCGCTCGGCACGGGCAGGGCGGTGCGCGCCGCGGTCGAGCGCGTGACGCCGATCGACCGGCCCAACCACCAGATCGTCTCGCTGGTCGGCAACATCTCCGCCGATGGTTCGGCGAGCTTCTACGACACCGTCGGCCGGCTCGCCGACCGCACCGGTGCGCGGCACTATCCGATGCCGCTGCCGTTCCTGATGTCGTCGGAAGACGAGCGCAACAAGATGGTGCGGATCGAGCCGATCGCGAAGGTTAAGGCGGTCGCGGCCAAGGCTGACTTGCGCCTCGTCGGCATCGGTCAGATGGACCAGAAGGCGCAAATCCACGTCGACGGCTTCGTCACCCGCGACGAATTGTTCGAGATGATGCGGCAGGGGGCGATCGGCGAAATCACCGGTTGGGCCTATGATTCCAAGGGCCGCCTGCTCAAGGCCGGCACCAACAGGCGCCTCACCAGCATTCCGCCGGAAGTGCCGGCCAAGACCACGACGATCGGCGCCGCGGTCGGTGCAGCCAAGGTGCCGGCGATCGCGGCCGCGCTGAACGGGCACCTGATCAACGGCCTGATCACGGACGAGGCGACGGCAAGGGCGATTCTGGAGCGGTAGGGCGGGCGCTACAGCCACTTGCGCCAATGTCATCATCCGCGAAAGCGGATGATCCAGTACGCCGCGGCCTATCCGGTGCGAAACCAACTCACGACACGTCGTACTGGATGCCCCGCTTTCGCGGGGCATGACAGCGAAGGCGGAGGAAAAGCTCCGGCCCTCCCGCACCGCAGCACTCATAAGTTGCGGGAACGTCCGCGCGCCTGCTTGACAAGCGCCGCACCTCGTCCGAACATACGCCCAACGCGTGGGCATATGCTCAGAAGCGCGATCCTAGGGAGGTCACCGTGAAACACGTCCTCGGCGCCGTCTGCGGCGCGTCTTGCCTGTTGCTGGCCGTCCCTGTGATGGCCGAAACGACCCTGACCATCGCCACCGTCAACAATGGCGACATGATCCGCATGCAGGGGCTGACCAGCGAATTCACCAAGAAAAATCCGGACATCACCGTCAAATGGGTGACGCTGGAGGAGAACGTGCTGCGCCAGCGCGTCACCACGGACATCGCCACCAAGGGCGGCCAGTTCGACGTCCTCACCATCGGCACTTACGAGGTGCCAATCTGGGCCAAGAAGGGCTGGCTGGTGCCGCTCGCCAATCTCGGCGCCGATTACGACGTCGCCGACCTGCTGCCGAAGATCAGGGACGCGGTCTCCGTCGACGGCAAGCTCTACGCCGCGCCGTTTTATGGCGAGAGCTCGATGGTGATGTATCGCACCGACCTGTTCGAGAAGGCCGGCCTGAAGATGCCGGAAAAGCCGACCTGGGATTTCGTCATCGACGCCGCCAAGAAGCTCACTGACAAGAGCGCCGGCACCTACGGCATCTGTCTCCGCGGCAAGGCCGGGTGGGGCGAGAACATGGCGTTCCTGTCGGCCATGGCCAATTCCTACGGCGCGCGCTGGTTCGACGAGAAGTGGGAGCCGCAGTTCAACACGCCGGAATGGAAGACGACGCTTACGACCTACGTCAATCTGATGAAGGAGGCCGGCCCGCCCGGCGCGAGCTCGAACGGCTTCAACGAGAATCTGGCGCTGTTCAACGCCGGCAAGTGCGCGATGTGGATCGATGCCACGGTCGCGGCGTCCTTCGTCACCAATCCGAAGGAGTCCAAGGTCGCCGACAAGGTCGGCTTTGCGCTGGCGCCGAACACTGGGCTCGGCAAGAACGCCAACTGGCTGTGGGCCTGGAGCCTCGCAATCCCCGCCGGCTCCAAGAAGACGGAAGCCGCCGAAAAGTTCATCGCCTGGGCCACCAGCAAGGACTACACCAAGCTCGTGGCGTCGAAGGAGGGCTGGGCCAACGTGCCGCCGGGCACACGGACCTCGCTCTACCAGAACGAGGACTATCTGAAAGTCGCGCCGTTCGCGAAGCTGACGCTGGCCTCGATTGATGCGGCCGACCCGAACAAGCCCACCGTGAAGCCGGTGCCTTACGTCGGCGTGCAATACGCGGCGATCCCCGAATTCCAGGGCATCGGCACGCAGGTGGGCCAGCAATTCTCCGCCGCGCTCGCGGGATCGATGACGGTCGATGCCGCGCTCACCGCCGCGCAATCCGCGACCGAGCGCGAGATGAAGCGCGCCGGCTATATCAAGTAGACCCGAGCTCTCCCTGAGCTCACACTTGCGGCCATCCACCAGCCAGCCCCGGACGGATGGCCGCCTTCTTTCTCCAGCGGAGAGGCCAAGAATGGCAACCCGGCAGACGCAGTTCCTTGCGCGGTCGCTTCTGACCCCGGCCGTCGGGCTCCTGTTCATCTGGATGATCGTCCCGCTGGCGCTGACGATCTATTTCTCGACCCTGCATTACAGCCTGCTCGATCCCGGCTCCGAGGCGTTCGTCGGCCTGGAGAATTTCCGCTACTTCCTCACCGATCCCGCCTTCCTCGCTTCGCTCCGGAACACGCTGGTGCTGGTCGGCTCGGTGCTGGCGCTGACCATCCTGCTCGGCATTCCCCTGGCGGTGCTGCTCGATCAACCCGTGATCGGCCTCAACATCGTGCGGCTGATGGTGATCGCACCGTTCTTCGTGATGCCGACGGTGAGCGCGCTGGTCTGGAAGAACCTCTTGATGCATCCGGTGTCCGGCCTGTTCGCCTGGCTCGCCAAGGTATTCGGGCTGACGCCGATCGACTGGTTCACTGACGCGCCGCTGCTCGCGGTGATCCTGATCGTCGCCTGGCAATGGCTGCCGTTCGCGACGCTGATCCTGCTCACCGCGCTGCAATCGCTTGACGAGGAGCAGAAGGAGGCGGCCGAGATGGACGGCGCCAGCGCGCTCTCGGCCTTCATCTACATCACGCTGCCGCATCTGGCGCGTCCCATCACAGTGGTGATCTTGATCGAGACCATCTTCCTGCTCACGGTGTTCGCCGAGATCTACGTCACCACCGGCGGTGGTCCCGGACTGTCGACCACCAACATCGCGTTCCTGATCTATTCGCAGGCGCTGATCCAGTTCGATGTCGGCAGTGCCTCCGCCGGCGGCCTCGTTGCTGTCGTGATCGCCAACATCGTCGCTTTCTTCCTCGTCCGCATCGTCGGCCGCAACCTGGAGGCATGAGAGCATGGCGCGGATGGCGACGACGCAGCGGGTGGTGGTATCGACGATCGGGGCGTGGTTCTTCGGCTTCCTGATCTTCTTCCCGATCCTCTGGATGGTACTGGCGAGCTTCAAGACCGAGTTAGAGGCCTTCGCGATTCCGCCGTCCTTCCTGTTCTTCCACTGGACCACGGAAAACTACGCCACCGTACAGGAGCGCAGCGACTATCTGCATCACGCGCTGAACTCGATCATCATCGCCGGCGGCTCGACCTTGATCGCGCTGCTGATCGCAATCCCCGCGGCCTGGTCGATGGCGTTCTCCCCGACCAAACGCACCAAGGACATCCTGCTCTGGATGCTCTCGACCAAGATGATGCCGCCGGTAGGCGTGCTGGTGCCGATCTATCTGATCTTCAAGACCTTCGGCCTGCTCGATTCCCGCGCTGGACTGATCTTCATCCTCTGCCTCGGTAACTTACCGATCGTGATCTGGATGCTCTTTACCTATTTCAAGGAGATCCCGCGCGACATCCTCGAAGCCGCGCGCATGGACGGCGCTACCATCGGCCGCGAGCTCGTCTATGTGCTGACGCCAATGGCGATCCCGGGCCTCGCCTCGACCATGCTGCTCAATCTGATCCTCGCCTGGAACGAGGCGTTCTGGACGCTCAACCTGACGACCTCGAACGCCGCGCCGCTCACCACGTTCATCGCCTCCTATTCGAGCCCGGAAGGGCTGTTCTGGGCAAAGCTGTCGGCGGCCTCGACGCTGGCGATCGCGCCCATTCTCGTCCTCGGTTGGTTCAGCCAGAAGCAGCTCGTGCGCGGGCTCACCTTCGGCGCGGTGAAGTAAAGGGGCTGGCGGATCATGGGTCAGATCACACTTCAGGACGTACAGAAATCCTTCGGGCCCGTGCACATCATCAAGGGCGCCGATCTCGAGATCGCGGACGGCTCCTTCGTGGTGTTCGTCGGCCCGTCCGGTTGCGGCAAGACCACGCTGCTGCGGCTGATCGCCGGGCTCGAGGACGTCTCAGGCGGCAAGATCCTGATCGACGGCAAGAACGTCGTCGACACGCCGCCGGCCAAGCGCGGGCTGTCGATGGTGTTTCAGTCCTATGCGCTCTATCCGCATATGAGTGTGCGCGGCAATATCGGCTTCGGCCTCAAGATGGCGGGTCTTTCCAAGGACGAGACCAACCGCAAGGTCGAGGCGGCGGCGGCGACGCTGAACCTGACGCCTTATCTCGACCGCAAGCCGCGCGAGCTCTCTGGCGGCCAGCGCCAGCGCGTCGCGATCGGCCGCGCCATCGTCCGCGAGCCCAAGGCGTTCCTGTTCGACGAGCCGCTGTCCAACCTGGATGCGGCCTTGCGCGTGCAGATGCGGATAGAGGTCACGCGGCTCCAGAAGCAGCTCGGCACCACCGCGATCTACGTCACCCACGATCAGGTCGAGGCCATGACCATGGCCGACAAGATCGTCGTGCTCAATGGCGGCAAGATCGAGCAATATGGCTCGCCGCTGGAGCTCTACGAGCGGCCCGCCAATCTCTTCGTCGCCGGCTTCATCGGCTCGCCGAAGATGAACTTCGTCACTGGCGAGCACGCCTTGCAGAAGGGCGCGGCGACGATCGGCGTGCGGCCGGAGCATCTCAAGATCGAGCGCGACGGCGCCGGCGGCTGGCAGGGAACGATCGCGGTCGCCGAGCATCTGGGCAGCGACACCTTCCTTTATGTCGATGCCGGACCGCTCGGCATGCTGACGGCGCGCTACATCGGCGAATTGAGCCTGCATGCCGGCGACCGCGTGTCGCTGGTGCCGGATCCCGCGCGCATCCATCGCTTCGACGACAGCGGCAACGCGCTTCGGGGCTGACAAGAAACGGCAAGAGACGGCAAGAGACGGCAAGAAACGGAAAGACCACCATGTACCTCGAAAAATTCAAGCTGAGCGGCAAGACCGCGTTCATCACCGGCGGCGGGCAAGGCATTGGCCTCGCCTGCGCGGAAGCGCTGGCCGAAGCCGGCGCGAAGGTCATCATCGGCGACCGCGACAGCAAGGTTGCCGACAGCGCGAAGGCCAGCCTGAAGGCGAAGGGTTTTGACATCGAGACGGCGATCATGGACGTCACCGACACGAAGCGCGTGGCGGAGGTCGCGGCCGACCTCGTCGCCCGCCACGGCAAGGTCGACATCCTCGTCAACAATGCCGGCATCGCCCGCAGCGAGACGCCGGCCGAGACCGTCACCGACGAGCACTGGCTCAACGTCATCGACGTCAATCTCAACGGCACCTTCTGGTGCTGCCGCGAATTCGGCAAGCACATGCTGAAGGCCAGGAGCGGCGCCATCGTCAATGTCGGCTCGATGTCGGGCTTCATCGTCAACAAGCCGCAGGAGCAGTGCTTCTACAACGCCTCCAAGGCCGGCGTGCACCATTTGACCAAGTCGCTGGCCGCCGAATGGGGCGCGCGCGGCGTCCGCGTCAACGCGGTGGCGCCGACCTATATCGACACGCCGCTCAATGCTTTCGTGAAAAGCACCCCGAAAATGTATGACGCCTGGATCGGCGGAACCCCGATGGCGCGGATGGGGCAGGTCGAGGAGATCGCCTCCGTCGTGCTGTTCCTGGCCTCGGAGGCCGCGAGCCTGATGACCGGCAGCATCGTGCTGGTGGATGGCGGCTACACTTGCTGGTAGGCTTGCGTCAAAACTGACGAGAGCGACCGGGAGCGACAATGCCGCGAGCGTATATCGGCGTCGACGTGGGGACCACGAGCACGCGGGCGGGGGTGTTTGACGAGGCGGGCACCCTCCTTGCCACCGCCAAGCATCCGATCCGGATCTGGCACGAGGCCGGCGACATCGTCGAGCAATCGTCGTCCGACATCTGGGACGCCTGCGTAAAGTCGGTGCGGGCGGCGATGGCGGAAGCTGCCATCGCGCCCGACAGCGTCGGCGGCATCGGTTTCGACGCCACCTGTTCGCTGGTCGTCCTCGATCGGCAAGGCGAGCCGGTCACCGTCAGTGCCTCCGGCGACCGCCAGCGCAATGTCATCGTCTGGATGGACCATCGCGCCACGGCCGAGGCACGGCTGATCAACGAGACCGGGGACGCGGTGCTGCGTTATGTCGGCGGTTCGATCTCGCCCGAGATGGAGATGCCGAAGCTGCTGTGGCTGAAGCGGCACATGCGCGCGAGCTTCGATGCCGCCGGTCATTTCTTCGATCTGGCAGATTATCTGACCTGGCGCGCGACCGGGTCGCTGCAGCGCTCGACCTGCACGGTCACCTGCAAATGGAACTACCTCGCACACGACGGCGGCGGCTGGAGCGCGCCGTTCTTCAAGCGCATCGGTCTCTCCGATTTCGTCAGCGAGAAATACGCCCGCATCGGCACCGAGATCGTCGCGCCCGGCACGCGGCTCGGCGAAGGCCTCACCCGAACTGCGGCTGCGGAGCTCGGCCTGTCGCCGGGCACGCCGGTCGGCGCCTCGCTGATCGATGCCCATGCCGGCGGCATCGGCGCGATCGGCGGACGCGACGGATCGGGCGGAACGAGCGATGTCAGCGACCGTCTCGCCTACATCATGGGGACGTCGGCCTGCATCATGGCGACGACGATGGAGCCGTGCTTCGTGCCCGGCGTATGGGGCCCTTATTATTCCGGCATGGTGCCGGACTTCTGGCTCAACGAAGGCGGCCAGTCGGCTGCGGGCGCGGCGATAGACCATCTCCTCAAGTCGCATCCCGGCCATGCCGAGGCGAGCGCGGCGGCGCGCAACGAGGGTGTCGACCTCATCGAGTACCTCGAGCGGCGCATCATCGCGCGCGCCGGTGACGTCAGCCGTGCCGCGCTGCTCGCCCGCGACGTCCATGTGCTTCCCGAATTCATCGGCAACCGCTCTCCCTACGCCGACCCCGACACCCGCGCGGTGATCGCGGGCCTCGACCTCGACAGCGACGTTGGTGCGATGGAGCGGCTGTTCGTCGCCGGCCTCTGCGGTCTGGCTTATGGCCTCGCCGAGGTGATCGAGGCCTTTGCCGCGCATGGCGTCCATTCCAGCATCATGATCATGGGCGGCGGCGCGAGCCGCAGTCCGCTGGTGCGGCAGATCATGGCGGATACCACCGGGCTCACCGTCGCGCTGCCGCAAACCAAAGAACCCGTGCTGCTGGGCGCCGCGATGCTCGGCGCGGTGGCCGGCGGTGCCTATGCCTCGATCGGCGAGACCATGGCGAAGATGTCGGCGCTGGGACGGAAGAGCGAACCGACCGCGCCCGGCATGGCCGCGTTTCATGCCCGCAAGCGCGAGGTCTACAAGCTGCTCCGCGAGGTCGATCGCGGCAGCCGTGAAGCGATGCGCGAGGGTGCCGGAGGTTGAAACGGATGTTGATTGCCTGCGGCGATGCGCTGATCGATTTCGTCCCGACGCGAAACACCGAGGGGCGAGAGGCGGTGATGCCTGCGGTCGGCGGCTCCTGCCTCAACGTCGCGATCGGCATGGCGCGGCTGGGCGCGCCGACAGGATTTGTCGGCGGCGTCTCGACCGACATGTTCGGACGAATGATCGCAGATCATGCGACGGCGTCGAACGTCGAGCTGGGGCTGGCCACCCGCAGCGACCGCCAGACCACGCTCGCCTTCGTGCGCATCGTCGCGGGCGAGTCGCACTACGCCTTCTACGATGCCGAAACCGCGACACGGAACTGGACCTACCGGCGCGGCACAATTCCGTTCGCGAATATCGAGGCCGTCCATGTCGGCTCGACCACGCTGGTGAACGACCAGGGCGCGGCCGAGACGAAAGCCCTGATCGCGGACGCGCGCGCGTCGTCGACGATCTCCTTCGATCCGAACTGCCGCCCCAATCTGGTCAAGAACAAGCCGGCCTATCTCGCGCGCATGGCCGAGTTCGCAGGCCAAGCCGATCTCATCAAGATGTCGGATGTCGATTTCGCGTATCTCTTCGGCGAGGAGCCCCACGAGCAGCGCGCGAAGCTGCTGTTGGGGCAGGGCACGAGCCTCGTCGTCATCACCCGCGGCAACAACGGGGCTATTGCCTGGCACGCGGGAGCAGGGCAGATCGAAGTTCAGGCGCCGAAGGTCGAGATCGCCGACACCATTGGCGCCGGCGACAGTTTTCAGGCTGCGCTCCTGTTCGCCCTGCACAAGCAGGGCCGCATCAGCCGGCAGCAGCTGAAAGACATCGGCGCGGACGAGCTTCGCCGCGCGCTGTCCTTTGCCGCCAATTGCGCCGGCATGACCTGTACCCGCCCGGGCGCCGATCCGCCGTGGAGCCATGAAGTCACGTGGGGCGTCTAGCGCGGCTGCGCATCACAGCCGTGCGACGACCTTCTCGGCGCATTTGAGGAAGGTGCGGATCAGCGGGCTCTGCGAATCCCGCCGCCAGCACACGGCGATATCGATGGAGTCGGCGGCATCCCGCAGCGGCCTGAACACGATGCCCTGCGGCGCGCCGAGCTTCGCGCAGGCCGGCAGGATCGCAAGCCCCTCGCCGGCGAGAACGAGGCTCATCGCCGAATGCACCGTCTCCACCCGGCTCGCGATCGGCATCACGATCTGATGCCGCCGCAGCAAGGCTGCGACCGCGGAGGAGGCGGGGTCTTGCTCCGGCGGCGGCAGCGCGATCAGCGGGCGGCCCTGGAGTCGCGCCATCGGCACTGCGCTCAGGCGCGCAAGCGGCGAGCGCTTCGGCATCGCCAGCATGAACGGCTGCGCGCCAATCCGCGCCACCTGGATCTCGGGATGGTGGATCGCCGGCATGCACAGCGCGACGGTGACGCTGCGGTCGAGCAGCCGCGCCTCGCGCGTCGAGGCGCTGAGCTCGGCGAAGTCGAGGTCGACGCCGGGAATGGATCGCCGCAGCTCGGGGATCAGGCGCGGCAGCATGGCGTTCGCGAGCACGAACATGTATCCGACCGAAATCCGCCCGCGGCTGCCGGCCGCGACCGCCCGCGCGGCTTCGACCCCGTCGGCCGCGAGCGCCAGCGCCTCGCCGGCGCGCACCAGCAGGGCCTGGCCCGCTTCGGTCAGGTCCATGCCGCGCGTGCCGCGGCGGAACAGCGGCGCGCCAACCTCGGCCTCTAACTTGCGGATCTGGACCGACAGCGGCGGCTGGGCCATCCGCAGCCGTTCGGCGGCCTTGCCGACGCTGCGCGCCTCGGCCACGGCGACGAAATAGCGAAGCCGGTGAAGATCCATTGGCATACCGAAAACGTATGGGTTGACCATCAAAATGGTATTGGACGCTGAGTTAACAGAAGTGTCATTCTCGCTGTCAATGCCTTGTCAATGCTTGGGCCAACGAGGGCCGGCTTCGGAGCGATGATTTGACGATGAACGGCGATCCCTGCCTGCTGTCCGCAACCGAGCTGCGCGGCCTCGTTGCCACGAAGAAGATTTCGCCCGTCGAGATCACCCGTGCCGTGCTCGCGCGCGCCGAGGCGCTTCAGCCCGAGCTGAACTGTTTCATCACGCTCTGCGGCGACGAGGCGATGACGCAGGCGCTTGCGGCCGAGCGCAAGGTGATGGCGGGCGAGCCGCTTGGCCTGCTGCATGGCCTTCCCGTCACCGTCAAGGACATCGTCAACACTGGCGGCGTGAAGACCACGTTCGGCGCCGTTCCCTACAAAGACAACGTGCCGGCCGAGGATGCTGTTGCGGTGGCAAAGCTCCGTGCGGAAGGCGCGATCCTGATCGGCAAGACCACGACGCCCGAATTCGGCAGCAAATGCCTGACCGACTCGCCCTTGTTCGGCCGCACCCGCAATGCGTGGAGTGCGGAGCGGTCCTCCGGTGGCTCCAGTGGCGGCGCGGCCGTGGCGGTGGCGAGCGGCATCGCGCCGCTTGCGATTGCGACCGATGGCGGCGGATCGACGCGAATTCCCGCCGCTTGCAACGGCGTGGTGGGGCTGAAGCAGAGCAACGGCGTGATCGCGCACAGCCAGGCGCTCGACGCCTTCGGCAACCAGACCTATGTCACGCCGACCACGCGCACGGTCGCCGACACCGCGCTGATGATGCAGGCGATGGCCGGCGAGGACTCCTGCGATCCCTGGTCGATCGGCGTGCCCGTGCCCGATTTCATCGGCACCGCCGCGCCGCGCGGCGATCTGCGCGGGCAAAGGATCCTGTTCTGCGAGTCGCCTCCCGGCCGCCCGGTGTCGTCAGATGTCGCGGCCAGCTTCAAGGCGAGCCTCGACCGGCTGGCCGGTCTCGGTGCCGAGCTCGAGGAGTTCTCCGGCGAGGGGTTTGACATCGAGCCGATCTGGCGCGCCATCAACCACACCGTCTGGCGTACGCGTTTCGCCAAGCTGGTGGCCGAGCATGGCGACGTCCTCAGCGAAGCCTTCGTCAAGCAGGTCGCGCTCGCGACCAATGTCAGCGGCGTCGCCTATCAGGAGGCGATGTTCGCGCGCACCGCGCTGTTCCGCCGCGTGCAATCCCTGCTTGCGCGCGGGCATCTTTTGGCGATGCCGACCATCACCCGCACCGCGCTGCCGATCGACCAGGACCTGTTCGGCACCATCGAGATCGACGGCAAGCACTTCGACAGCGTCCGGCCGCACTGGTTCCCCTGGACCATGCCGTTCAACATGACCGGGCACCCCGCGATCAGTCTTCCCTGCGGCTTCGGCCGCGACGGCCTGCCGATCGGGCTTCAACTCGTCGGGCGCTTCCGTGCCGATGCCGAATTGCTGCGCGTGAGCGCGCTGTTCGAGGCCTCGCACGATCTTCTGTCCCGCCGGCCCGGCTGAGGTGAGGCACATGCCGCAAAGGACTTGCCTCCGGCGCCCGGACATGTTGATCGTGCGGCGGATGAGCCCTGAAGCCGAGCGCGCATGAGCGTATTCTTTCTTCGACGTCTGTTGACCTTGCTGGCGACGCTGGTCGGCGCATCCGTGATCATTTTCCTGGTGCTGGATGCGCTGCCTGGCAATGCCGCGCAGATGCTGATGGGCGCGGATGCCTCGGCCGACGCGGTGCGCGCGCTTACGGTCAAGCTCGGGCTCGACCAGCCGCTGGCGGTTCGCTATCTGCAATGGATCAAGGGCCTCCTCGTCGGCGATCTCGGCAACAGCTATGTCTATGGCACGCCGGTCGCGAGCCTGATCGCGGAGCGGCTCGTGCTGACCGTTCCGCTCGCGATCATGTCGATGCTGATCACGGTGACGCTGGCGCTCTCGGCCGGCATCTACACCGCGGCCAACCACAACAAGCTCGGCGACGTCGGCGTGATGTCGTTGACGCAAGTGGGCATCGCGCTGCCGAATTTCTGGTTCGCGATCCTGCTGGTCCTCCTGTTCTCGGTGCGGCTGCAATGGCTCTCGGCGGGCGGCTTTCCCGGCTGGGAGGACGGCATCTGGCTCGGCATCAAGTCGCTGCTGCTGCCGGCGGTCTCGCTCACCGTGGTGCAGGCCGCGATCCTCGCGCGCGTCACGCGCTCGGCGGTGCTCGAAGTGCTGCGCGAAGATTTCGTCCGCACGGCGCGCGCGAAGGGGCTCGGCAAGCGCGAAGTGCTGTGGAGCCACGTGCTGCGCAACGCCATGATCCCCGTGATGACGGTGATGGGGCTGCAATTCGCCAATCTGCTCGCCGGCACCATCGTGATCGAGAACGTGTTCTACCTGCCGGGCCTCGGCCGCCTGATCTTCCAGTCGATCGCCAACCGCGACCTGATCGTGGTGCGCAATTGCGTGATGCTGCTTGCGGCCATGGTCGTCATCGTGAATTTCGTGGTCGACGTGCTCTACGCCTTCATCGATCCCCGCATCAAGGTCCACGATTTGTGAGCGCGCCCCTGACCACTTCGGTCGACGCCCCGATCGCAACGCGTCCGCTGCCGGCCCGCACCTTCTGGGCCCGCGCGCTGCGTCACCGCAGCTTTGTGCTGGGCGGAGCGCTGAGCCTGCTGGTACTCGCCTCGGCGCTACTGTCGCTGGTGTGGACGCCGTGGTCGCCCTATGAGATCGACATCGCCTCGAAGCTCCGACCGCCGTCGGCGGCGCACTGGCTCGGCACCGATTCCTTCGGCCGCGACATCGTCTCGCTGCTACTCGCGGGCGCGCGCTCGACCATTCTGGTCGGCATCATCGCCGTGAGTATCGGTCTCACCTTCGGCGTTTGCCTCGGCCTGATCGCTTCTGCCAAGCGCGGCTGGACCGAAGAAATCATCATGCGCTTCTCCGATTTCACCTTTGCCTTTCCGGCGGTGCTCTCCGCGATCATGCTCGCCGCGGTCGTCGGGCCGGGCATGGTGACCTCGATCATCGCGATCGGAATTTTCCAGATCCCGACGCTGACCCGGCTGACGCGCGGCTCGGCCAACGCGATCTGGGCGCGCGAATTCGTGCTGGCCGCGCGCGCGTCGGGCAAGGGCAAATTCCGCATCACCATCGAGCATGTGCTGCCCAACATCCTGTCGATCCTGATCGTGCAGGTCACCATCCAGTTCGCGCTCGCGATCCTTGCCGAAGCCGCGCTATCCTATCTCGGTCTCGGCACGCAGCCGCCGCAGCCGTCCTGGGGGCGGATGCTGAACGATGCGCAGACGCTGCTGTTCCAGTCGCCGATGCTCGCGGTCTATCCGGGCGCGGCGATTGCCATCGCGGTGCTCGGGCTCAATCTGCTCGGCGACGGACTGCGCGATCTGCTCGATCCGCGACTGGCGCGGGAGCGATGACGATGGGGGAGCGCTCAACCCTGCCGCTGATCGAGGTCGCCAATCTCGGCGTTCGCCTCAACACCAGCCGCGGACCGGCGCAGGCCGTGCGCGGCGTCAGCTTCGCCCTCAAGCGCGGCGAGACGCTGGGTCTCGTCGGCGAATCCGGCTGCGGCAAGTCGGTGACGGCGCTGTCGCTGATGGGCCTCTTGCCGGACAGTGCTGTCGTGACCGGCAGCATCAAGCTTGATGGCAGCGAGCTCGCCGGTCTGTCGGATGCGGATTATTGCAAGCTGCGCGGCAACCGCATCAGCATGATCTTCCAGGAGCCGATGACGGCGCTCAACCCGATGCACACGATCGGGCATCAGGTTGCCGAGCCGCTGCGGCGTCACAAGAAATATTCGGCGGCGCAGGCGCGCAAGGAAGCGATCGCCTTGCTCGACCGCGTCGGATTGCCCGATCCCGCAGGGCGGATCGACGCCTATCCGCATCAGTTCTCCGGCGGTCAGCGCCAGCGCGTCACCATCGCGATGGCGCTCGCCTGCGAGCCCGACCTCCTGATCGCGGACGAACCGACCACGGCGCTCGACGTCACCATCCAGGGCCAGATCCTCGACCTCATCGCCGATCTCGTCGAGGAGCGCGGCATGTCGATGATCCTGATCTCGCACGATCTCGGCGTTATCGCCGAGAACGTGCAACGCATGATGGTGATGTATGGCGGCACGGTCGTCGAGAGCGGGCCGACCGACGAGGTGTTCCGCCGGATGGGCCATCCCTACACGCAGGGCCTGTTCCGCGCCCGGCCGAAGCTCGGCGCGCGCAAGGGGACGCGGCTGACGACGATCTCGGGGACGGTGCCCGAACTTGCGGACTTGCCTGCCGGCTGCACGTTCGGCGACCGCTGTCCGCTGGTCGAGGACAAGTGCCGCGTGGCGCTGCCGCCGATGATCGAAGTCGGTCCCGGTCACGGCGTGCGCTGTGTGCGCACCGATGTCTCCATGGCCGCGAATGTCGGAGCGCTGCCCGCATGACCGCAGCGCCGCTTCTCGACGTCAAGAATCTTGAGCAGCGTTACACGCTGCCGCGCGAAAGCCTGTTCCGCCCGCCGGGCCAGGTGCGCGCGCTCAACGGCGTCAGCGTGCGGGTCGATGCCGGCAAGAGCCTCGGCGTCGTCGGCGAGTCCGGTTCGGGCAAGTCGACCTTCGCGCGGGTGGTGATGGCGCTGGAGCGGCCGACGTCGGGGCAGGTCGCGCTGCTCGGGCGAGATCTCAACCGCATCTCACCCGACGAGCTGCGCCGTGCGCGCCGCGATTTCCAGATGGTGTTCCAGGATCCTTACGGATCGCTCGATCCGCGCCAGACCATCGCGCGCATCGTCGCCGAGCCGCTCACCGTGCTGGAAGATGCCGACCGCACCACGTTCCGCGCCCGCGTCTCCGCGGTGCTGCGGCAGGTCGGCCTGCGCGATGCCGACATGGACAAATATCCGCACGAATTTTCCGGCGGCCAGCGCCAGCGCATCGCGATCGCGCGCGCGCTGATCACCCAGCCGAAGCTGATCGTCGCCGACGAGCCGGTTTCCGCGCTCGACGTCTCCGTGCAGGCGCAGGTGCTCAATTTGATGCAGGACCTCCAGGAGCAGTTCGGCCTGAGCTACATCCTGATCAGCCACGACCTCGCCGTGGTCGACTATCTCTGCGACGAGGTCGCGGTGATGTATCTCGGCCGGATCGTCGAGCAGGGCAGGCCGGAGGACCTGTTCGAGCGCTGTGCCCATCCCTATACGCGGGCGCTATTGGATGCCGTGCCGCGGGCGCGCGCTGGCGGCGGCCGGCGCCGGCGCGGGGCCCAGGCGATCGCCTCGCAATCGGTGACTGCTGCCGGATGCCCCTATGTCGCGCGCTGTCCGCTCGCCGACCAGCATTGCCGCGAGGTTCCGCCCTTGCTACGCAAGGTCGGCGAAGCCCATCTCGCCGCCTGCCACAAGGCGGAGGCGGTGATGGCATTGCCGCACGCGGTCATGGAAGGTTAGTGTCCCCCATGGAATTGGCGTAGGCTGAGACAAGAGAAGGCCGGGGAGTTACGCATGTTCAGGAAATTATCGATCGTCGCATTTGCCGCCGCGCTTGTCGCAGCACCGCTGCCGGTGCTGGCGCAGGGCAAGAAGGACAGCGTCGTCATGGCGATGGCGCTGGAGCCGCCGGGGCTCGATCCCACCATCGCCGCCGCGGCCGCGATCGCCGAAGTGACGCTCTACAACATCTATGAGACGCTGACCAAGATCAACGAGGACGGCTCCGTCTCGCCCTTGCTGGCGGAGAGCTGGACCGCCTCGCCCGACCTGAAGACATACACGTTCAAGCTGCGCAAGGGCGTCAAATTCCAGAACGGCGAGCCGTTCGATTCCGCGGCGGTGAAGTTCTCGTTCGAGCGCAACGCGATCGCGACCAGCACCAACAAGGACAAGAGCCTGTTCCAGGCCTTCGAGAAGGTCGACGCGCCCGACGGTGACACGGTCGTGATCACGGTGAAATATTCCGAGCCGAACCTGCCGTTCCTGCTCGGGCAGGCGAGCGGTTCGATCGTCGAGCCGAAGAGTGCAGCCACCAACGGCACGCAGCCGGTCGGGACCGGGCCCTATCAGCTCGGGGCCTGGGCCAAGGGCTCCTCGATCACCCTGACCAAATGGGCCGACTATCGCAACGCCGCCGCGATCAAGCTGTCGAAGGTGACGATCCGCTTCATCTCCGATCCGGCGGCGCAGACCGCGGCGCTGCTCTCGGGCGACGTCGATGCGTTCCCGCGCGTTGCGGCTGCGCGCGCCATCGGACAGTTCAAGGCTGATCCGCGCTTCAACGTCATGGTCGGCGGCTCCCGTGCCAAGACCATCGTCGGCATCAACGAGCGCAAGAAGCCGCTCGACGACGTCCGCGTGCGCCGTGCCATCCTCGCCGCGATCGACCGCAAGGCGATGGTCGACGGCGCGGCTGATGGTTTCGGCACGCCGATCGGCAGCTTCTACGTGCCCGGCGCGCTCGGCTTCGTCGACACCACCGGCATCAACCCCTACGATTCCGAGAAGGCGAAGAAGCTGCTGGCGGAAGCCGGGGTCACCACGCCGCTCGAACTGTCGCTGAAGCTGCCGCCGCCGTCCTATGCGCGGCAGGGCGGCGAGATCCTCGCGGCCCAGCTCGCCAAGGTCGGCATCATCGCCAAGATCGAGAATGTCGAATGGGCGCAGTGGCTGTCGCAGGTGTTCGCCGGCAACGGCCCGCACAATTTCGACCTCACCATCGTCAGCCATGTCGAGCCGTTCGACCTCGTCAAGATCACCGAGCCGGACTACTATCTCGGCTACAACAACGAGGCCTTCAACGCGCTCTACAAGCAGATCGTGTCGACGCCTGACGAGGCTGGCCGCGCAAAGCTGCTCGGCGATGCCCAGCGGATGCTGGCCACCGACGCGGTCGCAGGCTTCCTGTACCAGCCCCAGCTCATCACCATCACCAACAAGAAGCTGAAGGGCGTCTGGAAGGACGTCCCGCAATACGAGAACGATTTCTCGACCTGGTCCTGGGAGTAGGGGCCGTTCGATCAGGTCGAACCTGCTGCAACGTTGACCTCTCCCCATCGGGAGAGGTCAATCTTTTTGGGCACCCCAAAAACAAAAACCTGAAAAACAACCCCATGCACAGTAGCCGGGGTTAGATATTTCAATGGCTTGCACCGTCCGCTCGATGGCTTGCTGAGCCATGCGATGCGGTTGACCCGTCGGGCAAAACACCGGCAATATACGATCATCGCGGCGTCATGGTTCGGGACGCGCCGTCAGGCGAGGCACGCCATGAAGAAGCCATCCCGCCGCGATGCCGGCATCGCCGCGGCTGTCGTCAACGCTGAAGCACCGATCACCCTGAAGCTCGACAATGCGCCGATGAGCGATATCGCTCATGCGCTGGCCAGCGGGCAGGTCACTGCCACGGCGCTGACCAAAACCTATCTCGCGCGCATCGAAGCCTATGACCGCAACGGGCCCGCGCTCAACTCCGTGCGCGCGATTAATCCCGACGCGCTTGGGATCGCGGGCAAGCTGGACGACGCCAGGCCGTCGGCCAAGCGGCCGCTGGCGGGCATCCCGATCCTGGTGAAGGACAACATCGCGACCGGCGACAAGCAGCCGACGACGGCGGGCTCGCTGGCGCTGGAGGGCGCGCGCGCCAGGAGAGACGCCACAATCGTCAAGCTGCTGCGAAAGGCCGGTGCGGTGATCCTGGGCAAGGCGAACCTGACGGAGTTCGCCAACATTCTCGCGGCCGACATGCCCGCGGGCTATTCGTCGCTCGGCGGTCAGGTGAAGAACCCTTACGTGCCGGCGCTGATGGATGATCGCGGCATCCCGGTCGTGCCGCCGGGCGGATCGAGCGCGGGCTCGGCCGTCGCCGTAGCGGCCGGCCTCTGCGCAGCCTCGATCGGCACCGAGACGTCGGGCTCGCTGCTGTATCCCGCGAGCCAAAACGGCCTCGTCACCGTGAAGCCGACTGTTGGGCTGGTCAGTCGGGCCGGGATCGTGCCGATCGCGCACAGCCAGGACACTGCAGGGCCGATGACGCGCACGGTGCGCGACGCGGCGATGCTATTGAACGTGCTCGCGGCCGAAGACCCACTCGACCCCGCGACCGAGCGGCAGCGGCGGCCGGTCGACTACAGCGCCGACCTCGCAACCGACGCGATGAGGGGCGCACGCATCGGCGTGCCGAGCGACCCGGCCGATCCGCTGAACGATCGCTACTACGGCAAGCTGCCGCCCAGGTCGGCCAAGGTGATGGCCGACGCGATCAAGGTGCTGGAGGATCTG
Source organism: Bradyrhizobium sp. MI1.7 (assembly GCF_055811795.1). Lineage (NCBI taxonomy): Bacteria > Pseudomonadati > Pseudomonadota > Alphaproteobacteria > Hyphomicrobiales > Nitrobacteraceae > Bradyrhizobium > Bradyrhizobium sp. MI1.7. The sequence continues at coordinate 21,675 of NZ_JBVVPO010000006.1, forward strand.
GGCGCCGTCATCGTTCGTGCCAACATGCCAACATCTGGCTGGATCGGCGGGCCGGGCACGAGCATGAACGTGCTCAACCGCAATCCCCTAAGTCGCAACAAGGGTAATCTGGCGACGCCGCCGATCGTCTTCCTCTACGAGCTGAAGCGCGATCTCAACCTCTACCTCAGCGATTGGGCGACGAACACAGAGATGAAGACCATGGCCGATATCGTGGCCTTCAACGAGGCGAACGCGGAGACGGCGCTGCGGTTCGGCCAGGACCTGTTCCTGGCCGCCAACATGACCAGGGGCGATCTGAGCGAGCGCGAGTACAAATCGGCACGGGCCATGGACCTGCTCTCCGCCAAGACGCGCGGCATGGACGCCTACATGAACCAGCACAAGCTCGACGCGGTGCTGTTTCCCGGCGCCGCAGGCTGCGTGATATCAGCGAAGGCGGGCTATCCCAGCGTCATGGTGCCGGGCGGTTTCATTTCGGGAGCAGACGACAAGGACACGCCTGACTATCCGCTCGGCGTTACCTTCGCAGGCCGTGCCTGGAGCGAGCACAAGCTGCTGCGTCTGGCCTACGCCTATGAGCAGGCGACCAACATGCGCAAGCCGCCGCCCGGCTTGCCCGCGCTTTAGATTTCGCCGGCCGAGAGGATCAGGCGGAAATCCCTGCTCGCGCGTCGGACCACGTTTCTGGCCAGTTCCGAAAGTTCAGAGTGACAAATTGCGCGACACGCCCAAAGCGTCGACAAGAAAATCGATGAACAGGCGGGCACGCAGGGGGAGTTGTCGTCCGAATGCGTGCAGGACGTAGACCGGTGTGGTGAACATCGGTATGCCCGGCAGCACGACATTCAATCGCCCGGCGGCGAGCTCGTCCTCGATTGCGATGCGCATGAACTGCGTGATGCCAACGCCTTTTATGACCGCCTCAATCAACGACTGAGCATCGTCGCTATCGAAGGGGCCATTGGGGATGACCCGTGTGCCGTCCGCAAAAGTAAATGCTTGCGGCCGGCCACCAAGCAGATGGCGAAGGCAGGCATGCTGCGTGAGATCGTCGATCGACTGCGGGATTCCTCGTCGCTGAAGGTATTCCGGCGATGCGCCCAGAACATATTGCAGGACACCTAACGAGCGGCCGATCAGGTTTGTGTCTTCCAATTCGCCAATTCTGACAGCGAGGTCGAAACCCTCGCGGATGAGATCGACACGGCGGTCCGTGACGCTGAGATCAAGCTTGATGTCCGGATAGCGCTCCAGGAACGAGCCCGCCCATGCGGAAATCAACGGGCGTCCAAATGTACTCGGCACAGTGACCCGAAGCACGCCACGGACGTTTCCCGGAACCTGCACGACGTCGTCGGCTTCCTCTATCGCGCGCAGATGGGGAGCGACGTGCTCGTAGTAAGCGGCGCCTTCGGACGTTGGGCTGAGTGTGCGCGTTGAGCGCTGCAGCAAGCGCACGCCGAGGCGTTGTTCGAGGCGCGAAACGCTTTTCGATACCGCCGAGGGGCTGGCGCCGATCGATCGTGCGGCGCCGGCGAAAGAACCCGCGTCAACCGTCCGCACGAAGGCCAGCAGACCGGCCGTTCTTTCTAGAATCGTTGTCATTCAGGACTTTGGATCGCGAAAGAACCGAACGAAAGACGGCTAATCGGCCATTTATGAACGAATAGTCTGACTTTCGCAATGGGGGCCCCGACAACCGAGTTGGTCTTCCAATGCCCTTCATCGCTGAAGCTCGTGCAAAAAAGGAAAAGCAGTATGTCTGCGCAAATCAAGCCAACGATCGTTTTCTGTCACGGCATTTGGGCCGATGGCTCCTGTTTCAGCAAAGTCATTCCAGCATTGCAGGCCGACGGGTACGAAGTGATCGCCGTTCAATATGGCCTGGACTCCTTTGAGGAGGACCTGGCGACGGTGAGGCGCACACTCAATCGTGTTGGCAGCCCGGTCCTTCTCGTCGGCCATTCGTATGGCGGCGCCACCATCACGGGCTCGGGCACCGATGAACGCGTGGTCGGTCTCGTCTACATTGCAGCGGTCGCTCCGGATGCCGGCGAGACCGTACAGGACCAGCTCGACAAGTATCCGTCGGATATCTTCTCACGCGTCGAGGTCGCCGATGGGCGTGCCTGGATGCTTCCGAGCGGCACCGAGTTCTTCGCAGGAGACCTCTCCGCGGAAGACCAGAAGCTGGTTTGGGCCACCCAATATGCGCCCGTCTACAATCTGTTCCAGCAACAGAAGCTCAGCGCCGACAAGATCGCGTGGCGGTCGAAGCCGAGCTGGTACATTCTGGCCACGCAAGACCATACCGTGCATCCGGATCTGCAACGCTGGGTGTCGAAGCGCATGGGAGCGACGGTCACCGAAGTGGCGAGCAGCCACGTGCCGATGCTCTCCCAGCCAAATGTGGTTATCGACGTGATACGCAAAGCCGCGGCCGCCGTTCAAAAAAGCTGATCGCAAATAAGATACATTGCCGGACATGAAGGAGAGGTCGTTCGCGAGGCGACCTCTCTTATTCATGGGCTGGCGTGCGACGGCCGCTCTTGGCCCTTCGCAGACGTGGCGTTGCTCGATGCAGATTTCGGCTTGTGACCCCAAGCTGGCGTGTTGGGGCATTGGCGCGGTGTCGGCTTTTGACCCGAAGCGGACATTTTCCGAACGAATGAGCATCAACGTATTGGAAAATGCTCATGAAATCGGATTTCGATTGTAGTTCAGCGCGATTTGGCCTGACAGCTGCAAGCTGTTCGTTTTTCCGTAGTCCGCTGAGACTATTTCGTGAAATGATGACCCAGCTTCCCGGGTGTCTATTTGGCGCCCTTTCGCGCGTGGGTGGTTCACATGAACATTCGATCAAGTGTATTGGCCGCCGCTCTGACGGGCTCGATATTCGCACTGACGCCAAGTGTGTCGCAGGCGGAATGGCCTGACATCCGCGAGGCCAAGGCCATCGCCGAGGAAGGCTTCATCTACGGGCTGCCGATCGTGATGAACTACGCCGTCATGTACGAATATGCCGTCGACAGGAACTCTGGGCAATTCAAGGCGCCGTTCAACCAGATCAAAAACGAGGCGCGTGTCTATACATACAAAGACACGGCCGTAATAACTCCCAATAGCGACACGCCCTATTCGCTGTTATGGCTCGATCTGCGCGCCGAGCCGATCGTTCTTTCCGTGCCGGCTGTTGACAAGAGTCGCTACTATTCAGTGATGCTTTGCGACGGCAACACGTTCAATTACGGATATATCGGTAGCCGCGCGACCGGAAGCGAGGCCGGAGATTATATGGTGGTTGGGCCGAACTGGCAGGGTGCCACTCCGCCTGGCATCAAGAAGATGTTTCGCTCCTCGACACAATTTTCCGCCGCCGCCTACCGCACCCAGCTCTTCCATCCGGCAGATATGCCGAACGTTGAGAAGGTCCAGGCCGGCTATAAGGTGCAGCCCCTGTCGGCCTATCTCAAGCAGCCCGCGCCCCCCGCCGCAGCGGCCGTCGACTTTCCCAAGGCTAATGCGGAGTTGGTGAAGAAGAACTTCTTCGAGTATCTCGACTTCGCTCTCCAATTTGCGCCGGCCGGGCCGGAGGAAAAGGAAATCCGCGCCAAGCTCACGCGCATCGGCGTCGGCCCCGGAAAGACCTTCGACTTCAAGGATCTTCCGCTGACCCACAAGATTGAAATCGGGCTGGGGATGAAGGACGGCGAAGAGAAAGTTGAAAAGTATCTTGCTAGTGGACAGAAAGACGTAAATGGCTGGAAAATCGGATCGCTGTTCGGAGACCGGCAATTCTACAGCGGCGACTGGCTGAAGCGCGCTGCCGCAGCCAAGGGCGGCATCTATGGCAACGACGCAATCGAGGCCGTCTATCCAATGACGAAGGCGCTTGCTGATGGCGAGGTGCTCGATGGTTCCAAGTACAAGTACACAATCACTTTTTCCGCCGGACAATTCCCGCCGGTAGAGGCTTTCTGGTCGGTGACGATGTATGATGGCAAGAGCCAATTGCTGATCGAGAATCCGATCAACCGCTACCTGATCAACTCGCCGATGCTGCCGGACATGAAGAAGAATGCCGACGGCTCTCTCACGTTGTATATCCAAAAAGATTCGCCCGGCGTCGACAAGGAATCCAATTGGTTGCCGGCGCCGAATGACGAAATCTACCTCGTGATGCGTTTACATTGGCCGAAGACAACGGCGCCTTCGATCCTGCCGGCCGGTGGGGGCTCATGGCAGCCACCGGCCGTTGTGCGCGCAGCCAACTAAGCAATCTGAGGTGATCGAGTGATGCTGGCCAAGGTCCGCTTGTGGCCCTTCGCAGACGTGGCGTTGCTCGATGCTGATTTCGGCTTGTGACCCCAAGCTGGCGTGTTGGGGCGTTGGCGCGGTGTCGGCCTTTGACCCTAAGCGCAAGCCGGTATCCCTGCCGCTAAGCGGCTCGCGTCGACCAATTTCCGACGTTCCGTCCACCGCTGCCGGAGGCCGTCATCATCCGACCGATCGGATGCCTCGCGGGTCAGTATGTCGGTTCGAGGCCACGTAGTCGATCTCGCCATACGTAATCCCGATATCCTTCAGCTCCTGATCACTCAGGTTGCAAAGATCGCGCCTCAGCCGCTCCCATTTCCGCCACTCTTGAAAAGCGTTCCAGCAATTCCTGAAAACGCTGACATTGCGTCGCTGAGAGTCCGTCGTCTGGACCAAGCCCGTTGTCTGATAAATCATGCTCATCGCAGCATCCTCGGGCACCTTGTTTCCACCCTGGCATGCTGCCAAAATCCGGCCCAGCGCGCTTGATCTGCTGCTTACATTTTCCTTACGGACAGCTTATTCTTTATTTTCCAAGTGGTTGCCGGGCCTGACCGGAGACCGTCCAAGGGATTTCGCGTCTTGCGCTATCTCTTCGAAGACTACGAACTGGATTCCGGCCGCCGCGAGCTGTACCGCGACACAAACGTCGTTGCCCTGGCGCCACAGACGTTTGACTTTCTGGATTACCTCATCCGCAACCGCGAGCGCGTAGTTTGCAAGGATGAGCTCATCACAACCATTTGGAAGGGGCGGTGCGTATCGGATGCCGCGCTGACGACCCGCCTGAATGCCGCTCGGTCCGCAATTGGCGATTCCGGGGAGAAACAGCGGTTGATCAAGACGCTGCCAAGAAAGGGCTATCGCTTTATCGGTATGGTGCAGGAGGCTGACGGCGCCCCCACTGTGGCAGTCACAGAAATCCAGAGGGAGACGGCTAAACCCACCCTCACACTTCCCGACAAACCGTCGCTGGCCGTTCTGCCATTCACCAACCTGAGCTCCGATCCAGAGCAGGAGTATTTCGCCGACGGCATGGTCGAGGACATCATCACCGGCCTTTCACGGTCCAAATCGCTGTTCGTCATCGCGCGACAGTCCACTTTTACCTACAAAGGCAAGGCTATCGACATCAGGCAGGTCGGGCGCGAGCTGGGCGTTCGGTATGTGCTCGAAGGCAGTGTGCGCAAATCCGGCGATCGGGTTCGCATTGCCGGGCAGTTGATCGAGGCCACGACGGGTGCTCATCTTTGGGCGGACCGGTTCGACAGCCAGCTCAAAGATATCTTCGATCTGCAGGACCAAGTGACGAGTAGCGTGATTAGCGCACTCTTTCCTCAATTGGAGCGCGCCGAGATAGAGCGCGCAAAGCGCAAGCCAACCGAAAATCTTCAGGCCTACGATTACTATCTGCGTGCACTCTCGAGCTTCTATGAATTCACCCGCGAACAAAACATTGAAGCCCTCAGACTGATCCGGCTTGCTGTCGAGATCGATCCCGGATTGGCCTCAGCATACGCGCTTGGTGCTTATTGCTATCTGCAACGAAAGATCTTCGGCTGGACGATCGACGCGGATCAGGAACTGAACGACACCCGACGGTTGGCAAGGCGTGCGATCGAGCTCGATAAGGATGATCCAACCGTACTCGTGAGAGCCGGGCAGGCAATTGGCGCCGTATTATATGAGATCGACGATGGCGTGGCCCTCGTCTCCCGAGCTCATGAGCTTAACCCGAACCTGGCTGTTGCACGGTATACGATCGGCTGGGAACACATACGGCGCGGTGACATAGAGGCGGCGCTCAAGCAGTTCCACGCCGGGGGGCGTCTAAGCCCGATGGATCCGTTTCTTTTTCTGCTGCAGACCGGCATAGCGTTTGCGCATTTCTTGACGGATCGATACGAGGACGGGTCATCATGGGCCAAGTCGGCTGTGCTGCATCGGCCCAACTATCTCAACGCACAATTTATTCTGGCGGCATGCCACGCGATGTCTGGAAGGGTCGAGGAAGCCCGGATGATCGGTGCACGCCTGGTGGAAGCGAGGCCGGCTCTGCGCGTCTCCACACTCGTTCCAAAGCTCGCTCGATTTTACAGGCCGGAACACCTCGAAAGGATAGCGCGAGCTTGCCCCATCATGGGTCTCCCCCCATGAGTGCTGCGGTTGCCGGGAAATACTGGTCTCATTCCAATTCCCATCAACGGCGCAGTATGCAATGTCGGCTTGTGGCCCTTCGCAGACGTGGCGTTGCTCGATGCTGATTTCGGCTTGTGACCCTAAGCTGACGTGTTTGGGCGTTGGCGCGGTGTCGGCTTTTGACCCATAGCGGACCTTGCCATTTCGAGCGGCGGTCAGTTAGCTGCGCTATCAGATCAGAGCGTTCCCGCAGAAAGGATGAATTAAATTGCACCCGGCGCGCGCGCCCGAGCACGGATGATCTTGTTGAGAGCCATCAGGACCGAGGGGCGCAGGATTTGGATTGCGTCACGGATCGTTGCGCCGAGTGGCTGCCGGCCGATCCGTCCGCGTAGTCGAGCAACCCGCAACGCACGCACGACCGTTTCAGGATCGGGAAGTTCTCCTTTATCTTCCAAAAGGCTCCAAGTGAGGCGTTTGAGATCGACTGTCTCTTGGTCAATGTGAGTGAACGACCCGTCTGCCGTGATGCAGGGGTGGTTGGTCATGTCGTAAAAGATAAGACCATCGTCTATCGCTACCATGTCACCATGGCAGGCCAGATCAATGAAGAACAGTTGGTCGACCCCCCAACTTATCGACTTGTAGTTTCGCATCAGGCAGCCGGCTTTGACGACGTTGCTATTGACCAACAGCGTCGATGGGACAATTCCGAGCGACCGCGTTTTGCCCACCAAATAGAGATCAGTCAGGCACTGTTGGCCCGAATACACGTAAATCTCACCCCCTTGCCGGTACTTTATGCCTTTGTCTTGCACCAGATGGCTTGTGGAGGTGATGACTGCCGCGGCGGGGTAGGCCAACGCAAGTCTCGCGAAAGACGTAAGCGCCCCTGGCGCGAGCCAGTCGTCGTCATGCAACAATTTGATCCAGGGACCGCGACACGCAAGCATCGCATTGTTCGTGTTCTCGACCTGACCACGGCCTCTGCGGTTCTCGACGACTCGGATGCGCGGTTCTGTGCTGACATATTCGGACAAGAGGCGACAACTCTCGCCCACTAACCCTTCGTCGTCGCTGATCACCATTTCCCAATCGGAGAAGTCCTGCTGCAGCACGCTTTCGATCGCGCGTTGCAGCCCAAAAGGACGTCGAAAGGTTGGGATCGCGACCGAAATGAACGACCGGAGTTCCGCCTCGCTGCTCGACAGTTCTGCTGGAGACACAATCATCATCCCCTAGACGCAAGACCGCTCAACAATAACAGTTCTCGGGGAGCGGCAACATCCTAGATGTCCGGATGTGGCCCTTAGCGGACAAATCCGCGTCCTGAACTGTTGGACCGCTTTTGCCGCTTAGCGAACCTGGCCATCAGCTCAAATGTCCGCTTGGCCCATAAGCGGCCTTCCTCTCCTTACAGCTGTAACCATCTCCCTCCGGGGAGACATCGTTCGGTAGCGCGCGCCGCTTCATTCTTGGCGTGGGGGCGCGGGCCCCCCCCCCCCCCCCCCCCCCCCGGGGCACGCGGGGGGGGGGAGGGGGGGGGGGGCGGGGGGCCACCCCAAAAACACACCCAAAAAAAAGGAAAAGAGATATAATAAAA